>NZ_BAAGTH010000003.1:0-429988 GCF_054782015.1 Salinifilum aidingensis | reverse complement strand
GATCGCCTGCGACACGGCCTTGACCGCGTCGTCCTGGCCGATGACCCGCTTGTGCAGCTCGTCCTCCATCCGCAGCAGCCGGGAGGTCTCCTCCTCGGTCAACTTGAACACCGGGATGCCGGTCCAGCTGGCCAGCACCTCCGCGATCTGCTCCTCGTCGACCTCGGCGACGACGTCGAGGTCACCGGCCTTCCACTGCTGCTCCCGCTCCTCCTTCTGCGTGATGAGCTGCTTCTCCTCGTCACGCAGGCGAGCGGCGCGCTCGAAGTCCTGACCGTCGATCGAGGACTCCTTCTCGCGGCGGACCTCGGCGATCTTCTCGTCGTACTCGCGCAGGTCCGGCGGAGCGGTCATCCGGCGGATGCGCATCCGCGCACCGGCCTCGTCGATGAGGTCGATCGCCTTGTCCGGCAGGTACCGGTCGTTGATGTAGCGGTCGGCCAGGCTCGCCGCCGAAGCCAGCGCCCCGTCGGTGATGGACACGCGGTGGTGCGCCTCGTAGCGGTCGCGCAGCCCCTTGAGGATCTCCACCGAGTGCTCCAGGGACGGCTCGCCGACCTGGATCGGCTGGAAGCGGCGCTCCAGCGCCGGGTCCTTCTCGACGTACTTGCGGTACTCCTCCATCGTGGTGGCGCCGATGGTCTGCAGCTCACCCCGCGCGAGCATCGGCTTGAGGATGCTGGCCGCGTCGATCGCGCCCTCGGCCGCACCGGCACCGACGAGCGTGTGGATCTCGTCGATGAACAGGATGATGTCCCCGCGGGTCTTGATCTCCTTGAGCACCTTCTTCAGGCGCTCCTCGAAGTCGCCGCGGTAGCGCGACCCGGCCACCAGCGAGCCGAGGTCCAGCGTGTACAGCTGCTTTTCCTTGAGCGTCTCGGGAACGTCGCCCTTGACGACCTGCGCGGCCAGGCCCTCCACGACGGCGGTCTTGCCGACGCCGGCCTCACCGATGAGCACCGGGTTGTTCTTCGTGCGCCGCGAGAGCACCTGCATGATGCGCTCGACTTCCTTCTCCCGGCCGATGACCGGGTCGAGCTTGCCCTCGCGCGCGTTCTGGGTGAGGTTGCGGCCGAACTGGTCCAGCACCAGCGACGAGGACGGGGTGCCCTCGCTGCGGCTGCTGCCGGACTCCGCCGGCTCCTTGCCCTGGTAACCGGACAGCAGCTGCAGCACCTGCTGCCGCACCCGGTTGAGGTCGGCGCCGAGCTTGACCAGCACCTGCGCGGCCACGCCCTCGCCCTCGCGGATCAGGCCGAGCAGGATGTGCTCGGTGCCGATGTAGTTGTGGCCGAGCTGCAACGCCTCCCGCAGCGACAGCTCGAGGACCTTCTTCGCCCGCGGGGTGAACGGGATGTGCCCGCTCGGTGCCTGCTGGCCCTGGCCGATGATCTCCTCGACCTGCTGGCGCACGCCCTCCAGCGCGATTCCCAGCGACTCCAGCGCCTTGGCGGCGACACCCTCACCCTCGTGGATCAAGCCCAGGAGAATGTGCTCGGTGCCGATGTAGTTGTGGTTGAGCATCCTGGCCTCCTCCTGGGCCAGGACGACCACCCGCCTCGCGCGGTCGGTGAACCTTTCGAACATTCGCACTCCCTGACTGCTGCGCCGGCGGTCTCGTACCGGGACACGGCCACCGCCTCCCGGGGTCGACTACCGAAGGTCGACGAGCCGATGTCCACGACGGGTATCAGCGTTTCCTGCGACCACTGTAGTAGGCCGGCCCGGTAGCGGTCCGTGCCCGACGGCGGCTGACAGCACACATTCTGCTACGACGACGCGAACAACGGCCCACTGACCAGCGGCATTCCCGCAGGTTCCAGGAGCGGACCGCGATGTCCGCCCAGCGCGAACAGCACCCGCGTCGCGGACGTGCCGTCCGCCCGCTCACCCGCCGCACCGCACGGCCCCGACCGCGGCCCGACCCGGGCGGGTGCGGGGACTCCGAAGAGGGCAGCTCTCCGCCGAGACTACGCGCGCACCCCCGCCGGAGGCCCGCGCATCGCCCGATCGGAGCAGTCCCGAGCGCCGGGCGCGATCACCCGCTCGCGGACCGGCGCCCCGCGACGGGCACCACCAGCGGGCCGCCCGCGACCGGATCGGTGATCACCCTGGCCTCCAGCCCGAACACCTCGGCCAGCAGCGGCTCGGTGATGACCTCCTCCGGAGCGCCGGCGGCGACGACCTCCCCGTCGGCCATGGCCACGAGCCGCTGCGCGTAGCGCGCGGCGAGGTTCAGGTCGTGCAGCACCATCGCCACCGTCCGCCCGCTCCCGGCGTGCAACGACTCGATCAGCTCGAGCACGTCCACCTGGTGCGACAGGTCCAGGTACGTCGTCGGCTCGTCGAGCATGAGCAGATCCGTGCCCTGGGCCAGCACCATGGACAACCAGGCGCGCTGGCGCTGCC
This sequence comes from Salinifilum aidingensis, assembly GCF_054782015.1. Lineage (NCBI taxonomy): Bacteria > Bacillati > Actinomycetota > Actinomycetes > Pseudonocardiales > Pseudonocardiaceae > Salinifilum > Salinifilum aidingensis. Next base: position 427,579 of record NZ_BAAGTH010000003.1, on the reverse strand, counting down.
CGCCGGAGAGCTCGTCCAGCGGGCGGTCGGCCAGCTCCGCGATGCCGGTCAGCTCCAGCGCCTCGGCCACCGCCCCCTCGTCGTCGGAGGACCACTGCCGGTACCACGCCTGGTGCGGGTGCCGGCCGCGCGCCACCAGGTCCGCCACCGTCAGACCCTCCGGGGCCACCGGCGACTGCGGCAGCATGCCCAGCACCTTCGCCACCTGCTTGGTGGACATGCCGTGGATCTGCGCGCCGTCCAGCAGCACCTGCCCCGACCGGGGCCGCAGCAGCCGCCCCAGGGCGCGCAGCAGCGTGGACTTGCCGCACCCGTTCGGCCCGATGATCGCGGTGATCGCCCCGTCGAGGACGTCGAGGTCGAGCCCGTCGACGACGACCCGCTCGCCGTAGGCCAGCTGCAGGTCGCGGGCGCGCAGCCGCGCGTCGGTGGTCGTGGCCGCGGCCACCTGTTCGGATGCCATCGAACTCGTCATACTCGGGCCTCCCGGTACCGGCGAACGAGCAGGTAGATCAGGTACGGCGCGCCGAGGACCGCGGTGACGACCCCCACCGGCAGTTCGATCACGCCGAAGGCGGTGCGGGCGATGAGGTCGGAACCGACCACCAGCACCGCACCGAGCACCGCCGAGGTCAGCAGCGGCGGCCGGGGTGTGCGCGCCAGCCGCAGCGCGATCTGCGGCGTGGCCAGCGCGACGAACACGATCGGGCCCGCCGCGGCCGTGGCCACCGAGGCCAGCGCCACCGCGCCGAGCAGCAGCGCCCCGCGCGCGGTGTTCATCCGCACGCCGAGACCGCGGATGGTGTCGTCGTCGAACTGCAGCGCACCGAGCACGTGCGCGCCGACGAGGCTCAGCGGGACGATCACCGCGAGCGCCAGCGCGACCGGCCCCACGTCCTCCCAGCCGCGCGCGTTGAGGCTGCCGGTCAGCCACACCATCGCGCGGCCGGCGTCGTTGACGTCGCCGAGCGAGAGCAGCCAGAACGTGGCGTTGCCGGTGAACGCGCTGGCGCCGACGCCGACGAGGACGAGCCGGTAGGAGTCCACCCCGCGGCGGTAGGCCAGCAGGTACACCGCCAGCCCGGTGCCGAGGCCGCCGAGCAGCGCCACCGCGGGCAGGCCGAACGTGGCCACCAGGCCGGTGGCGGTGCCCGCGCTGCCGCCGAAGACGATCACCGCGGTCGCGGCGGTTCCCGCCCCCCAGGTGATGCCCAGCATGTCGGGGCTGGCCAGCGGGTTGCGCAGCAGCGCCTGCATGATCGCGCCGGACAGGCCCAGCGCCGCGCCGACGAGCAGCCCCACCAGCGACCGCGGCAGGCGCAGCTCGGTCACGATGACCTGCGAGGCCGGGTCTCCCCCGCCGAACAGCGCGAGGAACACCCGCCCCGGACCGAGGGGGTAGTCACCGAGGCCCACGTTGAGCAGGAACATCAGCAGCAGCACCGCGGCCGAACCGAGCAGCGCCAGCAGCGGGCGCCAGCGCAGCACCCCGGACAGCGCGCCGAAGCGCACCGGGCGCCGCCCGGGCACGCGCGCGGCCTCCTGCACCATCCGGGTCACAACCGCACCAACTTCCTGCGCCGAACCAGGGCGATGAAGAACGGGGCGCCGACCATCGCCAGCATCACGCCGACCTGCACCTCGGCGGGCCGGGCGACCACGCGGCCCACCACGTCGGCCAGCAGCACCACCGCCCCGCCGAGCAGCGCGGAGAACGGCAGCACCCACCGGTAGTCGGCGCCGGTGAAGAACCGCGCGACGTGCGGCACGATCAGCCCGACGAAGCCGATCGGCCCGCACAGGGCCACGGCCCCGCCCACGAGCACCGCGATCGCCAGGATGCCGAGGCGGCGGGCCCAGGCGATCCGGTGTCCGAGCGAGCGGGCGACGTCCTCGCCGAGGGACAGCGCGTTCAGGGCGGGGGCGTTGCCGAGGGCGATCACGATGCCCACGAGCAGCAGCGGCAGCACCTGCAGCGCCACCTCGGGGTTGTCGATCGCGATGGAGCCGACCTTCCAGAACCGGTAGGCGTTGAGGCTCTCCTGGTCGGTGAGCACCAGCCCCGAGGTGATGCCCTGCAGCAAGTAGCTGATCGCCATGCCCGCCAGCGCGAGGGTGACGGGGCTGGGCGCGCCGCGACCGCCGAGCGTGCCGATGACGAACACCGCCACGGATCCGAGCAGCGCCCCGGCGAAGGCGAACCACACCGAGCCGAGCAGCGAGCTGATGCCGAAGACGTAGGTGGCGAGCACGACGCCGACCGCGGCGCCGTGGGTGATGCCGAGGATGCCGGGGTCGGCGATCGGGTTGCGCGTGTGGCCCTGCATGAGCGCACCGGCCAGCCCCAGGCACGCCCCGACGAGCGCGCCGAGGAGCGTGCGCGGGACGCGGAGCTCCCGCACGATCAGCACGTTCTCCGCGGAGACGCCGGCGCCGCCGGTCAGCGCGCGCCACACCTCGGCGACCGGGATCGTCTTCGCGCCGATGGCGATGCTGAGCACCGCGCCGAACGCGAGCAGCAGGGCGAGGACGCCGAGGCCGGTGAGCCGTCGCCGCCGCCGCTGCTGCACCCCCGACCGGTCCGGTTCCGGTCGCGCGCGCCGCTGCTCCGGTTCCGGTTCCGGCGGGGAGTCCACCGGCCCTCGTTGGTGCGCGCCGGCGGCCACGCTGCGCTTCACATCCGTCTCCTGACCACTCACCGAACTCGCCCCGGTTAGGTTAGGCCCACCTAACGGACACCCGACAGGGTGGGTGAGGATGTCGGAGATCACACCCCGGTCACGGGATCCGCGGGAGCCGGATGCGAGCACACCGCCGGCACCTGCGGCCCGCCCCGCCTGAGCCACGGAGCGCCCGGAACGCCCCCGCGGGAGCACCCGGAACACCCGGGGCGGGGAGCGCGGAAAGCAGCGGGGTCCGGGCGTGCAGCCCACCACGCGCGGAGAGATCACCGGATCGGGTGGTGCGTGCATTTCTCGAGAAATGCACGCACCGCTGGTCAGCGGGCACTGAGCGCGACCGCGGAGGCGGGAGAACGGGATCGGATCACGCGGTGGAGGAGCGGGCGCGGCCGACCGGGTGCGACTGGCCGGGTGCGACTGGGCGGGTGCCGGCCGGAGGGACGTGCGGCGCGCACGTTTCGCGGGTAGGAGGCGCCCCGGAGGATCCCGGAACGCCTCCCACCCGCCGGTGGCCCGCCGGGGAAAATGGCGTGACGACGAGCGGACCGCGGCGGAGACGGCCGCGGCCCGCTGTTCGATTCAGCGCACCGCGCTCAGTGCGCCTTGTGGTACTGCTCCACGATGTCGGCGGGAATCCGGCCGCGATCCGAGACCTTCAAACCGCGCTTGCGCGCCCATTCCCGAATCGCCTGATTCTGCTCCCGGTCGGCCGTGGTGGCCGAGCCGCTGGACTTGGAGCGGGAAGGAGTCGACGGCTTCGGCCCCGGCTTCTTCCGCCCGCCGGCGCGCCGCGCATTGGAGACGTAGTTCGCCAGGGCGTCCCGCAACTCGGCGGCGTTGTCCTCGGACAGATCAATCTGGTAAGAGACACCGTCCAAACCGAACTCCACGGTTTCCACGGCCTCGCCGCCGTCCATGTCGTCCACCAGCTGGACCGTGACCTTCTGTGCCATCCTCGAAGTCCTCCCCGGGTTATTTCAGCAATAGCGGGACAGCGACCATCTCCTCGGGACATCTCCGCGGGAAGGCGCTCCCGGAGATGCGCGCCCGAGGCAGATCTCCCTCGCAGGGGTGGCAAAGCCGTCGCCGACGATTATTCGTACGGCTAGGCTAGCGCAAGAACTCCGATTACGCACTCACCCGGGGCGGATTCCCCGCCCGCAGGCTCCGTTCCCATTCCGCCGCCGCGGCGGCCGCGGTGTTTCCCGCCGCGTTTTCGCCCGCACCTTTCCTCCCGCGCGGGCGGCATCCCGCCCGCGGGCCCCTTCCCGCACCCGGTCCTGCCGCGCCGCAGAACCGGCGGCGGAGCACGCGCACTCCGCCGGGGATCTCGCAGTTCCGCCGGGCCGGCGCGGATGCGCCGGCCCGGCGGTGCGCGTGCCGACCCGGTGCAGCCGAAACCCGGTGCAGCTGAAACCCCGTGCAGCTGAAAGCCCGCGCGGGCGAAACCGGCGCGGAACCCGGAAAACCGCGGAACGGCCCGTCCCGCCCGCGCCGAGGGGACCGCTACTCCGGCCGCACCAGCGGGAACAGGATCGTCTCGCGAATCCCGAGTCCGGTCAGCGCCATCAACAACCGGTCGATGCCCATGCCGACACCACCGCTCGGCGGCATCCCGTACTCCAGCGCGCGGAGGAAATCCTCGTCCACCGGCATCGCTTCCTCGTCACCCGCGGCCGCCAGCCGCGCCTGCTCCTGGAGGCGCTGCCGCTCCACGACCGGGTCGACGAGTTCGGAATACCCGGTGGCGAGCTCGACCCCGTGCACGTAGAGGTCCCATTTCTCCGCGACGCCCGACCGCTGCCGGTGCTGCCGCGTCAGCGGGGAGGTCTCCACCGGGAAGTCGCGGACGAACGTCGGCACCGTGATGTGGTCACCGATGAGGTGCTCCCACAACTCCTCGACGAGTTTGCCGTGCCCGTGCTGCGGATCGACCGACATTCCCCGCGCCGAGGCGTGCTCGCGCAGCTCCTGCACGGAGGTTTCCGGGGTGATTTCGGTTCCGAGCTCTTCTGACAACGATCCGTACATGGTCAGCCACGGCCACTCCCCGGAAAGGTCCACCTCGGTGCCGTCGAACCACGTCACCCGCTGACCGCCGGTGACCGATTCGGCGGCCTCCTGGATGAGTTCCCGGGTGAGCCGGGCCATGTCCCAGTAATCGCTGTAGGCCTCGTAGAACTCCAGCATCGCGAACTCCGGGGAGTGGGAAGAATCACTCCCCTCGTTGCGGAAGTTCCTGTTGATCTCGAAAACCTTCTCGATACCGCCGACGACGCACCGCTTCAGATACAACTCCGGCGCGATGCGCAGGTACAGGTCCATGTCGAACGCATTTGAATGCGTCACGAACGGGCGCGCGGCCGCACCCCCCTGCAACGTCTGCAACATCGGGGTTTCCACTTCGAGGTAGCCGCGGCTGTGGAACGAATCGCGCAGCGCCCGCTGGGTCGCGGCCCGGATGCGCACGGTGTCGGCGGCCTGCTGCCGCACGATCAGGTCGACGTAGCGCTGCCGCACCCGGGTCTGCTCCCCCAGGTCCTTGTGCATCACCGGCAGCGGCCGCAGCGCCTTGGCGGCCATCCGCCACTCGCCGACCAGCACCGACAGCTCCCCGCGGCGGGAGGTGATGACCTCGCCGTGCGCGAAGACGTGGTCGCCCAGGTCGACATCGCTCTTGAACGCCTCGAGGTCCTCCTGGCCGACCTGCTGCAGGCTGAGCATGGCCTGCAGCTCGGTGCCGTCCCCGGCGCGGAGCGTGGCGAAGCACAGCTTGCCGGTGTTGCGCATGAAGATGACCCGGCCCGCCACGCCGACGAAGTCGCCGGTGGAGGTGTCCGCCGGCAGATCCGCGTGGGCGGCGCGCACGTCCGCGAGATCGTGGGTGATCGGCAGTTTCACCGGGTACGGGTCGACCCCGGAATCCAGCAGTCGCTGGCGCTTCTCCTGCCGGACGCGCATCTGCTCCGGCGTGGTGTCGGCGGCTTCCGCGGCGGCCTCGTTCGCGGGCTCCTCGGCGGTGGGACGGTCCTGGTCAGTCACGCCCCAAGGGTACGTTTCGGCTCGCGCACGGCCGTAACCAGGAGGGCCCTCCCCGCCGGCCCCGACCACCCGCCCGCAACGGCCGATCCGCAGACCCCTCACGCACCGAAGTTGCGCTCGTAGACCAGACGCAGCCCCAGCAGTGTCAGCTCCGGCACGTTCGCCGAAATCGTGCGCGATTCCGACACGACCAGCGGGGCCAGGCCGCCGGTGGCGAGCACGGACGTCGAGCCGCCGTAGGTGCGCTCCAGCTCCGCCACGATGCGCTGCACCAGCCCGTCGACCTGGCCGGTGAACCCGTAGAGGATGCCGGACTGCAGCGCCTCCACCGTGTTCTTGCCGATGACCGACCGCGGCGGCTGCAGTTCCACCTTGCGCAGCTGGGCGGCGCGCGCGGCCAGCGCGTCCAGGGAGATCTCCACACCGGGCGCGAACGCACCGCCGAGGAACTCGCCCTTGGCCGAGATCGCGTCGATGTTCGTCGACGTGCCGAAGTCGACGACGACGCAGTTGACGTGGTGCAGGTGGTGCGCGGCCAGCGTGTTGATCACGCGGTCGGCGCCGACCTCCTTCGGGTTGTCCACCAGCAGCGGAACGCCGGTGCGCACACCCGGTTCCACGACGACCCGCGGCAGGTCGGGCCAGTACCGGTCGAGCATCACGCGCAGCTCGCGCAGCAGCGCGGGCACTGTGGACAGCGCGGCCACGCCGGTGATCCGCTCGGCGTACTCGCCGAGCAGGCCGCGCATCGTCAGCGCCAGCTCGTCGGCGGTCATCCGCGGCTCGGTGCGCATGCGCCAGGTGCGCACCGGCCACCCGGACGGTTCCGGACCGGCCGGGCTCCCGCCCGCGGTGCTGCGAACCCCGACGTCCCGGCCCGCGGTGCCGCGGTCCACACCGGATGCCCCCGACCCGGCGGGGTGTTCCGCCTCGCCGTCGGCGAACGCCCCGAGCATGATGTTCGTGTTGCCCACGTCGATGGTCAGCAGCACCCGTGTCCTCCCGCTCCTGCCGCGGTCCTCCGCCCGCGGGAGCCTCCGGCCGGCGGCGGCTCCCGCGGATGATCTCGTCGTCCGAGGTCCTGCTTACTGCTCGCGCGGCAGCGCGTCCAACCGGGCGGCGCCCCCGGCCGGGCCGTCCGCCTCCGGACCGGTGGCACCGGGCGGCGCGACGGCCTCGCCGGACTCGGTGCGAGCACCGCTGCGCAGGCCGGACTCCACCGCTCCCGCCGGCACCGCGGAGGGGTCCCCGCCGCGGTCGACGATCCTGTTGTCCGCGTCGACGAACAGCACGCGCGGGCTGCGCGTGCGCGCCTGCTGCTCGTCCATGACACCGAACGCCAGCAGGATCACCAGGTCACCGGGGTGGATCAGGTGCGCAGCGGCCCCGTTGATGCCGAGCACGCCGGAACCGGCCTCGCCGGTGATCACGTAGGTCTCCAGCCGCGCCCCGTTGGTGACGTCGACGATCTGCACGAGCTCGCCCTCGAGCAGGTCGGCCTCGCGCATCAGGTCGGCGTCGATGGTCACCGAACCGACGTAGTGCAGATCCGCCTGGGTCACCGTCGCCCGGTGGATCTTGGATTTCAGCATGGTCCGCCACATGACCGGCACCTCCCAGCCGAGCCCCGCGGGCTCACTCCATCCCGCCGCCGAGGGTCGCGCCCACGTTGTCGATCAGGCGCGTCCCGCCCGCGCGCACCGCGGCGAGCAACCGCGCTTCGCCCTCCTCCGGGGCGGGGCCGAGATCGCGGGAGCGCAGTTCGACGTACTCCACCTCGAGCCGCGGCTCCTCGGCCAGCACCTCCCGCACGGCCGAGAGCACCGCCGCGGCACCGCCCGACCCGGCGTGCGAGCCGGCCGCCAGCGCCGCCGAGAGCACCGCCGCGGCGGAGCGGTGCTCCGCGTCCAGGTAGGCGTTGCGCGAGGACAGCGCCAGGCCGTCGGACTCGCGCACCACCGGCACGCCGAGCACCTGCACGTCCAGGTTGAACTCGCGCGCCATGCGGTTGATCAGCACCAGCTGCTGGTAGTCCTTCTCCCCGAAGAACGCCTGGTCGGGGCGGACGATGTTGAGCAGCTTGAGCACCGCGGTCAGCACACCGGCGAAGTGCCCGGGCCGCGCCGCGCCCTCCAGCTCCTCGCCGAGCGGTCCCGGGTGGACGGACAGCTGCGGGTCCGACCCGTACATCGCCTCGGTGTCCGGGGCGAACACCAGCTCCACGCCCGCTTCGCGGCAGGCCTCGACGTCGGACTCGAACGTGCGCGGGTAGCGCTCGTAGTCCTCGCCCTCGCCGAACTGCAGCGGGTTGACGAAGATCGACACCACGGTGATGTTGCCGGGCACCGCGCGTGCGGCGCGGATGAGCTCCATGTGCCCCTCGTGCAGCGCCCCCATGGTGGGCACGAGGGTGATCGTGCGGCCGGTGGACCGCAGCGCCCGGGTCACCTTCGCCAGCTCCTCCGGCCGGCGGTGCACCGTCACGTCGTTCGGGGTGTACCCGGGACCGGCACCGACCTGGTGCGACGCCTTCATTTCTCGCTCCTGCTCATCGGGTGTCAGCGGGGATCGGGGACGTCCTCACTCCGGATCTGCTCCGGTGCCGGGCGCCGCGCCCGGCCCGTCGAGCACCGCCCGCACCGCGTCGGCGTCCTCCGCGCGCAGGATCCCGGCGCGCTCGGTCCGCCGGGCGGTGCGCCGGGCCAGTTCCCGGTACCCGGCGAGGACCTCCGGATCGGCCTCGCCCAGCGCGTCCAGGTGCGCGGCCACGGTGCCCGCGTCGCCCCGCACCACCGGACCGGTGGTCGCGCGGTCGCCCAGCCGCAGGGAGTTGTCCAGCGCGGCCGACAGCAGCGGGCCGAGCAGCTGCTCCGCCGGCTCCACCCCGGCGGTGCGCAGCAGTTCGACGCACTCGTTGACCAGCGTGACCAGGTGGTTCGCGCCGTGGGTGAGCGCGGCGTGGTACAGCCCGCGGGCGTGCTCGGGCACGCGCACGGGTTCCATGCCGGTTTCCAGGGCGAGGGCCTCGGCGACCGGCCAGCCCGGTGCGTCCTCCTCCGCCCCGGCGTCCGCGGCGGTGATCGCCATGCACGCCGACGGCAGGCGCTGCACGTCCTCGGCGCGACCGGTGAACGTCATCGCGGGGTGCATCGCCACGGGCAGCGCGCCCGCCTCCGCCGCGGGGTCGAGCACGTGCACGCCGTGCGCACCGGAGGTGTGCGCGACGATCTGCCCCGGCCGCAGCGAGCCGGTCGCGGCCAGACCGCGCACCAGCCCGGGCAGGGCGTCGTCGGGCACCGCCAGCAGCACCAGGTCGGCCGCGCCGACGACCTCGTCGGGCGAGCGCACGGGCACGCCGTCGAGCAGTTCCGCGGCGCGCCGCAGGGAAGCGTCCGAGACCCCCGACACGCCGGTGATCTCGTGACCCGCCCGGCGCAGCGCCGCACCGAGCACGCTGCCCACGCGTCCCGCGGACACGATGCCGACCCGCAGGCGGGGTCGCTGCGCGTGACCCACGTCGTCCTCCTCAGCCGTTCCAGTCCCATCCGGGTACCGGACGTCCACTGCGAGCGTAGAGCGCACCCGGCGGTGCACCGGGCCGGGGGTGTCGCATCACACTGATCGGCGGTGCCCGCGGGTCACTGCGGGCGGCGCGGCTGGCGCGGTCGCTGCACCCGCATCTGGGTCAGCTCGTCCAGCTTGAGCTTGGCCGTCCGGATGGCCTGCTGCGTGCCGGCGGCGGAGCGCCGCGCCTGCTTCAGCTCGGCGACGAGCTGCTCGCGCCGTTCGCGGCGTGCCGTGCTCGTCGTCCACCCCTGCTGGGCGCGGTGCTGCAGGAACGCCAGCTCGGTGACGGCGATCTGGTAGTCCCGCACCCCCTTGGCGGCCTCCTTGCCGGCGCTGCGCCGGACCGTGCGCAGCCACCCGCGGCGGGCGGCGAGCGTGACCAGCAGCTCGCGCTCGTTCTCCACGATCAGCCCGGCGCGCTGCAGCACCGGCAGCTGCTCGACGACGATGCGCTGCTCGCGCTTGCGCTGCCACCACACGAGCCACCCGGTACCGGCGAAGACCGGCACCATGATGAGGAAGTAGATCACGAGGAAGCGCTCCCCGCCGAGCGTGGTGGAGGCGTTCCACACCGCGTGCAGCGCGACCGCCAACAGGTAGCCGGCCGCGGGCCAGAGCACCCGCGGGGCCCGCGCGCGGCTGCGGGCCGCCAACCCGATCCCGATGCCCACCATCGCCGTGAACAGCGGGTGGGAGAACGGGGCGAGCACGCCCCGGAGGATGAACACGGCGACCACCCCGCCGCTGACGCTGCCGAAACCGCCCTCGGCGAAGGCCTTTCCGAAGTACAGGATGTTCTCGATGAACGCGAAACCGGCTGCGGTCAGCGCGGCGTAGACGATGCCGTCGACCATGCCGTTGAACTCGGAGCGGCGGCGGAACCACAGGGCCACGACGAACAGCGCCTTCGCCCCTTCCTCCACGACCGGCGCGGTGAGCACGAGGGCGAAGAACCGCTGGTCGCTCCGCGCGAAGAGCATGTCGCCGAGGTCGGTGACGGCGTCGTTGAGCAGCAGCGCCGAGGCGGTCGCCCCGCCCGCGCCCCAGAGGAACGCGCCGAGCAGCAGCTTCGGCGGCTCCGGTTCCCACCGGTCGATCCAGATGGTCGCGGCGAAGACCGCGCCGACCGGCAGCAGCGCAGCGGTCGCGCCCACGAGTCCGGGCAGCAGGCCGACGCGGGAGGTGGTGACGCCGAGCATCGCCAGCCCGCACAGGGACAGGACGAGCAGCCCGGCGACCGGCCAGCCGACCTGGTGGTGCTTGCGCTGCTGCAACCGGCGCGCGGCGGAGACGTCGTGCTGGGCAACGCCGAGATCCCCGGAACCGCCGGCGGAATGCGCCGGGCCCGCCGGGTGGGGATCGTGGGCGTTCCCGCCTCCGGGAACGTGACGATCACGGTGTGGCACGTCCCAAACCCTAGATTGCTCCCCCCGCAACGGGACGTGCACCCGCGCGGGGACGCCGCGGTGCCGCGCCGAGGTGGTGAGCACTCCCCGCGCGATGTCCACCCCGGAACCGCGGGAGCGGCGCGCGTCCCTCCGGGGAGGCGGGTCTCAGCCGCGCCGGCGTCGGCGGCCGGGGCGCGTGCCCGTGTCGCCGTAGGCGGCGAGGAGCTCGGTCACCGAGGTGCCCGCCGTGTGCGCGCCGGCCTCCGGATCGTCGGCGGAGTTCCCACCACCGCTCGCCTGCGCCTCGACGTCGTCCGTCCCGGTACTGCTCGAAGGGGCCGCGGTGCCGCTCGGCTGCGCCCCGGGCGACTCCGCGCCCGGACCGCGGGCGCCCGTGCCCGCCGGGAAAGCCCCGGCAGCGGACGCGCCGGCAGCGGCACCGTCGTGACCGGGTGCCGCGATCCCCGGGTACGACCACTCGTTGCCGACCGCCTGGCGCGGCGGCTCCGGCACCCGCCCCGGACGCCCCGGAGCCGGGTGCGCCGGGGGCGCCGCTGCCTGCCCCCGCGCCCCCCGGTCCGGGGGCGGCGCGACCGGGACCATCCCGCTCCCCGAGGCCTCCGCGCTGCGCGCGCGGCCCTCCGCTCCCGGGCGCGCCTCGGCGAACGGGGGTGCCTCCGCCCGCGGGGCCGCCTGCGCCCGCGGGGCCGCGTCCGCGCGCCCCGGCACAACGGCCGGCAGTTCGTGCGTGTCCGCGGCGCGCACGACGAGCGCGTGCCGGTCGGCGGCCGCACCGTCACCGCTGCGCTGCCCATCCGCCTCGGCGGGCAGCGCCAGCCGCACCCGGTCGTCCCCGCCGACGTGGTGCGCGGCCTCCCGGAACCGCTGCAGCTCGCGCAACTCCTCCTCGTACTCGGCCGCGACCTCCCTGCGGGCCTCCTCGGCCACGCGGGACTCGAACTCGCGGCGCGCGGCGGTCTCCCGCTCCAGCTCGCGCTCGTAGGCGCGGCGCTGCTCCGCCACCCGGCGTTCCTGCGCGGACAACCGGTGGCGCGCACGCGCCACGGCGAACGCGCAGAGCAGTGCGGCCCACAGCGCGGTGACCACCCCGAGCCGCAGCAGCCGCACGTCATCGCTGAGGATCAGCACCCCCGCGGCCGCCGCCGCGAGGAACACGGCGGCCGCCTTCGGCGCCTGACGGCCCCTCGGCGTCTGGCGACGCAGCCCCGGTCCCGGATCGGGATCGCCGCCCGCGGCTGATCCCGCCCCGGATTCCGCAGGGGGGTGATCACGCTTCGCCATGGCCTCACGATACCCGCGCGGCCTCGGCACGAGGACCCGCATGACCCGTCCGAACCGTCCGCGAGCGCGGTGAAACCGGCAACAACGCCCGGTCTCCGCAGGGCACACTCACCACTTCGGACGAGTGGAATTCGATCACTCGCGGTAACCCTCCGGGTCGGACTCCGCCTCGTCGCGGTCCTGCGGTTCGTCCGGGTTGCGCAGTCGGCGTTCCAGGAACAACCCGGCACCGAGCAGCAGCAGCGCGCTGATCAGCCCGACCACCGCCGCGCCGCTGTCCGAACGCGCCTCGGCCACGCTGGAGGCCTGCGGCACGAGGTAGCCGAGCATGCCGACCCACACGCCGCTCATGATCGCGCCCGCCGCGGACGACGCCTTCGCCAGCGCGAGCGCCCGCGCGGCCGTGAGCGCGTCCTCCGGGCCCCGGGCCTCGCGCCGCTGGATCCGCCCGCCCAGGGTGAACGCCACGCCCAGGTCGACGGCCGCGACGACGAGCAGCGTCGCCCCGGCGAACAGGGGCAGCGGCGGGAGCGAGCCGTAGGACACCCGGACGAGCCCGAAGACGACGATCGCGGCGATGGCTCCGACGAGGACCAGGTGCCGCGCCTGGGTGTAGGTCATGCCGTTGTGCTGCCGAGGTGCCACGCGCCCAGGATCGCACCCGCGGCCGCCTCCGCCCAGGCCGGCCGCGGGAGGCGGCGTCTCCCGGCGGCACCGACGACCGGAGCGGCCACGGGTGCAGGCGCTACCGGGTCGCTGAGCACCGCCACCAGTCACTCGCCTGGTCCGGCTCGTCGATCTGTTCGCTGCGAACCCGTCGGCTCGGACGCCGACGGCGGCGAGCACCAGCCACCGCGAGTGCTAGACCAACGCCAGGTCGTCGCGGCGGTGCACCCCGGCGCGCTCCTCCTCCGACAACCGCTCCAGCAGCTCGGCCACCGGCCCGTGCCCCGGCAGGTGCGCCTGCGGATCCGCGGCCAGCCACGGGACGAGCACCGTCGCCCGCTGCGGTGTGCCCGGGTGCGGCAGCAGCAGCTGCGGGTCATCGCTGCGCACGTCGTCCACGGTGACCACGTCGACGTCGAGGGTGCGCGGGCCCCACCGCTGCTCGCGCTCGCGCTCGGCCCGCTGCTCCAGCTCCTGACCGCGGCGCAGCCAGTCCCACGGGCCGAAGTCCGGCGAGGACACCAGCAGCACCGCGTTGAGGAAGTCCGGCTGGTCGGTCACCCCCCACGGCGCGGTCTCGTACACCGGTGAGGCGGTGCGCAGCTCACCGGCGAACCCGTCCGCGGCGAGCTGCAGGAAACCCAACCGGTCGCCCAGGTTGGACCCCAGCGACAGGACCGCTGCGCTCATCGGCAGCCCCCTCTCAGCACTGCCCGCCGCGGCCGCCGCGGCGGGAACGCCGGATCGTCACCGCGACATCGCCGAACGGCACCTCGATCGGCGCCTGCGGTTTGTGGATCGTCACCTCGGCGGCGTGCACCTGCCCGTGCGTGGCGAGGACGTCGTCGGCCGCCTCGGCCGCCACCGACTCGATGAGATCGCGCGGCTTCCCCCCGACGATCCCGGTGACCCGGTTGGCCAGCTCGCCGTAGTGCACCGTGCTGCGCACGTCGTCGGTCGCGGCCGCCTCACCGAGGTCGACCCACAGCGTCACGTCGACGAGGAACTCCTGCCCGTCACGCCTCTCGTGCTCGTGCACCCCGTGCCGGGCCCACACCCGCAGGCCGGTCAGTGCGATCCGGTCGGCCACCTGTCCTCCTCGTCCTCGGCTGTCACGGCTCTCGGAGCCCTCGGATCCGACGGACCCGCGAGGCACCCCGGCCTCGGACACCACGCCGCGGTCGCGGCGGTCACGCCACCCCGCCCGCGTTCCACGCCGCGGTCACGGCGATCGCGTCCCGGGAGGCCCGCACGTCGTGCACCCGCACGCCCCAGGCCCCGCGGTCGGCCGAGAGCGCCGAGATCACCGCGGTCGCCGTCTCCCGCCCGGCCGGCGGCCGCGGGTTGCCCTCCGCGTCCGCCAGCAGGCGCCCCAGGAACCGCTTGCGGGAGGCGCCGACGAGCACCGGGTACCCCAGGTCCAGCAGCACGTCCAGCCGGTTGAGCAGCTGCCAGTCGTGCTCGCCCGTCTTGGCGAACCCCAGACCGGGGTCGAGCACGATGCCGCTCTCGTCCACGCCCGCCTTCACCGCGGCCTCGACGCGCTCGGCGAGCTCGGCGCGCACCTCGCCGACCACGTCCTCGTAGCGGGCGAGCTCGTTCATGTCGCGGCTGTGCCCGCGCCAGTGCATGAGCACGAACGGCGCGCCGGCCTCGGCCACGACCCGCACCATGTCCGGGTCGGCCAGCCCGCCGGAGACGTCGTTGACGATGGCGGCACCGGCCTCGAGCGTCTCCTCGGCGACCCGCGCCCGCATCGTGTCGACGCTGACCGGGATGCCGCGGTCGACGAGCTCGCGCACCACCGGCAGCACGCGGTCCAGCTCCACCTCGGCGTCCACGCGCTCCGCGCCCGGGCGGGTCGACTCGCCGCCCACGTCGACGATGTCCGCACCGGCCTCGACGAGCTCCTCGGCGTGCCGCACCGCGGCCCCGTGGTCCAGGTAGAGCCCGCCGTCGGAGAACGAGTCCGCGGTCACGTTGAGCACGCCCAGCACGGCGCACCGGCCCGGCGTGGCCAGTCGGGAATGCATGTCAGTTGCCCCTTATCAGTGACAGAGCCTCGGAGCGCGAGGACGCCGAGCTGCGGAAGATGCCGCGCACCGCGGAGGTCGTCGTCGTGGAACCGGCCTTGCGCACGCCGCGCATGCCCATGCACAGGTGCTCGGCCTCGATCACGACGATCACCCCGCGCGGTTCCAGCCTGCGCGCCAGCGCATCGGCCACCTGCGAGGTCAACCGCTCCTGCACCTGGGGGCGCCGCCCGTAGAGGTCCACCAGCCTGGCCAGTTTGGACAGACCGGTGACGCGGCCCTGCTCGTTCGGGATGTAGCCGACGTGCGCGTAGCCGTGGAACGGCAGCAGGTGGTGCTCGCAGAAGCTGTACACGGGGATCTCGCGCACCAGCACGAGCTCCTCGTGCGCCTCGTCGAAGGTCTTGTCCAGCACTTCGTCCGGGTCGGTGTAGAGCCCGGCGAACAGCTCCTGGTAGGCGCGCGCCACCCGCGCCGGGGTCTCCTGCAAGCCCTCGCGGTCCGGGTCCTCACCCGCGGCGAGCAGCAGTTCGCGGATCGCCGCCTGCGCCCGCGCGTGGTCGAACCGCGGAGCGGCGGCACCCTCCTCCGCGAACCCGTCCGGGTCCGCGCTGCCCGAGATGGGCTCCGGAGCACCCGGGTCCGGCGGGCCGTCGATCGTGGACACTCGCTCTTTCCTCCACCCCTGGCCCCGCCCCCGGCCGAGGAGCGTGCTCGGTCACCGGGTGCGGGGCTCGCCGCGGGTCAACGGTTCGCGGAACCGTTCCCGTTCTCCTGGCCGCCCTCGGCGCCGGAGGTACCGTCCGAATCGGACCCGCCGTCCGCGGAGTCCTGCCCCGGCGTCCCGTCCGGGCCCGGTGCGGACCCGCGCTCGGCCGGCGCCGGGCCCTGCTGGCCGCGCTCCCACGAGGGCAGCCAGTTGTACTGCTGGGACTGGCCGCTCGACGGGTAGTTCGCCCCCGGCGAGGTGGCCGGGGTCCACCCCGGCGGCGCGCCGTAGTTCGGCGGGACCGCCGACGCCGGCCCGCCGGACTGGCCGGAACCGTCGGACTGGCCCGACTGCTGACCCGGCGCGGGGAACTGCACCGTCCCCTGCGTCGCGCCCGCGCCGGCCGGCTGCTGCTCCTGCTGCGGGCCGGAACCGTTCGTCGGCTGCCACACCTGGTCCGGCGCGGGACCCTGCGGCTGCTCCTGCGCGGGCTGCTGGTCCGGATCGTGCTGCTTGGACAGCTCGCTCGGGATCGTCACCGGCGGCTTCTCCGAGGGGGTGCGGCCGCCGAAGTCGTTGAACGCCGTGATGCGCGGGCGCTTGGTGACGTCGGCGAAGATGCGCTCCAGGTCGCGCCGGACCAGGGTCTCCTTCTCCACCACCTCGAGGACGAGGTCGTCCAGCACGTCCCGGTAGGTGTTCAGGATCTCCCACGCCTCGGTGTGCGCGGCCTCGATGAGCTTGCGCACCTCCTCGTCGATCTCGTGGGCCACCTCGAGCGAGTAGTTCGGCTGCTGCCCCGCGGTGCGGCCGAGGAACGGGTCGCCCTCCTCCTTGCCGTACTTGACCGCGCCGAGCCGCGCCGTCATGCCGTACTCGGTGACCATCGACCGCGCGATCTTCGTGGCCTGCTCGATGTCGCTGGACGCGCCGGTCGTGGGCTCGTGGAAGACCAGCTCCTCCGCGGCTCGGCCGCCCAGGGCGAACACCAGCCGGGCGATCATCTCCGAGCGGGTGAGCATGTCCTTGTCGTCCTCGGGCACGGTCAGGGCGTGCCCGCCGGTGCGCCCGCGCGGCAGGATCGTCAGCTTGTACACCGGGTCCAGGTCGGGCATGGCCCACGCGGCCAGCGCGTGCCCGCCCTCGTGGTAGGCGGTGATCTTCTTGTCCTGGTCGGAGATGACCTTGGTCTTGCGGCGCGGTCCGCCGATCACGCGGTCGACCGCCTCCTCCAGCGCGGGGCCGGTGATCTGCTGCTGGCCCTCGCGGGCGGTGAGCAGCGCGGCCTCGTTGACCACGTTCTCCAGGTCGGCACCGGAGAAGCCGACCGTGCGCTTGGCCAGGCCCTCCATGTCCGCGCCCGGGGCGATCGGCTTGCCCTTGGCGTGCACGTTCAGGATCGCGCGGCGGCCGCGCAGGTCCGGCGCCGGGATCGGGATCTGCCGGTCGAACCGGCCCGGGCGCAGCAGCGCCGGGTCGAGGATGTCCGGTCGGTTCGTCGCGGCGATGAGGATGATGCCGCCGTGCGAGTCGAAACCGTCCATCTCCACCAGCAGCTGGTTCAGCGTCTGCTCGCGCTCGTCGTGGCCGCCGCCCATGCCCGCGCCGCGCTGGCGGCCGACCGCGTCGATCTCGTCGACGAAGACGATGCAGGGCGCGTTCTGCTTGGCCTGCTCGAACAGGTCCCGCACGCGGGAGGCGCCGACACCGACGAACATCTCGACGAAGTCCGAACCGGAGATCGAGTAGAACGGCACGCCGGCCTCGCCCGCCACGGCCCGGGCCAGGAGGGTCTTGCCCGTACCCGGGGCGCCGTAGAGCAGCACGCCCTTCGGGATCTTCGCGCCCAGCTGCTGGTACCGGCCGGGCTGCTGCAGGAAGTCCTTGACCTCGTGCAGCTCCTCGACGGCCTCGTCCGCACCCGCGACGTCCGGGAACAGCGTCTGCGGCATGTCCTTGGTGAACTGCTTCGCCTTGGACTTGCTGAAGTTCAGGATGCGGTTACCGCCGCCCTGCATGTTGCTCATCATGAACCACAGCAGCAGCAGCACCAGGCCCAGCGGCAGCAGGTAGATGAGCAGCGTCGACCAGATGGACTCCTGGGTGACCTTGGTGTTCCAGTTGTTCAGGTCGCCGTCCTGGATGGCGCTGACCAACTGGTTCGTCTCACCGGCCGGGTACTCGGCGATGAGCATGTTGTTGCCGTTGAACTCCTGCCCCTCCTTGAGGGTCAGGCGAACCCGCTGCTCCTTGTCCTCGATCGTGGCCTCGGCCACCTTGCCCTGGCGAATCTGGCTCAGGGCGTCCGAAGTGGAGACGTCCTCGTAGGCGCGGGTCTCGTCCATGAGCATGCTGACGCCGGTGACCAGCAGCACGACGACGAGTATCCACAGCAGCGGGTTGCGGAGCAGGCGCTTTCGGTCCATTCACTTGCGGCCGGCGAGCGGCCTCGACCCTCCCTGACTGTCACTTGGGCAACGGCACGCTCGGCTGACACGGACATTCGGGTGGCCGTCGACCCTTCCGACCAGCGTACCGGCAGACGCGACCGCGCCACCACGCCGAGCACGACGCGGGACGACCAGCCTACTCCCGGCGAGACGCCGGTCACGCGGTCAGCCCCCGAGCGCTCGCGCACGAGATCCACGCGAGCACGCTCCGCGGTCAACCGTGACCGCCTCACACACCCGACGTATACACCTTCGGGTCCAACGTGCCGATGTACGGCAGATCGCGGTAGCGCTCCGCGAAGTCGAGGCCGTAGCCGACCACGAACTCGTTCGGGATGTCGAAGCCGACGTACTCGACGGGCACGTCCACCCGCACCGCGTCCGGTTTGCGCAGCAGCGTGCACACCCCCAGCGAGGCCGGGTCGCGCGCCTGGAGGTTCTTCAGCAGCCAGGACAGCGTCAGCCCCGAGTCGATGATGTCCTCCAGGACGAGCACGTGCTGGCCCGCGATGTCCCGGTCCAGGTCCTTGAGGATGCGCACCACCCCGGACGAGGACGTCGACGATCCGTACGAGCTGACCGCCATGAACTCCAGCTGCGACGGTCGCGGGAACGCGCGCGCGAAGTCCGTCATGAACAGGACCGCGCCCTTGAGCACACCGACCAGCACCAGATCCCCCTGGGCGCCCTGGTAGTCCGCGGCCACCCGCCCGGCCAGCTCGGACACCTTCTCGCGGATCTGCTGCTCGCTGATGAGCTCGGACGCAATATCGCCGTCGTACACGGCCCGGGTTCCCCTCTTGTCTTGATTCGCTCTCTGCACCCCGCACCCGCGCGAGCGCCGCGGCCGCACCACCGCGATGATCACCCGTTCGGCGGCTTGCGGTCCGCTCCTTCCACGAAGAGCGTGCCATGTTCCCTGCGGACGACCAAGCCGCCGGGGAGGAGGTGGCCCCCCTGGCCCCGCCAGTCTCCCACCAGCCGGTCCGCCGCGCGCAGGTGTGCGTCCGTCAACGCGCCCGCACCGCGCCCGCGGAGCCAGTCCCGCAACACCCTGCGCCGCAACGCCGCTGGACAGCGCGCCAGAGCGGAGGCGTCGAGGCCGTCGTCCGTCGCCACCCGCCCGAGCGTCTCGGCCGCCCAGGCGTCCAGCGCGTCGGCGTCCTCGCGCAGCTGCTCCGCGGTGCGCCCCAGCGCCGCGTGCACCCCGCCGCGGAGGATCCCGTCCAGCAGCGGCAGTGCCTCTGTGCGCAATCGCACTCGGGCGAAACGGGCGTCGGCGTTGTGCGGGTCCTGCCACGGCCGGAGCCCCAGCGCCGCGCACGCCGCCGCCGTCGTCTCCCGGCGCACCCCCAGCAGCGGCCGCACCCACGGCGGGTCCCACGCGCGCATGCCCGCCAGCGACCGGGCCCCGGAGCCGCGCCCGAGCCCCAGCAGCACCGACTCCGCCTGGTCGTCCAGCGTGTGCCCCAGCAGCACCAGCGAGCCCTCCGGCCGGGCCCGCCGCAGCGCCGCGTACCGGGCGCGCCGCGCCGCCGCCTCCAGCCCGCCGGAGCCGGTCACCTCCACCGGCAGCACCCGCACCGCGGTGCACCCCGACTCGCGCAGCTGCTCGGCGGCGCGCTCGGCCACCGCGGCCGAACCGGACTGCAGGCCGTGGTCCACGACCAGGCCGTGCACCTCGCGGCCGCGCGCCTCGTGCACCGCAGCGGCCGCCAAGGCCAGCGAGTCCGCACCGCCGGAGCAGGCCACCGCCAGCGGGGCGGTGCGGTACTCCGCCGGGACGCGGGAGCGGCCGAGCAGGCGGCGCACGGCCGTGCGGATCGCGCTGACGGACGCGGCTGGAGCAGGCACGCGACCATTCTGGCGCGGCGGTCCGGCGCGGATGCGCTGGGCGGCGCGGTCCGCACTCAGCCGTGGACCCGGCTGATCCACCGCTCCGGCGCGACGATCTCGGCCCGCGTGGGCAGGTTCTCCGGCCCCTGCCACACCGCGTTGAAACCCGCCATGCCCACGCGGTCCACCACGTTGCGGGTGAACTCGGCGCCCCGGGCGTACTGCTGGATCTTGGCGTCCATCCCGAGCAGGCTGCGCAGCAGGCGGTCGAGCACCCCGCCGCCTTCCCGGCGGCGCGTGAACCGCTCGCGGATCGTGGCCACGCTCGGGATCACGCGCGGCCCGACCGCATCCATGACGTGGTCGGCGTGCCCCTCCAGCAGGGTGGACAGGGCGATGATGCGGTCCAGCGCGGCCCGCTGCTCGGGGGTCTGCAGCACTTCCAGCACGCCGAGCACGCCCGGGCTGGCGCCCGCGGAGTGGCGGCCGGAACGCAGCTCGCGCACCGCCGAGGGCAGGCGGCTGAGCACCTGGGAGGCGGAGTCGGTCATCTCGGACAGCAGCTCGCCGAGGCTCGTCGCGAAGTGGTCGCGCAGCCACGGCACCGCGTTGAACTGCAACCGGTGCGTCGACTCGTGCAGGCAGACCCACATGCGGAAGTCCTCCACCGGCACGGCGAGGGCGCGCTCGGCGGCGACGACGTTCGGCGCCACCAGCATCAGCCGCCCGTGCTGGCCGGGCACGCCGGACTGCCCGAACGGGTCGAACTGCCCCAGCACCTTGCCGCCGAGGTAGGCCAGCACCACGCCGGTCTGCACACCGGCGCTGCGCGCGCTCCACCCGGGCAGCAGGCGGTCCTGGGAAGCACCGCGGGCCTCCGCGATCGCGGCCGCGGTCCCGGTCAGCTCGTTCAGCCCCTGCGCTGCGGCGCGCACCCAGTCCGGCCGGTCCAGCACGGCGCCCTCCAGCACGGGGAGCTCGCGCCCGAGCCCGGTGATCTCGCGGACGTGGGCCTCCGCCTCGGTGCTGAACCGCCGGAGGTCGCGCACGGCGCGCTCGGCCTCGTCCCGCGGTACTTCCGGACCCGGTTTGAGCAGCCGGGTCCCCGTGGCCACCGCCGTGTTCCAGTCCATGGTGGCGGGGCCGGTGCGCGTGTCTACCGGATGAGCCTGCACACAGCCGACCGTACGCCGTCAGCAGCCCGCGCGGGCACCTCACCGTTCGGGTGTTTCACCGGCAGCCGCAGCCGCGCAGCCCCGCCGCCACCGCGTCCAGCGCGGGGCGCGCCTCGGCCGGGCTGGGGCCGTTCGACATGAGGGCGAACACGAGCACGCGCCCGTCCGCGGTGAGCACCGTGCCCGCCAGGCTGTTCACCCCGCTGAGCGTGCCGGTCTTCGCGCGCACCCAGCCGCGGCCGTCGCTGCCCTGGTAGCGGTCCTCGAGGCTGCCGCTGCCGCCGGCCACGGGCAGCCCCGGAAGCAACCCGCGCAGCTTCGCCGTGTCGGCGGGCACCGAGCCGTTCCGCCCCGGCCGGGCGAGCAGGTGCAGCACGCTGCCCAGCGTCCGCGGGGTGATGCGGTTCTGCGTGGACATGCCGCTGCCGTCGGCGAGGTCGGTCCCGCCGAGGTCGACGCCGTGCCGGGCGAGCACCGAGCGCACCGCCTGCGTCGCCCCCTCGAAGGAGGGCTCGTGCCCCGTGGCGATCGCGACCTCGTGGGCCATGACCTCGGCCATGATGTTGTCCGAGTGCTGGAGCATGTTCTCCACCAGCTCGCGCACCGTCGGCGAGCGCACCTCGCCCAGCACGCGGGCGTTCTCCGGCGCCTCCCCCTCGCTGACCTGCAGCCCGTGCAGGCCCAGGCGGGAGGCCAGGCCGTGCGCCACCTGCAGGGCGGGCTGCTGGG
Organism: Salinifilum aidingensis; assembly: GCF_054782015.1. Classification (NCBI taxonomy): domain Bacteria; kingdom Bacillati; phylum Actinomycetota; class Actinomycetes; order Pseudonocardiales; family Pseudonocardiaceae; genus Salinifilum; species Salinifilum aidingensis. The sequence continues at coordinate 406,001 of NZ_BAAGTH010000003.1, read as the reverse complement.
TGCGCCTGCTGCTCTCCGCGGTCGGGTCGGCGCGCCCGCCGTCGAGCATCATCGGCTCGATCGGGGTGATGTAGCCACCGGCGATGTCCGCCGGGTCCCAGGCGGGCCCCATCGGATCTCCCGCGTAGCGCGAGGTGTCGAACCGCACCGACTCGACGTCGCCGCCGGCGGCCCGCTCGACCTGCGCGGCCAGGTCGTCGAGGTGTGCGACCTCGCCGTAGACCGACTCGCGGCCCGCGGGCAGCTTGCTCAGCGTCGGATCGCCGCCGCCGACGAGCACCACGCTGCCCGGCTCGCCGCCCTGCACGACCTTCGTGGTGAAGCGGTGGTCCGGGTCGAGCGTGAGCAGCGCCGCCGCGGCGGTGAGCACCTTGGCGGTGGAGCCGGGCACCATCCCGCGCCCCGGTTCCCGCGCCCACAGCGTCTCGCCCGTGCGGGCGTCGACCACGGTGCCGGAGAAGGTCCCGAGCGCGGGGTTGCGCAGCTCCCCGGACAGCTGCGCCTCGATGCCCTGCCTGGTCGGCGTGGGCGCTCCGGCGCCGTCGACGGGGTTGACCGCCGGGTTCAGCTGCACCGGCGCCGGAGGTGGTGCCGCCGGGCCGGAGCCGAACAGCCCGGGCAGGAAGGCCGCACCCAGCACGAGGACCGCCACGAGCGCCGCCGCGCCGACCAGCAGGACGGGGCGCCGCTTGCCCGCGGCGGGCTCGCCCTGCGCTGGTGCGGTCTGCGCCGGTGCGGCCTGGGGCGGCTCGTTCTGGGGCGGCTCGACCGGGTCAGGCGCGCCCGTTCCGGGACCCGCCGCTTCGCCCGCGGGCCGGGAGGCCGGTCCGGCCGGGGAGTGCGCCGCGCGCTCCGGCGGGCTCGCGGGCTCCGCGGGCGGGGTGCCCCGCTCGCCGGTGCGGACCTGGGCGCCGGTGTCGTCCCGGGGGGTCTCGCCCCGGGCCGCGGGACCGGCCGGCGGAGCGCTCGCGCCGAAGCCGAAGTCCTCCGGGCGCGCCGCGGCGGGCGCGGCACCGGGGTCGAGGCGCGGAATGTACTGCGTCGGCTGCGCATCGCCCGGGGGCTGCTGGTCCTGCTGCTGGGGATGGTTCCGGGGCTGCGACGCGGGAGGTCGGACGGCGTGCGGCTGGGTGCCCCCGGATCCCGGCTGCTCACCCGGCACGACCGGGATGTTCGCCGTGCGCTCGGCGTCCGACTCCTCCCCGGCCGGTCCTCCCCCGACCGCGCTCCCGCCCGCCTGCGGGGCGGCCGTACCGGGGGCGGCCGCCTCCGGCGGCACGACGGGGAGGCGCCGGGTCTGCTCGGACGAGCTCTCGTCCTCCACGCCCGCCCCGGTCTCGCGCGCCGCGTCCTCGACGGGCGCGATGCTCCGGGTGCTCTCCGCCGCCGCCTCGGCGGGCGCCCCCGGCGCACCTGGCGCGTCCGTCCCCGGGGTTCCGCCCGCCCCGGCGGAACCGGCCACCGCACCGCCGGAGCGTCCTGTGGCGTTCGTCTCACCCGCGCCCGTCCCGGCGGCGTCGATGGGGAGGCGATCCGTCCCGGCGGTCAGGCCGCTCGCATCTGGTCCGGTCTCGGCCGCGCGGGCGGTGTCCTCCTCCGTCGGCCACACCACGCCCTCATCGGCGGCCCCCGCGGTGCCGTCCTCCGAACCGGCGCCGGTCGGGGTCGCGCCCCCGGGAGCCGCACCCGCCTCACGCGTCCCGCCGGAGTCCTCGCCGCCCTGCTCGGCCCGCTGCTCCCCGGAATCGTTCGAGACCTCGTTGACCTGCTCGGACGCTTCGCCGCGGGCTGCTTCCCCCGTGTCCGGAACGCTGCCGTCGGGCCCGTCGCCCCCGGGGACCTGGGGTTCGGCCACGTGCTCCTCCTTGCCCGGTCGCCACCCTGCCGGATTGCGAGCTGTCACACTGCGGTGGCGCCCACGGCGCCACCGTGGTCCACACTAGACGTGGCCGCGCGCGGGAAGACCGCGCCCGCATTGCACACCGAGGACTAGTGAGGAACGCGTGGACTTCGACGTCGTGATCGAGATACCCAAGGGGTATCGGAACAAGTACGAGGTGGACCACGAGTCCGGGCGGATCCGCCTGGACCGGACCCTGTTCACGGCCACCCAGTACCCGGCGGACTACGGGTTCATCGAGCACACGCTGGGCGAGGACGGCGACCCGCTGGACGCCCTGGTGCTCATCCAGGAACCCACGTTCCCGGGCTGCCTGGTCACCGCCCGCCCCATCGGCATGTTCCGCATGCGGGACGAGAAGGGCGGCGACGACAAGATCATCGCGGTGCCCTCCGACGACCCGCGTCAGGAGCACCTGCGGGACATCCACCACGTGCCCGAGTTCGACAAGCTGGAGATCCAGCACTTCTTCGAGGTGTACAAGGACCTCGAGCCGGGCAAGAGCGTGGAAGGCGCCACCTGGGCCGGCCGCGCCGAGGCCGAGGAGGAGATCAACGCCTCCTACAAGCGCGCCAAGGACCAGGGCGCGCACTGACGCCGACGGCGCACGCCCGGGAGCTCGCTCCCGGCACGAACAAGACCCCGGCCAGCTGGCCGGGGTCTTGTTCGTCCGGACCCGAACGAGTAGCGCGGTGGTTCGTCAGCCGAGGCTGTTCAGCGGGCCGTTCTGCACGACGTCGCCGACCGCGCCGACCGCGTCGGTGTGCAGCGGGCTCTCGCTCTTCGGGGCGTCCACCGGCAGTTCACCGGTGAGCCGCTGCGGGACCTCGCTGACGTTCTCCGGCGTCGGGTTGTCCACCGGGATCTCGCCGGTGACCCCGCCCACCAGGCCGTCCTCGCTGGTCAGACCGTTGAGCGGACCGACCTGCGGCTGCTCCGCGCCGTCGGTCTCCGAGGCCTGCGCGGGCGCGGGCACGCTCTCGGCGCTGTGCTGCGCGGTGTCGGCGGCCTGCTGCGCGGTTTCGGTACCGGGCACCGACCGGGGAGCGGAGCGCTCGCCCTGCTCGGCGGGCAGGGTCGGGCCGACCGGAGCGAGGTCCTCGACCGGCAGGTCACCGGTGATCTGGTCGGTGGGCAGGCCCGGGCTGCCGAGGCTGCGGCTGTCGCTGCCACCGAGCGCCTCGGTGAGGCCGGTGACGGGGCTGTGCCCCTCGCCGAGCAGGCCGTTGACCTCACCGAGGGGGTTGCCGAGGGGGTTGCCGAGGGGGTTGCCGAGGCCGCTGCGGGGCGCGGAGTCGCCGGTCAGCTGGCCGGCCACCTGGTCCACCGCCGGTACCTGCGAGGTGGCCGAGTCCAGCGTGCCCGTCACCTCGTCGGGCAGCGCGTCGGCGGACTTCTGCTGCTGTTGCTGCGCGAGGCCGGTGACGGTGCCGACGACCTTCTCGAGCAGGCTGGTCACGGGGGCCAGCGGGTCCTGCGCCTTGGCGCCGGTGGCCAGCTCCTCCGGAGCCGAGACGACGTCTCCGACGGTCTGCGTCGCGGAGTGCACGGCACCTGCCGTGTGCAGCGCCGCTCCGGTGGCGTTCTGGGCGGCGACCTCTTCAGCGGACTGGTCGGCCGGTGCGGCGAGGGCCGCGGCGGGGAAAGCGACCGCGCCCGCGCCGCCGACCACCACCGACGTCGCCGCGCTCAGCGTGCGTTTCATCGCCTAGCTCCTTCCTGCAGGCGGTTAGGTGTGCGCGGCGCCGAAGATTACGGAAACTCGCTCGGACACCATTCAGCGATCACGTACTCGGCGAATTCGCACGCACCGTCACGAATCGCGCGGGAAGCGCATCGCACTTTCGGGGACATGCGGCGGATTTCACCGTTCAGCCACTCCGCTGCGTCATGTCCCCTGTCGCCGCCCCCGTCGCTGCCACCGCGTCGCCGTCACGTGACGTCGACATCGGCACCCGGCGAGCGCAGCGCCGGACCGCGCAGCGCGAGGACCGCGTCGGCGAACTCGGCGTAGGCGTCGCGCTCGTCCCCGAACCGGCGGTAACGCCCGACCCGCAGTTCCACGGCCTCGTACTCGCGCTCCAGCGCGTCGGCCGTGCGCTGCCACGTGGACGCGCGCTCGCGGAACTGGCCGTGCCCCGCGAAGGCCGCCGCCACGGCGACCAGCAGGCTCAGCACCACTGCCCCCCAGTGCGCCCCGGCCAGCGACAGGGACAACCCGCTCGTGGTGGCCGCGATGATCGAACCACCGATCACCACGCTCTGCAACAGGGCGTCCTTGCGCCGGTCCTCGCGGGCGGCCGCGCGGTACCGGCCGATGATCTCGGGCAGTTCCGCGCGGTAGCGCTTCTGCGTGCCGAGCAGGTCGTCGGAGTCCACCTCGGCCAGGCGCTGCTCGCGGTAGGCCGTCTCCAGCGTGCGCAGCTCCGCCCGCACCGAGCGCACCCGCAGGTGCTGCAGGTAGGCCAACCGCCCACCGATCGCGCCCGAGACGACCAGCACCGTGAACCCGGCGACCGGCAGGAGTGGCGAGGGCCAGGTCATCACCGTGCCGACCAGCGTGCACAGCACCAGCAACGCGTTGCCCGGGTACACCCAGAGCAGGAGGAACCGGCGCAGCAAGCGTGCGCGGTACAAGCGCTCGGAGCGCTCGGCGATCCGCCGTTCCCAGTCCTGCGTCGTGACGTCCTCGGTGATTAAGCCACCACCGACGATTCCCGCGTCCACTCGCTCCATGGAGTTCGATCCTTCCGGCATCACTGCGATCGAAATGGTCCCCGAGCACGGCGACAATCGGCCATGGGGGTGATGCCCGGGTAGGCCACACGGGGGCTGGTCCGCGTGCCGCGGATGAAACGGACACGGCAGACGAGACCGCAACACCGCCAGCGCTCGGTCGGACACGGCCACACGCCGCTCGATTCGGGGGCTGCCACTGTGACAGCACGCCGGATCCGGCTCGCAACTGGGTGCATCCGCCCTGCGAGTGATCGCTGACACGGAGTAAGTGGAATATTCCGCGGGCATGATCGTTCCGCGGAGCTCGCGGGGTTGACACGCACGGTGACCGAACCCGCCCGCGGATGCCGTGCGGACGCGGGCGCGGAGGCGCCGCGAGCGCCGTCGCGCGGGCGTGCGGCGGCTCGGCGGACCGGGAGGGCGCGGAGTGGCGCGCACGCGCCGGGCCGGGGAGGCCGGCCCCGGGGGTCAGGCCGGGGGAGAACGCCGCCGCGCGGCGGGGGACGAGGCGCCTCCCCCGCGGCGCTTCCGCACTGCGCCGACCGCCAGCCGCGGCTCTGCGTTGTCCACTGTAGTCGATCAGGGACGTTCGTCTCCCCGCTGCTCGCGGGTGTTCACGCCTCCGCCGGCCCGAGCAGTACCGCCGGTTGACCGGACACAGTGGAAGGAATCGTTCGACACCCCGGAATTGCGGATCCGGAATCCCCGGGGCAGACGACGGTGGAGAGCACGGACCGCTGCACGTGCTGTTCCGACGTGGACGGAGGTAACTCGACAGCGGCGAACCGCAAGGCGATCAGCGGCCACGCGATCGCAGCTCCGATGCCGCACAGCAGCACGATCACCGCCGATGCGGCCAGCGCACCGAGCACTCTCTTCCGCTTTTCCGCCATCGTGGAGTTCACTCCTCGGGCGTCGAACGGGTCTTCGTCCCGCGACGGGAGGGACGTTGCCGCGGCCGCTCCAGCGACCACAGTGGACCTTAGGGACGCCCGCGACGGCGCGCACTTCGATCGCGCGCCGAACGGGCCGGATCCGGCGCGCCACCCCTTCCGCGGGGGAGCGAGCGCTCGCCCACAGGAACACGCCGTTTCCCGGTGCGGACACGCTACGCGCACGACGAGCCGCAGCGTCAGCCGCCGGAACCAGACCGCGCAGCGGCGGGCGGACATTTCGCCCTACGGCGCGTCACTGCCCCATCGTGTGATGACGCAGCACTGGCGCGAAAACGAGCGCTCCTCCCTCCCCGAGTCGGACGCGTGACCCGCGCCACTCGCGCACCCGGTGCGCGCGAACCCGTCCAACCGGCCTCCCCGATCCCTTAGAGTCCCCGGAAGAACGACCCGGAACCCCGGAGGCACGATGTCCGATCCGACCGATCCCGACCAGTTGCTGGCGGACTACCAGAACAAACTGCGCGAAGCGGAAGCGAAGAGCCAGCGCATCAACGAGGCGATCGGGGGCGTGCAGGTGACCGAGCGCAGCGGCGACCGCGAGGTCTCGGTCACCGTCAACAGCTCGGGCAACCTCGTCGACCTCTCCTTCGGCAGCGGCATCAAGCGCCGCGACCCGGAGGGACTGGCCCAGGAGGTCCTCGACTGCGTCAACCGCGCGCAGACGCGGGCGAGCGAGCAGCTCCGCGAGGCCGTCCAGCCGGAGATGGGCGACGGCGCGGCGTTCGACTTCATGCTGAACAGCGTCACCAGCGCCCCCTCCGGCAGCGACCAGGGTGCCCAGCAGGACACCCGCCCCGGTCCGGAGGACCCGGACGAGGACGAGGACTTCGGCGACGGCACGTGGCTGCGGGGGTGACCGGTGGGCGAGAACGGATTCCAGGCCTCCCCGGAACAGCTGCGGCGGCACGCGGGGGCCGTCGACGACGTCGCCGGCACGTTCGACGCCGCGGCGCAGGCAGCTGGGCAGACCACGCTCAACACCGACGCCTTCGGCGTGATCGGCCAGTTCCTCGCCTCGGCCGTCATCGCCAAGGAGGCCCAGGTGACGGGCATGGTCCAGCAGCTCGCGGAGTCCACGAAGTCCCTCGCGGACGACGTGCGCAGCACCGCCGACGACTACGAGAACTCCGACGGCGCGGCCGTCGACGCGCTCAACCAGGTCCGGCAGGGGTGACATGAGCGAGAACGACCTGATCGAACAGCCGCGCAGCAAGGGTGACGGGCCTTGGATCGGCAAGGAATCCATAACCAACGGGGCCGGTCCCATCGACTCGGCGTCGAAGACCGTCGACGCCTTCGGCAGCGGCGACTGGGCGGAGGGACTCGCCCAGGGCGCCGGCACGGCCCTCGACGGGGTCGCCGGACTCGCCGATCCCCTCGCCATGCTCGCGTCCGCCGGCGTCGGCTGGGCGATGGAGCACGTGTCCTTCCTGCGCGAACCGTTGGACTGGCTCGCCGGGGATCCCCCCGCGATCGACGCGATGAGCCAGACGTGGAAGAACATCGGCCAGGAGATCGACGACGGCTCCCAGCAGTTCCAGAACGCGGTCAAACAGGCCACCGGCGACTGGGCCGGCCCGGCGGGCGAGGCCTACCGGGCCACGGCCGATCAGCAGAAGCAGCTGCACGCAGCCGTGGGCGCGGCGTGCTCCTCGATGGCCGCGGGTGTGAAGACCATCGGCACGGTCATCTCCGTGGTCCGCGGAATCGTGCGGGACATGATCGCCCAGGCCGTCGGCGAGATCATCGCGGCCGCAGCAGAATGGGCGATCGCAGGCCTCGTCAGCGCCGGTCTCGCCGCACCCGCCGCCATCGCCGACATCGTGCGCCGGGCCACGAAATGGGCCGGCAAGATCAGCGAGTGGATCTCGAAGATCGTCTCCGCCTTCAAGAAGGCCTGGAACGCGCTCGAGGAGTTCGGGCACGGCATCGGCCAACTTGCCACCGGCATGCGCAAGGGAGCCGCTGCTGTAACCGGGACGACGGGAATGCACCGCGGCCAACTCACCAAGACGGGTGTTCCTGGGTATCACGGACAAGGGTCTCTCGATGAGAGTGCCGCAGTCGGGAAGTTCTCACTTCCCACTCCGTTGCGCGAGCAACAGAGCTTCGGCTGGCACGTGGACACGGGCAACGACGCGGCCAAGCTCGGCTGGGAAGGCGTGAAGAAGACGACCGAGCTGGACAACGCCCCACCGGACGAAACGGGCCAGCACGACGGGACGAAGCGCCCGGAGAACAAACCGACGGGTTGGAGCGGAACACTGTGACGGACCCCCAACAGCAGAACACGCCCTCGCTCGCCGCACGGCAGAACGCGGTCACCATCACCTTCGGCGGACCCCCATCGACGTTCATCAAGGCAGGTCTGGGTCTCTCCCTCCTCCTGGGAACGGCGCTCATCGTCACCGCCGTCTACGGCTTCGCCACCGGTGACGGACAAGGGTTCCCGCCCACCCCGATGCAGACGGGCGCGGCGATCGTCACGCTGCTCATCGGCCTGTTCCTCGGAGCTCCGGGCTACATCACCGTGATCTTCTGGAAGGCGATGACCGGCAAACGTCACCTCACCTTCGACCGCACCGGCGTGCGGTTCCAACCCCCGACGAGGCCGGGTTTCGCCGTGCGCTGGGAGGAGCTCTCCGCCGCTCGTCTCCGCGTGAGCACCCCGCTGCGCGTCAGCAACGTCGAGCACCCCATCTACTTCAAAGCCGACCGCACCAGCATCTCACTGGAACTCCAAGCACACAGTCCCGAACCCTTCGGCCAGGCCCACCCGAACATGAGGGGCTACTGGTCGCTGAAGGAAGAACCCGGCCTATACCGGCTACCGCTGCCCGTAGCCAGCCAGCAACTGCCGCACATGGCCGATGCCATCTTCACCTACGCACCCCAGACCTACGGCGGCGTCGTCTCCGGGAAGCGAGGGCCCCTCTCGTGACTCCGGAACTCGTCCCCGCCACACAGCACCACGCATAACACCGCGTTCAACGCGGCAGAAACGAGCAGTCCGAACAGGACGGACTTCGGGAACGCGCGGTTGCCCGCCGCACCTGTCCGCGCCCCGGAGAAACGACCGCCGGCCGCTGCGGACGTCGCTGCGGACACCAGCAGCGGCGGGCACCCGCCACACCGGGGAGACGCTCGGGACGCGCACCGGTCGGGCGCGGGGTCGAGCGGGCCGATCAGCCGCGAGACCCCGGACGCACCGGGCGAGCGGTGCCCGAAACGCGAGCAGGCCCCTCCCGACTCGCGGAAGGGGCCTGCTCGGCACCGGAGCCGCCGAGGGGATTCGAACCCCTGACCTACGCATTACGAGTGCGTCGCTCTGACCGTCTGAGCTACGGCGGCGTTGCGCGCACGAGTCTACCCGGCCGCCCCGCGGCGCCGCGCACCACCCCCTCGCGTCACCCGCACGCCCCCGGCTCGTTGTGAGATCACGTGACGCTCGTCACCGTGCCGTCCGTCATGGAGGGGAGCCGGATGAGCGCAAACCGGTCCGCGCGGAGCCATCGCACCACCGCACGTCACCTCGTCGCCCTCATCGCCGTCCCGGTGGTGTGCGCCGCGCTCGGCGCACCAGCCGCTGCGGCCCAGTCCGCCCCGCCGACGACCCCCGTGCCGGAGCCGGCCGATCCCGACCAGCCACCGGCCTCCGAGCCGCGGACGCAGCCACCGGTGCTCGGCGAGGCGGGCGCGATGCTCGGCGGGGTGCGGATCCTGCCGCGCACGGTCACGCCGGACACGATCATGAACGACCCGGAGTTCGAGGGGACGCTGCCGAAGCAGTCCGTCGCCGCAGTCGGGTTCGGCATCACCAGCGCCACGGCCAACTCGGAGGCCTTCCTCGCGAGCGAACGCGCCAAGGCCCGCGCGGCACCGGTCGCGGTCGGGCTGGGCGGCAGAGCCCCGCGGCTGCCCGGCACGGTCCTGCAGGCGGCGGTTCCCGACAACGCGCAGCCGGAAGTCACCGGGCTGCGGATGCCGGAGCAGGCCCGCGGCGAGGTCGATGCGGCCGGGTTGTCCGGCAGGGCGCACGCGCGCTGGAGCGAGCAGCGCGGGCCGTGCGTCGACCCGATCGCCGACGCTCGGTTCTCCCTGGGCCAGGCGGCGGCGGTGAACGAGCTGCCCGCGACGCAGGGCGTCGATCCGCGGTTGCAGGACCTCGGCGGGCTGCTGGGCGCGCCGTCCGGATCGCTGGTGCGCATCCCCGACGTCGCGCACAGCCACTCCACGGTGCGCCTCGTCGACAACCCGGCGGGGCCCGGCAAGGCCGTGCGGTCCACCTCGCGGATCAGCCTGGGCAGCGTCCGCCTGTTCGCCGGCACGGACCGGGAGATCGGCGTGGACGTCGTGCACCGGCCGGTGCTGTCGGTGACCGCCACCGGCGACCCGGAAGAATCCACAGTGGACTACGAGGCACCGGTGCTGCGGATCACCCGCGGTGGCGAGGAGGTCGCCACGCTCGACGCGGCGAACCCGAGCGCCGAGCTGCCGATCGGCCCCGCGCCGCGCAGCGGCCCCGGCCTCCCGCCGCTCGACCTCGGGGTGCTCCGGTTGAGCATCGGCGAGCTGCGCGAGGGCGCGCTGGGCGACGGGCAGACGGGCGCCGCGGCGAAGCTGCTCGACCTGCGCGTGCTGCCGCACCTGCCCGCGGACCGCGCCGCGCTCGCGCAGGTCACCATCGGCGAGCAGACCGTCCGCGCGAAGGCCCCGGAAGGCGGCGTGCGCTGCGGAGAACCCGGGACCGCGACGGGCTCGCGTTCCGGCGGCGGTGCGCCCACCCCCGGCCCCACCGCGGATCCGGACCCCGGTCCCGGCGGGGGCGCTGTGAACCGGCCCGCCGAGGAGCGGAGCAGCACACCGCCCGGTGCCGCGCCGGAGCCCGGCGGCATCGGCGGCGCCGAGCGGGCCGACGGCGGGGCGACCGAGGGCGCCGCCGATGCGGCCGGTGGCACGAACCCGAGCGGTGCGCACCGGAACATCGAGGCGCAGGGCGAGCTGCGCCCCGGGGCCTTCACCGACGAGGGTGCCCAGCAGCGCAACGCGGTTTCGCCCGCCGCCAGCAGCGGCCTCTCCCCCACCCCGCTGTTCTGCGCCGGCGCCGCCCTGCTCGTGCTGAGCACCGCCCTCGTCCTCGCCCTGCGCCCCCGCCGCGGGTGACCCGTGCCCGCGTGGTGACAGCTCCTGCTGCAAACGTGTGGGGACAGTTCGCAATTTTCATGAAAATTGCGAGCTGTCCCCACGCTGGCGGGTGGAAAACGCACCGCTCACCGATTCGTCCGCGGGGCGGTGCATCACCCCCGGCGGCTCCTCGGGGCATCAAGCGGGCCGCCGAGGGGCGCGGTGGTCGCGAGCACGGGGCCGCCGGAGGGCTCAGCCGCGGTGGAGGGCGGCCACCATGGCCTCGACGGCCACGGCGGGTTTGACGTTGCGCCCCAGCGCGCCGCGGCACTCCAGCACGGCCTCCAGCCGCCGCAGCGCCGACTCCGAGGTCCACTCGTGCGCCGCGCGTTCCGCGTCCCCGCGGAAGTCCGGGTGGTTCAACGGCACGTCCGCACCGGCCCGCAGCACGAGCACGTCGCGGAAGAAACCCGCCAGATCCACCAGCGCCAGGTCCAGCGCGTCCCGCTGCGAACGCGTCGCCCGCGACTTCTGCTTCTTCTCCAGCTCCTTCAGCGCCGCGTTCGCGCCCTTGGTCGCCTGCGCCGTGCCCTTGCCGGTACCGCCGGCACCCATCGCGGTGCGCAGCTGCTCCTTCTCCTCCTCGTCGCGCTCGGCGTTCGCCGCCTGCGCCTCGGCCTCGGCCGAGCTCACCAGCTCACCGGAGGCGGCGAACACCTCGGAGAAGCGGTTCAACCGCGCCGGGACCCGCAGCACCCGCTCGCGGCGCTCCCGCGCGTCCGCGTCCGTGGCGAGCCGCCGGGCGCGCCCGATGTGCCCGCCGCACACCGACGCCGCCCACCGCGCGCGCTCCGCGTCCACCCCGTCGCGCTCGCGCAGCACCTCGGCGATCGCCCCCGGCAGCGGGGTGCGCAGGTGCACCACGCGGCAGCGGGAGCGGATCGTCACCGACACGTCCTCGGGGTGGTCGGACGGGGCGCACAGCAGGAACACCGTCCGCGCCGGCGGTTCCTCCACGACCTTGAGCAGCGCGTTCGCCGCTCCTTCGGTGAGCCGGTCGGCGTCCTCGATGAGCACCACGCGCCACTGGCCGGTGGACGGCCTGCGCGCCGAGGCCTGCACGAGCGAGCGCATCTCCGAGACCGAGATGGACAGTCCTTCGGGCACGACGACGCGCACGTCCGCGTGCGTGCCGCCCTCCGTCGTGCGGCAGGCGGAGCACTCCCCGCACCCGGGCCGCTCCGGATCCGTGCACTGCAGCGCGGCGGCGAACGCGCGCGCCACCACCGAGCGGCCGGAGCCGGGCGGCCCGGTGAACAACCACGCGTGCGTCATCGCACCGCCGACGTCCGGTTCACCCGCAGCGGCGCGCCGCGCGGCCCGCACGGCGGAGGTCAGCGTCGCCACCGCGTCCGGTTGGCCGACGACCTCCGCCCACACGCCACCGGCCACGTCCGTGCCGGTCGTCATAGGTTCGCGCTCCCTCCGCTCCGGCACCCCGCGCGGCTGTCACCACGCGCACCCGACCGTCAGGCCGACTGCGCGGTGCCGGTCCTCGCTGAGCCGGAACTCTTCGACGACTTCCCGCTCGACGACTTCCCGTTCGGGGACTTCCCGCTCGCCGACTTCGACGAGCTGCCCGTGCTCTTGGCAGAGCCACCGCCGCTCTTGGTCGAGCCGCTCTTGGTCGAGCCACCGCCGCTCTTGGTCGACCCGCTCGCCGACTTCGACGACCCGGACTTGGCGGAGGACGAGGACGACTTCGACGACGTGCTCTTCTTGCCGGCGGACTTCTTCTTCGGCGGCGCCTTCGCCCGCCGCTCCTGGACCAGCTCCACCGCGCGCTCGAGCGTCAGCGACTCCACGTCATCGCCCTTGCGCAGCGAGGCGTTCGTCTCCCCGTCGGTGACGTACGGGCCGAACCGGCCGTCCTTGACGACGAGCTGCTTGGACGTGTCCGGTTCCTCGCCCATCTCCCGGAGCGGGGCCGCCGGGGCGCGCCGCCCGCGCTGCTTCGGCTGCTGGTACAGCTTCTTGGCCTCGTCCAGGGTGACCGTGAAGATCTGCTCCTCGGACTCCAGCGACCGCGAATCGGAGCCGCGCTTGAGGTACGGGCCGTACCGGCCGTTCTGCGCGGTGATCTCCTCCCCGGAGTCCGGGTCGGTGCCCACCACGCGCGGCAGCGACAGCAGCCGCAGCGCGTCCTCGAGCGTCACGGTGTCCAGCGACATCGACTTGAACAGGCTGCCCGTTCGGGGTTTGCTCCTGTCGCCCTCCGGCAGGACCTCCGTGACGTACGGGCCGAAGCGGCCCTCCTTGGCCACCACCTCGTGCCCTGTCTCCGGGTCGGTGCCGAGGCTGCGGCCCTCCATCGGCGTGGCGAACAGCTTCTCCGCCACCTGGGCGGTGAGCTCGTCCGGCGGCAGGTCCTCCGGCAGGTTCGCCCGCTGCGCGGAACCGTCGGCCAGCGGCCGCTCCAGGTACGGCCCGTAGCGGCCCACCCGGACGTAGACCGTGCGGTCCTCCTCGTCGGTGAACATGGGGATCGAGTTGACCTCGCGGGCGTCGATCTCCTCCACGCCGGAGCCGACGAGCTTCTTCAGCCCGCCCGCGCGGCCGATGGACCCCTCCGGGCCCACGTCGCCGCCGAAGTAGAACCCGTTCAACCAGCGGCTGCGCTCCTGCGCGCCCTCGGCGATGCGGTCGAGCTCGTCCTCCAGCGCGGCGGTGAAGTGGTAGTCCACGAGCCGGCCGAAGTGCTTCTCCAGCAGGCCGACCACGGCGAAGGCGATCCACGAGGGCACCAGGGCCGAGCCCTTGCGCCACACGTAACCGCGCTCCTGGACCGTGCTGATGATCGACGCGTACGTCGACGGACGGCCGATGCCCAGCTCCTCCAGCGCCTTGACCAGGCTCGCCTCGGTGTACCGGGCGGGCGGGCTGGTCGAGTGCCCGTCCGGGTCCATCCCCGCCGCGGTGATGGCCTGGTCCTGCACCAGCGCGGGCAGGCGGGACTCCTGGTCATCGGCGACACCGCCGGCCTCCGAGTCCACCGACTCCACGTAGGCCTTGAGGAACCCGGGGAAGGTGATCGTGCGGCCCGAGGAGGCGAAGGTGCACTCCTCCCCGCTGGAGGCGGTGCCGGTGACCCGCACCGACAGCGTGGTGCCCTTCGCGTCGGCCATCTGCGAAGCGATCGTGCGCTGCCACACCAGCTCGTACAGCTTGTACTCGTCGGTGTCCAGCTCGGCGGCGACCTCCCCCGGCGTGCGGAAGGTGTCCCCCGCCGGGCGGATCGCCTCGTGCGCTTCCTGCGCGTTCTTGACCTTGCGGTTGTACTGCCGCGGCTGCCCCGACAGGTAGCTGTCGCCGTAGAGGTCGCGCGCCTGGTTGCGGGCCGCCGCGAGCGCCGTCTCGGACAGCGTCGTCGAGTCGGTCCGCATGTAGGTGATGTAGCCGTTCTCGTACAGCCGCTGCGCGGTGCGCATCGTCCGGTCCGCGGAGAACCGCAGCTTCCGGCTCGCCTCCTGCTGCAGCGTGGAGGTCATGAACGGCGCGTACGGCTTGCGGGTGTAGGGCTTCTCCTCGACCCGCGAGACGTGCAGGTCGGCCTCGGCGAGCGCCCCGGCGATCCGGCCGGCCTCCGCCTCGGTGAGCACGACCGCGTCGTCGCTCTTGAGCTGCCCGTCCGGGCCGAAGTCGCGTCCCGCGGCGAGCTTGCGGCCGTCCACGGAGACGAGGCGGGCGCTGAAGCGCCGCGGGTCGGCCTGCGCGCCCGCGTCCAGGGTGGCGGCGATGTCCCAGTACTCGGCGGGGACGAAGCTGATCCGCTCCCGCTCCCGCTGCACCACGATGCGCGTGGCCACGGACTGCACCCGGCCCGCCGAGAGCTTCGGCATGACCTTCTTCCACAGCACCGGGCTGACCTCGTAGCCGTACAGGCGGTCGAGGATGCGGCGGGTCTCCTGCGCGTCGACCATGTTCTGGTCCAGTTCGCGCGGGTTGGCCGCGGCGGCCCGGATGGCCGACTCGGTGATCTCGTGGAACACCATCCGGTGCACCGGGACGTTCGGCTGCAGCGTCTCCAGCAGGTGCCAGGCGATCGCCTCGCCCTCGCGGTCGCCGTCCGTGGCGAGGTAGAGCTCCTCGGCGCCGTCCAGCGCCTCGGACAGCTCCGAGACCGTGCCCTTCTTGTCGGCCGTGACCAGGTAGAGCGGTTCGAAGTCGTTGTCCACGTCCACGCCCAGCCGCGCCCAGGACTGGCCCTTGTACTCGGCGGGGACGTCCGCGGCTCCGCGCGGCAGGTCGCGGATGTGCCCGCGCGAGGACTCAACGACGAAGTCCGACCCGAGATAGGACGCGATCTTGCGCGCCTTCGCCGGGGACTCGACGATCACCAGCCGGTGACCGCCCGCCCCGTTCTGGGATGCGGAGGTCCTCGGAGTACCCCCGTTCTTCTTCGTCCGTGTCGACCCAGCCACGCTTACCTGCTCTCTTCTCGCGGAGGCGTTCGATCCTCCCTGTACTCAGCGGCATCATCGCCCGTCGGAGTGCGAGGCCCCCGGCTGCGGGGAGCGGTGCACCGGCGCATCCGTCGAATACCGCATGTCCCTTCCGTTCACTCGAGCGCACACCCGAACCACGAGTGCCGCGCGACCACGCGGGCGCCTCGACGGTCCTCAGTGTGCCCTCGCCAGGTGTGCCCCACTCTGCCGGGAACGCACAGGGTTGCACACAACACGACCCACGTCGCGCCCCGTACGAACGTAACGGGACACGTTCGGATTCCGATGCGTGACCCAGCGTGATGTGCGTCAAAGCGCGCCGGCCGCGGCCGGGTGCACCGCGGCGGTCGTGCAGCGCGGTGCTGCCGCCCGCCCCGCCGGGCCGCAACCGCGCGAGCGGGACGCGCCCGCCGGCTACCGCAGCGGGCCGGCGCCGAAACGCGCGAACCCGCCGCGGCACGGCGCGCGTGAGCATCCGCGCAGCGCAGTCGTACCACTGCACCACGCGGCGGCCCCGCGTGCGGGACACGCGGGGCCGCCGGGAGCGCTGCTCGCAGGACGTTACGCCGCCCCGTCGGGGAGCCGGTTCGGTGACTCCTCGTCGATCGCGGTGCTGCGCCGCTTCGACACGACGATGGCGGCGAGGATGACGAGCACGGCGACGACGGCGATGCTCACCCGCAGCGGGACCGAGGCCGCGTCACCGACGGTGACGGCCACCACGGCCGGCGCCACGAGCACCGAGACGAGGTTCATCACCTTCAGCAGCGGGTTGATCGACGGACCCGCGGTGTCCTTGAACGGGTCCCCGACGGTGTCGCCGATGACGGTCGCGGCGTGGGCCTCGGAGCCCTTGCCGCCGTGGTGGCCGTCCTCGACGAGCTTCTTCGAGTTGTCCCAGGCGCCGCCCGAGTTCGCCAGGAAGATCGCCATGAGCGTGCCGGTCGCGATCGCACCGGCGAGGTAGCCGGCCAGGGGCCCGACGCCGAGGCCGAAGCCCACGGCCACGGGGGCGAGCACGGCCAGCAGGCCCGGGGTGGCGAGTTCGCGCAGCGAATCGCGGGTGCAGATGTCCACCACCCGGCCGTACTCGGGGCGCTCGGTGCCGTCCATGATCCCGGGCTTGGCGTGGAACTGCCGCCGCACCTCGTAGACGACCGCCCCGGCCGCGCGGGACACGGCGTTGATCGCCAGACCGGCGAACAGGAACACCACGCCGGCGCCGATCACCACGCCGACGAGCACGTTCGGCGCGTACACGAGGTACTCGCCGGGGCTGAGCGCACCGCCGATGCCGGCCAGCGCCTGCCCGATCGCGTCGGTGTAGGAGCCGAACAGCGCGGTCGCGGCGAGCACGGCCGTGGCGATCGCGATGCCCTTGGTGATCGCCTTGGTCGTGTTGCCGACGGCGTCGAGCTCGGTCAGCACCTGCTCCCCCTCGCCCTCGAGCTCGCCGGACATCTCGGCGATGCCCTGGGCGTTGTCGGCGACCGGGCCGAAGGTGTCCATGGCGACGATGACGCCCACCGTGGTGAGCAGGCCGGTACCGGCGAGCGCCACGGCGAACAGCGCCACCGCCAGCGACCCGGACAGCAGGAACGCGGCGAACACGGCCGCGGCGATCACCAGCGCGGTGTACACGGCCGACTCGAAGCCGACGGAGATGCCGGAGAGGATGACGGTCGCCGGCCCCGTGCGGGAAGCCCGACCGACGTCCCGCACCGGCCGCGTCTCGGTGGCGGTGAAGTAGCCGGTGAGCTTGAGGATGACGACGGCGAGCACGATGCCGATGACCACGGCGCTCAGCGCCACCACCGCGGGGTTGCCGGCGGTGGCGGTGATCTCCGGGGGCACGCCGGTCAGCCCGGAGAAGGAGTGCGGCAGGTAGATCAGCGCCGCCGCGGCCGAGGCCACCGCCGCGATCGCAGCGGAGATGTAGAAGGAGCGGTTGATCGCGGTCAGCGCTCCCTCGTCCCGGCGCGCCCGGGTGATGTACACGCCGAGCACGGCGGTGACGACGCCGATCGCCGGCACGATCAGCGGGAACAGCAGCCCGTGCATCCCGAAGGCCGCGGTGCCGAGGATCAGCGCGGCCACCAGCGTCACCGCGTAGGACTCGAACAGGTCGGCGGCCATGCCGGCGCAGTCACCGACGTTGTCGCCCACGTTGTCGGCGATCGTGGCCGCGTTGCGCGGGTCGTCCTCGGGGATGTTGTGCTCCACCTTGCCGACGAGGTCGGCACCGACGTCGGCGGCCTTGGTGAAGATCCCGCCACCGACACGCATGAACATGGCCAGCAGGGCGGCGCCGAAGCCGAACCCTTCCAGCACGCGCGGCGCGTCGCCGGCGTAGACCAGCACCACCAGCGCCGCGCCGAACAGCCCGAGCCCGACGGTGGTCATGCCGACGACACCGCCGGTGCGGAAGGCGATCCGCATGGCGCGCTCCCGCGCCCCCGCGGACTCGCGGGCCGCCGCGGCCACGCGCAGGTTCGCGCGGGTGGACAGCCACATGCCGAGGTAGCCGATGAGCGCGGAGAAGGCCGCACCGGCGAGGAAGAACAGCGAGCGGCCGATGCTCTCGGCCACGCTTTCGGCGGGCAGCGCGAACAGCGCGAAGAACACGATGACGGCGAAGACCGCCAGGGTGCGGAACTGCCGGTTGAGGTAGGCCGAGGCGCCTTCCTGGACGGCCGTGGCGATGTCCTGCATCCGCGGGGTGCCCTGGCCGGCGGCGAGGACTTCGCGGATGAGCAGGTACCCGAGGGCGAGGGCGCCCAGCGCGATGACCATGACCACGCCGACGATCGTGTAGTCGGCGCCGCCGAGGGCGATCGGTGCGTGCTGGGCGAGATCCATCCGGGGGTGCGAACTCGGTGGTGCAGCGCCCTGAGCCCAGCCATCGAGGCCCGCAGCGGGGCCCGGCCGCGGCTCGGCCGGCATCAGCAGGGACATCCGTCCTCCTGGTTCGTGCTCGGTTCGGTGCCGGTGTCGCACGTGCGCGGCGCCCGCCGGCGCGTGCGAGACGCCCTCGCCCGGTGCGACCGCAGGTCGACCGCGGCGACGTCGTGATCGCGCAGTCTATGCCGGAATCAAGTGTCATACCTCACCGTGTGATAGCTCACTCGCCCTGACGTGGGCATTCAACCGCAATTGATCGATTCAGCACCGCCGCTTATCCCTCGAAAGCAGTGCTCGTGATTTGGTCCGAACGGGTGTCATGAGGTATCGAGGGCCGCTCCGCGTGTCCGCGGAGGCTCGGACAGCGCGTCCGCACCCCCGCAGCGCCGGCCCGCACCGATCCCGCCGCGGCGCGAACAATGCCGGATCGAGTGAGTTCCCGCGGCCCGCACCGGCCGCCCGGCGCCGCACACCGCGCACCCCCGCTGTGCGAGGCTGCTGACCGTGCGCACAACCAGCGACGAACACGGCCGGCGGTTACTGGACCGCGTCCTCGCGGGGGCCCGCGCCGAGGACACCGCCGAGGCGGAGGGCCCGCTGCGCCACGTCGCCGACCTCCCCCCGCGCCCCGCCCGCCACGCCGACTGGCCGGACTGGGCGCCCGCCGAACTCGTCGACGCGCTGAACGCCCGCGGCACCGCACGCCCCTGGACCCACCAGCGCGCCGGCGCGGACACCGCCCGGGCCGGGCAGCACGCCGTCATCGCCACCGGGACCGCGTCCGGCAAATCCCTCGCGTACCAGCTGCCGATCCTCTCCGCCCTGCACGACGACGAGGCGGCCACGGCGCTGTACCTGGCCCCCACCAAGGCCCTCGCCGCCGACCAGCTGCGCGGCGCCCGCGAACTCGACCTGCCCGGAACCCGGCCCGCCGCCTACGACGGGGACACCCCGCGCGGCGAGCGCGACTGGGCCCGGGCGCACGGGCGGTGGATCTTCACCAACCCCGACATGCTGCACCACGGCGTCCTCCCGGGGCACCAGCGCTGGGCGCGGTTCCTGCGCAACCTGCGCTACGTCGTCATCGACGAGTGCCACGGCTACCGCGGCGTGTTCGGCTCCCACGTGGCGCTGCTGCTGCGCCGCCTGCGCCGCGTGGCCCGGCACTACGGCGCCGAACCGGTGTTCGTGCTCGCCTCGGCCACCGTGGCCCGGCCCGAGGAGATGGCCGCGCGGCTGACCGGCGTCGACTGCACCGCGATCACCGAGGACGGATCACCCCGGGGACAGCGGACCGTGGCCTTCTGGGAACCCCCGCTGCTGCCCGACGTCACCGGGGAGAACGGCGCACCGGTGCGCCGCGGGTCCGGCACCGAGGCCGCGCGGCTGATGACCGATCTCGTCGTCGAGGACGCGCGGACCCTCGCGTTCGTGCGCTCCCGGCGCGGCGTGGAGACCGCCGCGCTCACCGCGCGCCGCGCGCTGGGCGAGGTGGCACCGGAACTGCCCGAACGCGTCGCCTCCTACCGCGGCGGCTACCTGCCGGAGGAGCGCCGCGCGCTCGAGCAGGCGCTCGTCTCCGGCGAGCTCCGCGCCGTGGCCACGACGAACGCGCTCGAGCTCGGCGTGGACATCGCCGGGCTCGACGCCGTGCTCATCGCCGGCTACCCCGGAACGCTCGCCTCCTTCTGGCAGCAGGCCGGACGCGCCGGCCGCGAAGGGGCCGGGGCGCTGGTCGTCTTCATCGCCCGGGACGAACCGCTGGACACCTACCTCGTCGGCAATCCGGGCGCGATCCTGGACCGCCCGGTGGAAACCACCGTGCTCGACCCGACCAACCCGTACGTCCTCGAACCGCACGTGGTCTGCGCCGCCGCGGAGCTGCCGCTCGGGCGGGAGGACCTGGCCGTCCTCGGCGGGGAGGCCGCGGAGTCCGCGGTGTCCGCGCTCACCGCCGACGGGGTGCTGCGCGCCCGCCCCCGCGGGTGGTTCTGGACCAGCCGGAAACGACCGCACGGCGACGTCGAACTGCGCGGCACCGGTGGGCAGCCCGTCGCCGTCGTGGAAGCCGACACGGGGCGGATGCTCGGCACCGTCGACCCCGGATCGGCCTGCTCCACGGTGCACGAGGGCGCGGTCTACCTGCACCGCGGCGAGTCCTTCGTCGTCGACGAGCTCGACCTCGACGAGGGCATCGCCCTGGTGCACGCGGAGAATCCGGAGTGGACCACCTCGCCGCGGGAGACCACCGACATCTCCGTGCTGCGCACCGTGGACAGCCGCGTCCCCCGCCGCGATGCGCGCGCGGGGGCGAGCGCCGGGGAGGGCGCCCGCAGCGCGGCCGCGCCGGAGGGCAGCGCCGGTGGGGGCGGTGCCGCCGCGGACAGCGTCACCGAGGAGGGCGCCGCCGGGAGGAGCGCCGCCGGGGAGGGCGCGGTCGCGGTGAGCCTCGGCGAGGTCGACGTCACCTCGCAGGTGGTGGGCTACTTGCGGAAGCTGCCGTCCGGCGAGGTGCTCGACCAGGTGGCGCTCGACCTGCCGGAGCAGACCCTGCGCACCCGAGCCGTCTGGTACAGCGTTCCCCAGGAGCTGTTGATGAGCAGCGCGCCGGGGGGCGCCGGTCTGGAACCGGCGCGCCTCCCCGGCGCGCTGCATGCCGCCGAGCACGCGGCGATCGGCCTGCTACCGCTGTTCGCGACCTGTGACCGCTGGGACATCGGCGGAGTGTCCACCGCCGTGCATCCGGACACCGGGGAGGCAACGGTGTTCGTGCACGACGGGCATCCGGGCGGTGCCGGATTCGCCGATCGCGCTTACGCAGCGATCGTCCCGTGGTTGGCCGCGACGCGGGAGGCGATCGCCTCCTGCGAGTGCCCGGCCGGCTGCCCGTCCTGCGTTCAGTCGCCGAAGTGCGGAAACGGCAACGAACCGCTGGACAAGGCAGGGGCAGTGGCCGTCCTCGACACGGTGCTGGCCGCTTGGGGAGAGCCGGTCGCGTCCGGGGGTTGAGTCACCGGTGTGCGGCTCCGTGGCCGTTGCGGCGGAATGAGCACGGGAGGGGAAGCGCGTTCATCCCGCATCGGCCACGTCGGGGGTGAGCCGGGTGCGCGGTGTCATCGGCGACTCACGCGACCGACCGGCCCCCCGTCAGCGACCTGCCATGAGGAGGTCGACCACATCGGTGGCCTGTTCTGTTGTGGATGGGTTCATGGCCGCGCACAGCGCGTTGCGCACGTACTCCGCGGAGGGCAGCTGCCACCCGCACAGCTCCGGCTGGACGCGCCAGTGCACGACCCCGTGCGGGAAAGCACTGGGAGGCAGGGGGATCCAGCTGCCGCCCCCGTGGATGCCGATCCGCTCATCCCGTTCCTCGGCCAGCTCGTCCAGCAGGTGCCCGACGAGCTCCTCGTCGCGGGTGAGGAAGTACCACCGGCCCAGCGGGTTCGCCGCGATCGGCGCCGGCGAACCGGCGGCGCGCAGGTACCCCGCGGCGCGGCGGCCGAGATCGGCGTCGACCTCGAACGCGTTGGCCCCCCGCCCGGTGGCCAGCAGCAGGCTGTACGGACGTTCCGCCCACCACTCGGCCAGTTCGGTCGCGGACAGCTCGGGGAAACCCGCCCAGTCCGCGTGCACCGGCTCCGGGAGGCCGGCCCGGCTGCTTCCCGCCGGGGAACCGGGGTTCCCGCGCCGCTCGCCGTGCTGCGGGAGGGTTCCCGGCCGGATCGCCCAACCGCGCGTCGCCAGTTCGATGGCCTGGACGCGCAGCTCGATCCGGTCCGAGGTCAGCCCGGCCGGGGATGCCGGGACGCTGCGGACGGCGTGCTGCCACTCCGCCGACGAATCCATGTCTTCCAGCCTCCTTGCGCGAAAGCGCACCCCGCCGGTGGTTCGACGCCCCGCGTGGTGCCGGGGCGGCGTCGGGGAACCACCTCGCTGCGACGTCGTTGTCGCACCTTCCAACGGCGTGCCCACACCCTTACTGAACGGCATCGGCCCCGGGCCTGTGTAGAGGCCCATCGACGACCGGTCGGGTTCCCGCGACGAATGCGCCCGGCCGCTCAGACGCGCCGAAGAGGCGCACCGCGGTTCAGCGGCGGAGCACTCACCGCTCATCACGGCCTCCTCGGCGTCCGCGACCGTTCATCGTCGTCACCCGCCCGCTCGTCGTGGCCGCGGCGGTGCCCGCCCGGTCTGCCGTGCGGTGCACCTTCGGGCCCTCCGATCGGCTGCGCCCGCACCGGTCCGGCTCGCGCTCGCGCGCCGATCAGGCCCCAGTCTCCACCCGAGGAGCCCCGCCCACCGCGCACGTGCACCCGCGCGTCCCGAGAGGACACCGAGCACTCGGTGAGCACTCCGCCCATCCGGTCCACCACCCCCGCCGCCCGCGCGCAGGCCAGTTCGGGCCCGAACGGGGCGTGCGCCGCCGCGGCGATCGCGGCCAGGTCGGCCGCCCCCGCGATGCGGTGGCGCTGCCACAGCGCCGCGGCCGCGTGCAGCACGAGCACGAGAACACCCGCCATCGCGAGGGCGAGCACCGCGGCGACGACCGTGGCCGCGCCGCGGTCCCCGCGCAGCGTCACCTTCACCTGCAGCACACTCCTTCCGTTGCAGTACGCGTGGCACCGCGCCCGCGCCGACGCGAGCGCGGTGCGGGCCTGCGGTGCGGGGCTGCCGTGCAGGCCCCGTGGTGCGGGGCCGCAACTGCCCGGACGGGCCCGCCCGCCGCGCTACGGGGAGGGCGCACCCGGTTCCCGGGCCGCCACGGCCTCGGCGGTCACGCGCAGGTCCAGCACCCCGGTGGGCGCTGGTACCACCACCTCGGCCCGCACGTACTCGACATCGCCGGAGAAGCGGAGGCTCGCCCCTTCCGGAGCGAGCTGCGCGAGCGCCGCGTGCGCGCGCTCGCGGTCCCCGCGCGCCGCCATCCGCGCCGCCTCGACGGCGGCGTCGGTGCACCGCAGCTGGGCGACGGCGGCGCCGACGCCCAGCAGGAGCAGCGCGAAAACCGCCACGACGGCGCAGATTCCCACCGCCGCTTCGACGGTGACCGCGCCGCGGTCGGAGCCCGCTGCTGCGCGGCGCGTCATACCGGCACGTCCTGCAAGCCGCGCTCGATCAGGGAGGTCACCGCATCCCGCACGCCGTCGCTGGTGACAACCGCGTAGAGCACGGAGGCGAAGGCCGCCGCGGCGATGGTCCCCATCGCGTACTCCGCGGTGCTCATGCCCGCGTCCCCGCGCAGCGCACCCGCCGCGGCGCGCACCGCGGACCGCCACCCGGCGATGATCGTCCACAGCGGACGGATGCGTGCCTCCGCCGCGGAGCGGTGGATCCACCTCGCGCTGCGCGAACGCGCGCGCACAACGCGCACTCCACGCACATCCCGAACGTTCACCTCGTCCTCCTCTTCGGACTCCTCGTCACGACCTTCGAGCTCTCACAGCTCACCCACGCGTCGAAGCATGCCCAGCACCGTGGGAGCGATGCCGAGGCAGAAGAAGCTCGGCAGGAAGCACAGCCCCAGCGGGGCAGAGACCCACACGGCGGCGCGCCGCGCGCGGGCGTGCTCGCCGTCGTGCGCACGCGCCCGGGCGCGTGCGGCGAGCTCGGTGACCACCGCGGCCAGCGGACTCCCGGTGCGCGCGGTGCGCCGCGCCGCGCGGGCGATCTCCGCCGTGTCGCGGCACCGCAACGCCGGTTCCCACGCCTCGGCCGCGTCCGCTCCCAGCGCGATCCGCTCGGCCACGGCACCCAGCGCCCGGCGGGCGGGCCCGGCGAACTCCCGGGCCACCGCGGTCAGCGCCGCGGGCGCGCTCAGCCCCGCCCGCAGCGCGGCCGCGAACAACTCGTACCCCGTGGCCAGGTCCATCGGGCCGGTGCCCTCCTGCCGCCGCCGGGCCCTGCGGACCAGCGCGGCGCACGTCCCGCCGGCGACGAGCACCGCGAGCCCGACCGCGGGTCCCGCCGCCAGGGCCACCGCACCGAAGGAACCCCCCGCCGCGACCCCCAGCACGCGGCGGGGTGGAACCCCCGGTGCGCCCCGTCGCCTCCGCCCGGCCGGCGCCAGGCGCACCACCCGCCTGCGCACCGGCGCCTCCGGCACGAGCAGCAGGCCCACGCCCACCAGGGCTGCGCAGGCGGCGATCACGAGGCACCCGCCTCGGTCAGGCGCAGCGTCCACGCGGCACCGCAGCCGGCCAGCGCCACTCCGAGCACGAGCAGCAGCTGGCCCCAGGGCGTATCGCGGAGGACGGCGAGCGGCTCGGCGCCGGAGGCCTCGCCGAGCGCGAGGCCGAACACCGGCAGCACGGCCAGGACGAGCGCCGTCGCGCGCGGGCCCGCCATGTCCGCCTGCGCCCGGTGCTGGAACGCAGCGCGGTTCTCCAGGTCGCACCGCACCGCGTCGAGCAGTTCCGCCAGCCCCGCTCCGTGCCGTTCCGCCAACCGCCACGCCCGCGCCATGCTCGAGCACGGACCGCCGAGGGAGCCGGTGCGGTGCTCGGCGGCCAGGGCGGTGGGGACGTCCCCGCCGAGCCGCGCGGTCATCGCGATCTCGCGGAACAGCGCACCGGTGCGACCCGGGGACTCGGCCGCGACCCCTTCGGCCGCTCGGGCGGGGTGCGCGCCCGCCCGCAGCTGCGCGACGAACAGGTGCAGTCCCGCGGCCAGCTCCTCCCACCCGCGGCCTCGCCGGCGCTGCCGATCCCACGCGCGGTAGCAGTGCCCTCCGGCGCCGGCGGCGAGGAGCGCGGCGACCGCTCCACCTGCCCCCGCGGCCCAACCGCCGAGGAGCACCAGGGCAGCGGCGAGCGCGGCCGCCCCGCTCCGACGAGGACTGCCGCGGAACCACCGCAGCACCGGGAGACCCGCGCTGCGGGGAGGAGCGCCACCGGCCGCGCCCCGGCGGCGGAGAGCGGCGAGGCGCGAACGCGGTCCCCGGCCGGGCCAGCCGAGCAGCGCGAGCGCGGCGAGCGCGCAGGCCGCGGTCACCACCCCGCCTCCTCCGCCGTCGCCCCGGTGAAGGACGCCCGCTCACCGCCGAGCAGGTGCACCAGGTGCTCGCGCCCGGGCTGCCACCCGTCGTCGTGGCGCCACGCGGGTTGCACCTGCACCTGCCCACCGGTGCGCCGCACCACGCCGATCTCGGACAGGCAGCGCCCCGGTCGGGCAGCGCTGCCCTTCCGGACGTGCAGCACGAGGTGCACGGCGGGGCCGAGCTGGCTGTGCAGCGCCTCGCGGGAGAGCCCGCCGAGCGCGGCGAGCGCTTCCATCCGGGCGGGCACCTCGGCGGGGGAGTTGGCGTGCAGCGTTCCCGCGCCGCCCTCGTGGCCGGTGTTCAACGCGGCGAGCAGCTCGCACACCTCCGACCCGCGCACTTCCCCGACCACCACCCGGTCGGGCCGCATCCGCAGGGCCTGGCGCACGAGGTCGTGCAGGTGCACCCCGCCGACGCCCTCGACGTTCGCCGGGCGCGTCAGCAACCGCACCACGTGCGGGTGGCGCGGGTGGAGTTCGGCGGCCTCCTCCACGCTCACGATGCGCTCGTCCGCCGGAACCTCCCCGAGCATCGCGGCCAGCAGCGTGGTCTTGCCCGCCGCCGTGCCACCGACGACGAGGAAGGCCAGGCGTGCGGCGATGATGCGGCGCAGCACGCCGGTGATCACAGGGGGGAACATGCCCGCCGCGGCGAGCGCGTCGAGGTCGTGGTCCGCGGCGCGCAGCACCCGCAGCGACACGCAGGTCCCGGCGGCGGCCACGGGAGGCAGCACGGCGTGCAGACGCACGGGGCTGTCCGCGCGGCCCCGCGGCAACCAGGCGTCCACCCACGGCTGGGCGTCGTCGAGCCGGCGTCCGCTGGCGAGCGCCAGCCGCTGCGCCAGGCGCCGCACGCTCTCCTCGTCACCGAAGGCCACGTCCGCGCGCACGAGGCCGTGGCCGCGGTCGACCCAGACCTCGTCGGGGGCGGTGACGAGCACGTCGGTGACCGCGGGATCGCGCAGCAGCGGTTCGAGCGCACCGGCACCGAGGAACTCCTGGTGCACCCTCCGCAGCGCGGTGAGCACGTCGCCGTCGGCGACGAGACCGCGGGTCTCGGCCCGCACGGCCTCGGCGACCGAGTCGGGGGTCACCTCCTCTCCGCTGTCGACGATCCGGTTGCGCACGCGCTCCAGCAGCGCCTCGTCGATCGGCCCGGTCGTCGGGCCCGCTGCGGCGGTGGAAGGGATGGGGGACATGCCGTGCTCCGTGGAGGTCGCCACCGGCTGCCCGCGGCCTGGGCGGCCGCGGGCGGTACCGGCGGGGCGGGGGTGGACTCGGGGTTCGGAGTGGACTCGGGGTTCGGGGTGGGCTCGGGGACTGGGGAGGACCTCGCAGCCGGAACGCACCGGACCCGGTGGGGCCCGGAGCGGTGCCGGACGGCTCGGGCAGTGCCGACGGCTCGGGCGCCGCGGGCGACTCAGGCGGTCTGCCCGTCGACCTCGGCGTCGAGCAGGTCGAGCACCGCGGCCGCGCTGCGTGGTAACGGCCCGCGGGTGGACGCGGAGGAGGTGCCGATGCCGCGCCGGTCGGCGGCGGCCGCGAGTTCCGGCTGGTCGCGGATCACCGCGAGCGGCTCCACCCCCACCACCTGCCGCACGTCCCCGGCGCGCATCCCCGCGGCCGGCCCGGAGCGCACGAGCAGGCACGCGGGCGCGGAAGCGGCGCCGCGCACGCGCCCGAGCACCGCGGCCGCGGCCGCGCACGCGCGCAGCTCGGCCCGCGCGACGAGGCAGACCAGGTCGGCGTGCCGCAGCACGGCCTCCGCCGCGTCCGCGAGGTGGCGGGAGACGTCGCAGACGACGGTGTCGCCGGCCTGCCGCGCCGCGCCGAGCACGGACCGCGCGGCCGCGGCGGTGAACCCGGAGTCCGGGTTCTCGCGGTCGCAGGCGAGCACGGCCAGCGTGCCGGCCCCGAGCTGCTGCGCGGGCAGCGCCTCGTGCAGGGTCCCCGCGGTGACGCGTCCGCTGCCGATGCTGACGTCGCCCCAGCGCAGTCCGGGCACGTCCTCCCAGCCGAGGACGACGTCGAGGCCGCCGCCGACGGGGTCGCCGTCGAGGAGCAGCACCCGGCCGCCCCGCCGCGCCGCGGTCGCGGCGGTCTCCGCCGCCAGCAACGAGGCCCCGGCCCCGCCGGACCCCCCGAGCACGGCCAGCACGCGGCCGACTGCCGCGGGGCCGGCGGAGCCGTCCGCCTCCGGTGGCGCGGTGAGCAGGTCGACGACGCGGTGCTCCTCGCTCGCCAGGTCGACCACGTCCTGCGCGCCGAGGGCGAAGGCCGCCTGCCACGTCCCCTCCGCCGGTGCCCGGACCAGGAGGTAGACCTCGCGCCTGCAGGGCAGCCCCGACTCCAGCGCGGCCCGTGCGGCCGGCTCGTCCAGCAGCACGCGTGGCGCGGTCGCCCAGGAGCCCTCCACTGTGGCGGGTTCGGCGGCGGTGCGCGCGGCGGTGCCGCAGGCCGCGGCGATCCGTTCGAGCTCGCAGCGCAGCTCGTCGTCGGCGGCGATGATGAGCGGGGTGGGCGTCATGGTGTCGGCCTTTCGGTGTTCGCCGGTGGCTCGGTTCCGCGAGCGCTGCGATCACCGTGACCGGGTTTTCCCGCTGCGCCAAGCACCCTCAGCGCTACTTGTGGACAACTCGGACCCCTGTGGACGAGGTGCCGGTTCCAGCCCGGATTGTTCCCCCGTTCCGGGGTTCAGCACACCGGTGAACCACACCCCTCGGACGGGCGAACGAGCGGCATCGGCGGCACGGCGGCGCAGTGCGGCACGTTCGCGCCCGCCGGCCCGTATGCTGTCCGCGTGACGGAGTCCGCGAACCCCCCGCCCGCACCGGAAAGCCACGTGGCGGCCTTCTTCGACCTGGACAAGACCGTGATCGCGAAGTCGAGCACGCTCGCGTTCAGCCGCCCGTTCTTCCAGGAAGGACTCATCAACCGCCGCGCGGTGCTCAAGAGCGCCTACGCCCAGTTCGTGTTCATGCTGGCCGGTGCGGACGCCGACCAGATGGACCGGATGCGCGCGCACATCACGTCGCTGTGCGCCGGCTGGGAGGTGGAGCAGGTCAGCGCGATCGTGGAGGAAACGCTCAACGACATCGTCGACCCGCTGGTCTACAAGGAGGCGACCCAGCTGATCGACGAGCACCACGAGGCCGGTCACGCGGTGGTCGTGCTCTCAGCCTCCGGCCAGGAGGTCGTCGCACCGGTGGCCACGATGCTCGGCGCCGACCACTGGGCGGGCACGCGCATGGTCGTGGCGGACGGCCGCTACACCGGGGAGATCGAGTTCTACTGCTCCGGGGAGAACAAGGCCCGCGCGGCGCGGGAGCTCGCCCGGCAGCAGGGCTACGACCTCGACGCCTGCCACGCCTACAGCGACTCGATCAGCGACATGCCGCTGCTCGAGGCGGTGGGGCACCCGACCGTGGTGAATCCGGACCGGGCGCTGCGCCGCGAAGGGGTGCAGCGCGGCTGGCCCTCGCTCACGTTCGACCACCCGGTGTCGCTGCGCGCCCGCCTGCCCACCCCGTCCCGCACCGCGGTGACCGCCGCGGGCGTCGGCATGGGCGCGGTCGCCGCGGCGGGCGCGGCCTGGTGGGGGCTGCGCCAGTGGCGCAAGCGCCGCTGACCACCCCGGACGGGCTCTCCCGGACGAGCATTCCCGGACGAGCACGAACACCACCGGAGGAGCCCTACCGGGTGATCACGACACGTGCGCGCGCGAACTCTTGCAGTAACCGCTGCGGGCGCTCCACAATGAGGGTGCGGACCCTGCAGGCCAGGGACGTTACGGAGGAGAAGTGACGTCTCCCCCTCGCAGGCTCCGCACGCGAGCAGCCGGTGAACCCACGCGCTGCCCCCACAAGGAGGCGAGTCGTTCAACGGGGTTGCGTACCGGGACGCCGGACGCCTAGCCCACAACGGTACGACCGAGTCAGCAGCTTGGTAACCCGGTTCCTCGCGTGGAGGTGGCGCCCGTCCCCGGGACGGGCGCCACCGCATGTCGGCCCCCGTTCGGGGCACCCTTCCGGGCACCGCGCCCCGATCCCACCGGAGCCCGGCCCCCGAACCCGGCCTCCGGGAAGCCTCCGCCCTCCGCGACCCGACCCCGCGCGTCCCGGTGCGGCCGCGTCGGGACGGCACCGCCGAGGCCGAGCGGGACCGCCCGCGTGGCGCGTTGTCGCCACGTCCGCCGTGTCGCGTTGACCGACTTCCGCGCGGTGGGTAGTTTTTCGGATCCGCAGAGTGATCGTTCGTGCACACCGGGTTCGCACGCCCCGGGTTCGTGCACGGCGGGTCTCCGCGGCACCGGCAGGGCGGCCCCGCCGCCCGACCCCCGGAGCGGGAACCCGGCGGCACTCCGCACCTGCTGCCCGCTCCGGTCGTTGACCAGCCCCGTCGTTGGCCAACCCGGTTGTTGACCGGCCCGGTCGTTGACCAGCGCAAGGAGGCCGCCGTGCCCCGGACCATCGGCCGCCGCACCATCGTGCTCGGAGCAGCCGCAGCAGCGGGCTCAGCCGTCACGGCCTCCACCTACCCCCGATCGCAGGCCGCCCGATCGAGTGCCGCGGATCTGGTGCGGGACATGACCCTGGACGAGAAGATCGGGCAGCTGTTCGTCGTCCCCGCCTACGGGCGGGACGCGCACGGCCCGCACCCGGACAACCGCGCGGAGTTCGGTGTGGACACACCCGCCGAGGTCGTCCGCACCTACCACCCGGGCGGGCTGGTCCACTTCTCGTGGACCGACAGCCTGCGCACCCCGCGGCAGATCGCCGAGCTGTCCAACGGCACGCAACGGGCCGCGCTCGACTCCGGCGCCGGGATCGCCCTGCTGGCCTGCCTCGACCAGGAGCAGGGCGCGGTCACCCGGATCGGCCCGCCCGCGGCGCAGTTCCCCGGCAACATGGCCCTCGGGGCCTCGCGCAGCGCGGCGGACGCGACGCGCGCCGCCGAGGTGACCGGGGAGGAGCTGCGGGCGATGGGCTTCAACCTGAACCTCGCCCCCAGCGGCGACGTCAACGTCAACCCGGCGAACCCCGTGATCGGGGTGCGCTCGTTCTCCGCCGACCCGGGCCTGGCCGCCGAGCTCACCGCCGCGCAGGTGCGCGGTTTCCACCGCGCCGGGATCGCCGACTCGGTCAAGCACTTCCCCGGGCACGGGGACACCGATGTGGACAGTCACACCGGGCTGCCGGTCATCGAGCACGACCGGCAGCAGTGGGAGGAGCTCGACGCACCGCCGTTCCGCCGCGCCATCGCCGCCGGTTCGGACTCGGTGATGAGCGGGCACCTGCTCGTGCCGAAGCTGGACGACTCGGGCGAACCCGCGACGCTCTCACCCGCGGTGCTGACCGGGATGCTGCGCGAGGAGCTCGGTTTCGGCGGAGTGGTGGTCACCGACTCGCTGCGGATGGACGGGGTGCGGCAGCAGCACCCGGACGCCGAGATCCCGGTCCTGGCGCTGCAGGCAGGTGCGGACGTGCTGCTGATGCCGATCGACCTGCGCCTGGCGATCGACGCGGTGCGCGCCGCCGTCCGCGACGGACGCCTGTCCGAGCAGCGCATCGACCGCAGCGTGCGCCGCGTGCTCGAGCTGAAACGGCGGCGCGGCGCGCTCGGCGACCCGTTCACCGATCCCGACCGCGCGGAGCGGTTCGTCGGAGCCGCGGAGCACGTGCGCACCGCGCAGGAGGTCACCGACCGCACGACGACGCTGCTGCGCAACGACGGCCTGGTGCTGCCGCTGGACCCGGTGCCGGGCAGCGTGCTGGTCACCGGGGCCGGCGGGTCGGCCACGCGCGCCCTCGCCGACCGGATCGCCGCCCGCGGGCCGCGCACCCGCGCGCAGGGCACCGGCCGCAACCCCGATCAGCAGCGCATCGACGCCGCCGCGCGGGCGGCGCGGCAGCACGAGGTGACCGTGGTGCTCACCAGCGGCGCCTGGGAGGACGACAACGCCGGGCAGCGTGACCTGCTGGCCGCGCTGGCCCGCACCTCGCGACCGGTGATCGCCGCCGCGGTCGAGGACCCGTACGACGCGGGCCACGACGAGCAGCTGCCCGCGTGGCTGGCGACCTTCTCGGACAAGGACGTGGCCGTGGAGGCGCTGACGCGCGTGCTGTTCGGTGAGCGCACCCCGCGGGGGCGGCTGCCCGTGGCCGTGCCGGACCCGCGGCGGCCCGGTGCGGACCGCTACCCGTTCGGCCACGGCCTGGGCTGGTGAGCGCCGTGGACGTCAACCGCAGGCACTTCGTCACCACCGCCGCGCTGGCCCCGGCCCTGCTCCCGGCCGCGAGCGGCGCGTCCGGGACCGCCTCCGCCGGCGCCGGGCCGGTGCGCACCGGGGCCGACGTGCTCGCGGCGCAGCACTGGCGCCCGCTGCGCGGGAACCGCGTCGGGGTGCTGACGAACCCCACCGGTGTGCTGTCCTCGCTGCAGCACGTCGTCGACGCGATGCACGAGCAGGACGTGCCCGTCGTCGCCGCGTTCGGCCCCGAGCACGGGTTCCGCGGCACCGGGCAGGCCGGGGAGTCGGAAGGCGACGCGCGGGATCCGCGCACGGGCCTGCCCGTCTACGACACCTACGGCTCCGACGCCGACGCGATGGCCCGGATGCTGCGCGAGGCGCGGGTGGAGCACCTCGTGTTCGACATCGCCGATGTCGGCGCCCGCTTCTACACCTACATCTGGACGATGTACACGGCCATGCGGGCGGCGAGCCGCGTGGGCGCGGCGTTCACCGTGCTCGACCGGCCGAACCCGATCGGCGACCGGGTCGCGGGGCCGCTGCTGGACCCGGCGTTCTCCTCCGGGGTGGGTCTGCTGCCGATCGCGCAGCAGCACGGCATGACCGCGGGCGAGCTGGCGCTGCTGTTCGACCGGGAGCACCTGCCGCGGCGCCTGGACCGGTTGGAGGTGGTGCGCGTTACCGGCTGGCACGGCCGCACCGCGGACACCGGCCTGCCGTGGGTCCCGCCGAGCCCGAACATGCCGGCCCGGAGCACCGCGGCGGTCTACCCGGGTACCGGGCTGTTCGAGGGCACGCTCCTGTCGGAGGGGCGCGGCACCACGACCCCGTTCGAGCTCGTCGGAGCCCCCGGCATCGACTGGCGCTGGGCGGAGGAGCTGAACGCCGCCGCCCCGCCCGGGGTGCGCTTCCAGGAGGCCTTCTTCGCGCCCGCGTTCTCCAAGCACGCCGACCGCACGTGCGGCGGGGTGCGGGTGCACCACGAGGGCGAGCCGCCCGCGGTGGACGCGGCCGTGGCCATGCTCGTGACCGCCCGGCGGCTCTACCCCGACGTGTTCGGCTGGCGCCCGGACCTGATGATCGACCTGCTGGCCGGGACCGACCGGCTGCGCCGCATGATCGACGCCGGTGCCGATGCGGCCGAGGTGGTCGGCTCGTGGCGCGAGGAGGAACGGCGGTTCCGCGACCAGCGGCGCCCGCACCTGCTGTACGACTGAGGAGGGGGCATGGCCGGAAGGCTGCGCGGGCTGCTCGTGCTGTCGGTGGCCGCGGTGGTGGTGTGCACGTCCGCGGCCGCACCCGGTGGCAGCGGCCGGTTCGACCGGCCCCGCCCGGGGTTCAGCCCGCCGACGACGGAGCTGCGGCCGGCGGAGCCAGCCGACGTGGGCATGGCCGCCGAGCCGCTGGACCGGGCCTTCGAGCGGCTGCGCGCGTGGACCGGCCCCACGCCGGACCGGCAGCACCCGATGTACGCGGGCGCGGTGGGGCTGGTGGCGCACGACGGGAGGATCGTGCGCCACGAGGCCAGCGGGTACGAGCTGCGCTACGCCGACGGCACGGGCAGGGAGCTGCCCCGCGGGCAGTGGGAGCCCGCCCGCCGCGGCACGATCTTCGACATCGCCTCGCTGACGAAGCTGTTCACCTCCATCACCGCGCTGCAGGAGGTGGAGCGCGGGAACATCCGGCTGGACGCCCCGGTGGCCGACTACCTGCCCGCGTTCGCCGAGCACGGCAAGCAGGACATCACCGTGCGGCAGCTGATGACGCACACCTCCGGGCTGCCCGCCGAGGTGCGGCTGTGGACGCTGCCACCGGAGGAGCGGGTCCCGGCGGTGCTGGGCATCCGGCCGGAGCACGAACCGGGCACGCACTACACCTACTCCGACCCGAACATGATCACGCTCGGGCTGCTGGTGGAACGGGTCTCGGGGCGTTCGCTCGACGAGGTGGTCGCCGAGCGCATCACCGGGCCGCTGGGCATGTCCGACACCGGCTACCGCCCCCCGGAACGGCTGCGGCACCGCATCGCCGCCACCGAGTACCAGCGCAACCCCGACCGGGGAATGGTGCGCGGCCGGGTGCACGACGAGAACGCCTGGTCGCTCGGCGGGGTCGCCGGGCACGCGGGCGTCTTCGCCAGCGCCCGCGACCTCGCCGTGCTCGGGCAGGCGCTGCTCAACGGGGGCACCTACGGCGGCCACCGCATCCTGTCCGAGGCCGGCGTCGAGGGCATGCTCGCCAACGAGAACACCGAGTTCCCCGGTTCGGCCCACGGCCTCGGGTTCGAGCTCGACCAGCGCTTCTACATGGGCGGGCTGAGCGGCCCGCGCACCGCCGGGCACACCGGTTTCACCGGCACCTCGCTCGTGCTCGACCGCGACTCGCGGACGGTGGCCGTGCTGCTGAGCAACCGCGTGCACCCCACCCGCGAGTGGGGATCGAACAGCCCGGCGCGGCGCGCCCTCGCGAGCGGGGTCGCCGAAGCGCTGGCCGTGCGCCCGCGGCACGGCGCGGACTCGTGGTTCGCCCGCCGGGACGGCGTGCTGCGCACCGCCGAGCTCGGGCCCGTGCGCGGCGACGTGGCGGTGCGGTTCGACGCGTTCGTGGACACCCAGCAGGACCCGGACGGCACCGATGCCCTGCGGCTCGAGGCCTCCGCGGACGGTCGGGACTGGCGGCCCGTGCCGCTGCGGGCGCGCGGCGGGGGCGCGCCGGCGGGGCCGACCGAGCAGCTGGCCGGCGCGGGCCACCGCTCCTGGTGGGAGGTGACCGGCCGGGTGCCCGCCGAGCGGGGCGAGAGGGTTCGGCTGCGCTGGCGCTACGTCACCGACGAGTCGTACTTCGGCCGGGGTGTCAACCTGGACGGGGTGCGGGTGCGCGACCGCGACCGGGTGCTCCTCGACTCCCCGGAGGAGCTGCGGCCGCAGGGCTGGATCCGCACGCCGCGCTGACCGCCGCGGCGGGCGGAGGCGGCTTGCGCTGCGCGGATCCCACCGGACAGAGTGGATCTCGCGGACGCGGGCGGCGCGTTTGCGAACGCGACGAGGAGGACCTGGCGATGAGCCAACGCGCACGGCTCGACATCCCGACCGAACGCGTCAATCCCCGGACCACCGACATCGACCTGCTGCCCACGCTGGAGGTCCTCCGACTGCTCAACTCCGAGGACCGCACCGTGCCCGAAGCCGTGGGCCACGCGCTGCCGGAGCTGGCGCACGCCGTGGACCGGGCGGTGGAGGCGCTGCGCGCCGGCGGGCGAGTGCACTACGTCGGTGCCGGCACCTCCGGCCGGCTGGCCGCGCTGGACGCGGCGGAGCTCGTGCCGACGTTCAACATCTCCCCGGACTGGTTCGTCGTGCACCAGGCGGGCGGTGCGCAGGCGCTGCACCGCCCGGTGGAGAACGCCGAGGACGACGAGGACGCGGGTGCGGCGAGCCTCCGCGAGGCCGCGGGCACCGGGGACTTCGTGCTCGGCCTGGCCGCCTCCGGGCGCACGCCGTTCGTGCTCGGGGCGTTGCGCGCGGCACGGGACCTCTCGCTGCGCACCGCGCTGGTCACGTCCAACCCGGACAGCCCGGGCCACGACATCGCCGAGACGGCGGTGGTCACCGCGACGGGTCCGGAGCCGATCGCCGGGTCGACCCGCATGAAGGCGGGCACCGCGCAGAAGCTCGTGCTCACTGCGTTCTCCACGGCGACGCTGATCCGCCTGGGTTACACGTACTCGAACCTCATGGTGAGCCTGCTGGCGACGAACGCGAAGCTGCGCGGCCGCACGCTGAGCATCCTGCGGGAGACCACCGACGCCTCGGAGCAGGAGTGCGCGGCCGCGCTGGACGCCGCCGAGGGTGACGTGAAGACCGCGCTGGTGCACCTGCTCGGGGACGTCGAGGTCACCCGCGCGGCCGAGCTGCTCGCCGAGCACGACGGGCACGTGCGCCACGCGCTCGCCGCGGCGGTCCGCGAGGACTGAGCCGGCCGGCACCGGTCAGGGCAGCTGCTGGGCCACCCGCGCGTAGGCGTCGGTGACGAGCTTCCAGAAGCGCGCCACGTCGATGCCGGTGGCCACGACGGCGTTGTGCCGTTCCGGCGGTTGCCCGGCGGAGCCGGCGTCCGGGTCGCGGAAGTCGACCACGGTCATGCCCGAGGTGTACCTGCCCTGGGTCTCCACGGCGACGTGGGCCGGCGCGGTCTCCAGCAGCCCCGGGTCGATCGCGTAGGCCACGGCGCACACGTCGTGCACCGGCGGCCCGCCGTCCCGGTACTCCTCGGCCGTGCCGTACAGGTCGAGGCTCGGGGTGATCAGCTCCGCGTCCAGCCGTCCGAGTTCGGCGAGCCCGGCGCGCACCTCGCCGGTGGCGCGGGCCTGCAGGGTCAGGTCGAGCCCGATCATGACCGGCTGCCAGGGCGCGTTGAACACCGCGGCGGCCGCTTCCGGGTCGGCGGCGATGTTGAACTCGGCGGCGGGCGTGTTGTTGCCGCGGGTGTAGGAGCCACCCATGAGCACGAACTCCCGCGCCCACTCGGCCACGCGCGGCTCCTTGGCCAGGGCCAGCGCGATGTTCGTCAGCGGGCCGACGGCCACGAGGCTGATCTCGCCGGGCGCGGCGGCGAGCGTGTCGATGATGAGGTCGACCGCGTGCTGCCCCACCGGGGCCGTGGTGGGCTCCGGCAGCACGGCGCCACCCAGGCCGGAGGTGCCGTGCACCTCCGAGGCGGTGCGCGGCGGCCGCACGAGCGGTACGCCCGCGCCGCGGGCGACGGGGGCGCCGCTGCCGAGGAAGTCGACCAGGCGCAGCGCGTTGTCCGTGGTGACCTCGATCGGCACGTTGCCGCCGACGGAGGTCACCCCGACGAGTTCCAGGTCGGGACTGCCGTGCGCCAGGGCCAGCGCCAGCGCGTCGTCGACCCCGGGGTCGCAGTCGATCAGGATCTTCTTCACCGTCGCGTCCTCCCTCGCCCCACCGGGGCCGTCTCTCCTCCCGCCGGCGCTTCCCACCTGCTCTTCCCACCGCGGGGTGGGGCCGTCGCCGCCGTCGTTCCGGGAACGTCCGTTCCGCGGTGCCGGTTCCTCGCCGGCACCCGGTCCCTCGCCGGCACCCGGTCCCTCGCCGTCATTCCGGGGTCGCCGTCATTCCGGGGTCGCCGCGTCCGCGATGGACCGCGCTTCGCGCGCACCGCTTTCCAGGGCGCTGCAGCAGTGCTCGATCCACGCGGCGACCTTGTCCGGCTCGCCGGTGGTGAAGCCCTGCGCGGCGTCGCCGTATTCCCGCTGCCGCCGGAAGTGGGCGACCTCGGGAACGACGAGCCCCTTCGGGTCGAGGCCGCTGCCGATCACGCACAGCCGCGCGGCCGCGCGGGCGATGACACCGGTGGTCGCGCCGAACGCGTCGAGCGCGAGCAGCTCCCCGTGCACCACCGCGGCGAACACGGGGCCGGGGCCCTGCGTCTCGGTGTCGGTGACGATCTCGGAGAGCAGGTCGAGCCGTTCGGAGACCTCCGGGTCGACCCGGGGCCGCCCGAGCTGGTCCGGGTCGCTGACGAGGTCCGCGGCGGCGAGCACGTGCATCCGGGCCAGCGCCTGCAGCGGGGCGCGCTGCCAGGTCGGCAGCAGCGTGCCGAGCGCTTCGGCCACGCGCAGGGACCCGGCCAGCAGCGGCTCGTCGACCGATCCGCTGTCCGGGATCTCGGCGGCGCCGCCGGCGACGGCGGCCGAGGCGCGCGCGGCGCGCACGGAGGCCTCGGCCGCCGTGGTGGGCCAGCCGCGCCGGTTCATCGGGTGCTCGTGCACCTCGTCGACGGCCGCGCGGGCGCGGGTGACGGCCTCGGCGACTCCGGGGAGCTCCGCGAGCGGAGCCAGCGATGGCTTGGGCACGTCCCTGCACGCTACCGGGCGGTGTTCGCACGACCGAGCTCCCCCGGTGAGCTCGTCCCCGGCCGAACGCGCCGGCTGACCGGTTCTGCGGCCCGTCCTGCCGGGTGGGTGCCCCGCGCGGACCGCCCCCGATGCCGCACCCGGGGCCGGGGCGGGCGGTGATATACACGCACCGCACCGCGGGCGCAGCGGGTCCCGCGGTGCGCCGATTGTCGGCTACGAGAAATTGGTCTGTACCAATTTTGGCTCGCCCCCTGTCGCCGTGCGCTCCATCGCATTACGGTGCTCATTGAACGAGGTGTCCCACCAGCCAGGGAGGTCTTGAAGGAGATGAGCCAACCCGACGGGCAGTCCAACAAGTTGGACAACCTGCTCTCCGAGAGCAGGACGTTTCCGCCACCGGCGGAGTTCGCGGCCCAGGCGAACCTCTCCGCGGAGGCCTACGCCGAGGCCGCCGCGGACCGGGAGGCGTTCTGGGCGAAGCAGGCCGAGCGGCTGCACTGGGACACGAAGTGGGAGCAGGTCCTCGACTGGTCCGGCGCGCCGTTCGCGAAGTGGTTCGCCGGCGGGCGGCTCAACGTCGCCTACAACTGCGTCGACCGCCACGTGGAGGCGGGCAACGGCGACCGCGTGGCCCTGTACTGGGAGGGCGAGCCGGGCGACTCCCGCACCGTGACCTACGCCGAGCTGCAGCGCGAGGTCTCCCGCGCGGCCAACGCCCTGGCCTCCCTCGGCATCGGCGCCGGCGACCGGGTCGCGATCTACCTGCCGATGCTGCCCGAGGCCGTGATCTCGATGCTGGCCTGCGCCCGCCTCGGCGCGCTGCACAGCGTCGTCTTCGGCGGCTTCTCCTCGGAGGCGCTGCGCACGCGCATCGACGACGCCTCGGCCAAGGTCGTCATCACCTGCGACGGGCAGTACCGGCGCGGCAAGCCCATGGCGTTGAAGCAGAACGTGGACGAGGCCGTGGCCGGCGCGGAGAGCGTCGAGCACGTGCTCGTGGTGCAGCGCACCGGCGAGGAAGTCGACTGGCAGGACGGCCGCGACCTGTGGTGGCACGACGTCGTGCCGCGCCAGTCGGAGCAGCACATCCCGGAGGCGTTCGACTCCGAGCACCCGTTGTTCATCCTCTACACCTCGGGCACCACCGGCAAGCCCAAGGGCATCCTGCACACCTCGGGCGGCTACCTCACGCAGGCCGCGTACACCCACCACGCGGTGTTCGACATCAAGCCCGACTCGGACGTGTACTGGTGCACCGCCGACATCGGCTGGGTCACCGGGCACACCTACATCGTCTACGGGCCGATGGCCAACGGCGCCACCCAGGTGCTCTACGAGGGCACGCCGAACACGCCGCACGAGGGCCGCCACTGGGAGGTCGTGGCCAAGTACGGCGTCTCGATCTACTACACCGCGCCGACGACGATCCGCACCTTCATGAAGTGGGGATCGGACATCCCCGAGCAGTACGACATGTCCTCGCTGCGGCTGCTGGGCACGGTCGGCGAACCCATCAACCCCGAGGCGTGGATGTGGTTCCGCCAGCACATCGGCGGCAACCGCTGCCCGATCGTGGACACCTGGTGGCAGACCGAGACCGGCGCGATCATGGTCTCGCCGCTGCCCGGGGTGACCGCGACGAAGCCGGGGTCGGCGCAGCAGCCGCTGCCGGGGATCTCCGCCGCGGTCGTCGACGAGTCCGGCAACAAGCTCGGCAACGGCGAGGGCGGCCTGCTCGTGCTGGACGAGCCGTGGCCGGGGATGCTGCGCGGCATCTGGGGCGACGACCAGCGGTTCCGCGACACCTACTGGTCCCGCTTCGCCGAGCAGGGCTACTACTTCGCCGGCGACGGCGCCAAGTACGACGAGGAAGGCGACCTGTGGCTGCTCGGTCGCGTGGACGACGTCATGAACGTCTCCGGCCACCGGATCTCCACCACCGAGGTCGAGTCGGCCCTGGTGTCGCACTCGAACGTGGCCGAGGCCGCCGTGGTCGGCGCCTCCGACGCCACCACCGGCCAGGGCATCGTGGCCTTCGTGATCCTGCGCGGCGGTGCCGACGACTCCGCCGCGGGCGACGCGGCCCTGGCGGAGCTGCGCGAGCACGTCTCCCGCGAGATCGGCCCGATCGCCAAGCCGCGGCAGATCATGGTCGTGCCGGAACTGCCCAAGACGCGCTCCGGCAAGATCATGCGGCGACTGCTGCGGGACGTGGCCGAGAACCGCGAGGTCGGCGACGTGTCCACGCTGGCCGACTCCTCGGTCATGGACCTCATCACCCAGGGGATGCAGTCCTCCTCGTCCGACGAGTGAGTCCGCACGGACGACCGCGGCGGGCCGATCGCACGGGTCGGCCCGCCGCGGTGCGCGTGCACCCGTCCGGCACCCCGGCGAGCACGTCCCCGCTCAGCGGGTCTCCGGCCAGCAGGTCCCCATCGCCGGGGTCCTGACCGCCGGGCCGGGGTCGCGGTCGCCAGGGCTGGACCCCACCGCGGGGCCGGGTCTCGCGGGGTCGGGTCTCACCGCGGCGCAAGCCCGCACCGCGAGCCCGCAACGGGCGGAAGCGGATTGCAGCAGGCAGCCCCGGGCACGCAGTGCTGGCGACGCTCCGTGGTCAACCGCACCCGGTCACGGCACCCCGGAGGCGCTCAGCCGGATCGGGAGCGGCGAGCCCCCGCTGCGAAGAGAACTCGATCCGAACGGAAATCCCTGCGCACGAGCTCCGCTTCGCGCCGCTCGCCGCGCGCGGCGCACCCCGCCGGCGGAGCGTTCGCACCCCGCCCGCGAGTCACGTGGAGTGACTCACGGAACGCCCGGCCTATGAGCGAAGCGACAGCTCGTGCACCGATTGAGTGTTAAGCTTCAACGAATGGTGTGCCGGGAAGTCTGGTCGGCGTTCGCAAGCACGAATTGAATCGCATCGGGGGAACTCGCGTGTCCAATGCCGCTCGGAACCAGGCCGGGACCGAGGAGACCGAACCCGAACCGGGTACCGCGATCGGGAACTTCTTCCGCAAGGACGTCGTCGGCGGTCTCATGCTCATCCTCGCCGCGGCCCTGGCGCTGGTGCTGGCGAACTCGCCCCTGCAGGAGGCCTTCACCTGGCTGCGGGAGTTCGAGGTCGGACCGCACGTCCTCCACCTGGACCTGAGCCTGGCGGAATGGGCCAAGGACGGCCTGCTGGCCATCTTCTTCCTCTACGTCGGGCTCGAGCTCAAACGCGAAATCGTCACCGGCGAACTGGCCCACTGGAAGAGCGCCACGCTCCCGATCATCGCCGCGGCCGGCGGGATGATCCTGCCGGCGATCATCGCCTACGGCATCGGGCACACCGAGCCGCACGCCGGCAGCGCCTGGGCCATCCCGATGGCCACCGACATCGCCTTCGCGGTCGGCGTGCTGTCGCTGTTCGGCTCGTGGATGCCGCTGGCCGGACGCGTGTTCCTGCTCAGCCTCGCCGTGGTCGACGACCTCGGCGCGATCGCGATGATCGTCGTGCTGTTCACCGACGGGCTGAACCTGGTCGCGCTGGCCGCGGCCGTGCTGCTCGCCGTCGCCTACTGGTACCTGCAGCACCGGCGCGTGACCACGTCGTGGCTGTACATCCCGCTGGGCGTGGCCCTGTGGGTCGCGGTGCACACGACAGGTGTGCACGCCACGATCGCCGGCGTCATCCTCGGCCTGCTCACGCGGGTCAAGCGGGACGCGCACGAGACGAGCTCCCCGGAGGAGCGCCTGGAGCACCGGCTCTCCCCCTGGTCAGCGAGCCTCGTGGTGCCGATCTTCGCGTTCTTCGCCGCGGGCGTCCCGGTCAACGGCGAGGCGCTGCGGGAGATCGCGCACGACCCGGTCGCCATCGGCGTCATCGTCGGGCTCGTGGTCGGCAAGCTGATCGGCGTGGCGGGCGTGTCCTGGTTGGCGATCAAGGTCGGCCTGGCCCACAAGCCGCGCGGGGTCACCTGGCCGGACATGCTGGGCCTGGCCATGCTCGCCGGCATCGGCTTCACCGTGAGCCTGCTGATCGCCGAGCTGTCGCTCACCGGCGCCGCGGCCGAGCGCGCCAAGGCCGCGGTGCTCATCGCCTCGGCCATCGCCACGGTGCTGGCGGGGGTGACGCTGTCGCTGCGCGGCAAGCTCGTGCGGGGTCAGCGCGCCGCCGCAGCTGCCGGCGCCGGGCCGGGTGCGGAGGAGGCGACCGGTGCGGAGGCCGCGGTGGCGCCGGCCGAGCCGGGTGCGGAACCGGATCCCGCTGCGGGGCCGGACTCGGCGCCGGGGTCGAGCGCGGTCGAGGCGGACGCCGAGCAGGACACGAGGCACGACACCGGGCGGGAGTGAACAGGCGGTCCGCGCCGGGCGCCTGCGCGGATCCCGACGCATCGGCGAGTCCGACGTTCGCCCGGAGATCGCGCGTGGCACGATGGGCCCGTGAACAGCGCCCGGGAGAGCAACGGTCAGCACACCAACGGCAAGGACGACGTCGCGGGGCAGTCCGCGGTCCCGTCCCTCCCGCTGTCCGAGGAGGGAACGGACTCCGGTCAATCGATCGGAGCGCTCGCCCGCGACGTGACGGCCCACCTGTCCACCCTGGTGCGCGCCGAGGTGGAACTGGCCAAGTCCGAGATCACCAGCGAGGTCAAGAAGGGCCTCAAGGGCAGCGTCTTCTTCATCCTCGCCCTGGCCGTGCTCGTGTTCAGCACGTTCTTCCTCTTCTTCGCGCTCGCGGAGGGGCTGGCCCAGCTCGGCCTGTGGCGGTGGGCGGCGTTCGGGATCGTGTTCCTGCTGATGCTCCTCGTGGCCGGCCTGTTCGCGCTGCTCGGCTTCCTGCGGGTGCGCAAGATCCGCGCGCCGAAGAGGACGATGGCCACGTTGCGCGACACCAAGCAGATCACCCGGCGGCACTCCGCGGAGACGGCGGAGGCCTCGCAGAGCTCCGCGTGAGATCCTCCGCTCGACGGCCCCGGCACACCCGATCAGGGGGCGCACCCGGCGAGGTGGGCCCGGGGCGCGCCGACGCGGTACCGCGCGGACTGGTGATCGCGTGCTCGGCCGCACGGGCCGCCCGGCCAGCGGCGCAGCCGCTCCCCGGTCACGCGCGCAGACCGGCCCGCTGCACCAGCCGGCCCGCTGACCCCTCGGTCGGCTACTCCGCGGCGCACTTCCCGGTCGGCACCGGCTGCGACAGGGAGGGCGCGGTCTGCACCTCGTCGGCGACCTCCTGAGCGGTGAGCGCGAACCCGGTCTCCGGGTCGTCGACGGCGGCGCCGAAGACCACCCCGACCACGTCGCCCTCGGGATCGATGAGCGGACCGCCGGAGTTCCCGCTGCGCACGTCACCGCGCACGGTGTAGACGTCCCGCTCGACACCGCTCTCGCCGTAGATGTCCGGGCCGTTGAGGGCCACGCGCTCGCGCACGCGCCCCGGGGAGGCGTGGTACGGCCCGTCCAGCGGGTAGCCCAGCGCGATCACGTCGTCGCCGGAACGGGCGGGCTGCTGCTCGAACGACATGGCCTCGGCGTCCAGGTCGGGCACGGACAGCACGGCCAGATCCGTCCGCGGGTCGAACATCACCACCTCGGCCTGGAACTCGCCGCTGCCCATCTCGATGGCGACCTGGTCGGTGCCCGCCACCACGTGCGCGTTCGTCATCACGCGGTGCTCGGAGACGACGAACCCGGTGCCCTCCAGGGACCGCCCGCAGGAGTAGGCCCGACCGCGCACCTTGACCACGCTCTGCTGCGCCTCGCGCACCACGGGGCTGCGCGCGAGCTGCCCGTTCGGCGGCTGCGTGCTGGTGACCGGGGTTTCCGAGAACGGTTCCAGGGCCTGCGGGAACTGGTCGAAGCCGATGATGCGGCGCAGTTCGGCCGGGATCTGCTTGGCCTGCGGCGGCATCACCTCGTCGACCGCGCTGAGCACGTTCGACCGGTTCAACGCCGCGGCGAGGCCGGGGGTGGCGGTGGCCGAGGTGAACGGCAGGGCGACGAGCCAGGCCACCACGAACACTGCCACGCCCTGCAGGACCGCCCCCAGCACGTTGTCCACCCCGGTCAGGCCGGTCGCGGTGATCCGCTCCCGCAGTTCGCGCCCGGCCCACATGCCGCAGGTCTCGCCGAGGGCCACCAGCAGCACGACGATGCCGACGCCGAAGGCGATCCGCGCCAGCGGGTCGTCCAACCGTTCCAGCAACAGCGGCGCGAGCTTGAGACCCACGATCGCGCCGACGAACACCCCGACCAGGGAGAACAGGGCGGTGACCAGCCCGTTGCGCGCCCCGGACGCGGCGCCGAGCAGCGCGAGCAGCACCACCAGCAGGTCGACCCAGTTCACGGCTCACCCCGATCCGCGCGGCATGCGAACTCGTCCTCCGGCTCGGCACCGGACCGGGCCGGCCCGCCGAACACCAGCCTATTGTCCCGACCCGCCCGGGCGATGCTTCAGCCCTCCGCGTGGTCGACGGCCCCTGCGCGTTCGGCCTGGTGCCACGCCTCCGTGAGCTCCCACACGTCTCCGCTGTCCCACGGCCGCGTCCAGCCCGCGAGGTCCAGCACCCCCGCCAGCACGCCCGCGGTGAACCCCCAGACCAGCATGCCCGGCACGAGGAACGCCGGTCCGGCCGGAGCGCCGGCACGTCCCACGCGCACCCGGTACGCCGGATCGGTGAGCCGGGCGATGGACACCCGCGCCACCGCCGCGGTCTCCCCCGGGTCGACCGGCCGCACCTCGGACGGTTCCTCCCAGTGCGCCACGACCGGACTCACGCGGAAACCGCTGTGCGGCACGTGCAGTTCCGGCAGCAGTGCCAGGGGGCGCACGCCCGCGGGACGCAGCCCCACCTCCTCCGCCGCCTCGCGCAGCGCCGCGTCGACCGGGCCGCGGTCGGTGGGGTCGATCCCGCCTCCGGGGAAGGCGACCTGCCCGGGGTGCGAGTTCAACCCGTCGGCGCGGCGCAGCAGCACGATGTCCGGCCCGCGCGTACCCGCGCCGAACAGCAGCAGCACCGC
Source organism: Salinifilum aidingensis (assembly GCF_054782015.1). NCBI lineage: Bacteria > Bacillati > Actinomycetota > Actinomycetes > Pseudonocardiales > Pseudonocardiaceae > Salinifilum > Salinifilum aidingensis. The sequence goes on along the minus strand of NZ_BAAGTH010000003.1, from coordinate 361,711 downwards.
GGCGGGGCGCGCGTGCGCGGGCGGACGGCTCCGGGGCCAGCCGAAGGCGGTGGCCTCGATCTCCGCGCTGTCGACCACCAGCGGGTGCAGCCAGTGCGGCACGTCCTCCAGCGGGCACAGCGGACCGGGCCGCCAATCCACGTCGTTCACTCCGACCCCCTTCGCGGGTTCGACAGCGGGCGGCGCCGCGCCTGCGGGTCACCCACCTGGAGTGTGCCTACTCCGCCGCACCCGGGCTGTCCAGCACCGGCCTCGACGCCTTCCCGCAGTGCGGGAATCCGCGGGGCCGGGCCGGCGAACCGCGGAACGGATCAGGAGCTCCGCCTGGCCTCGTCCACGGCCGCGCGCACCTCATCGACCGAGCGGAACACGGTCACGTCGAGGCGGTGCACCGCGCCGTCCTCTGTGACCAGGTAGCTCACGGGCAGCACGTTCGGGGCGGACAGCGCGGAGCGGAGCTCGCCGCGCGGGTCGTGCACGTTGGGGAAGTGCACGCCGAGCTCGCGCAGCATCCCGAGGCCGGCGGACTCCCCGCTGCGCACCTGCACGCCGAGCACGTCGACCTCGTCCTGCGCGCGGGCGTACTCGGCGAGCACCGGCAGCTCCTCGCGGCACGGCGCGCACCAGGTGGCCCACACGTTGATCACCGCGGGCCCGTCCCCGACCGCTTCGCCGAGACCCACCGGGCTGCCGTCGGCCATGCAGGTGCCGCGGGCCCCGGACAGCTGCCCAGGACCGGACCGCTGCCCGGCAGCGGGGCCCTGCTCGCGGCAGGACCGCAGGTCGGCGGCCGCGCGCTGCGCCGGGTCCACCTCGGTGCTGGCGGGCGGCCGATCCCGCTGCGGGGCGTCCGCGTCCGGCGCGGGCTCCTGCCCCCCGCGGGGCCACAGGGCGATCACGCCCGCCGCGGCCAGCACGAGCACCACGGCGGTCCAGCGGATCTCCGTGCCGTACTCCCGCCACCCGCTCGTCCGCCGGCTCACGCCGTCGGCTCCTTCGCGGCGGCCTGCTCGACAGCGGCTTCCGGGACCTCCTCGCGCACCCCGGCCAGGGACAGCAGGTGCGGCGCCTCGGGCCCGCGCACGAGCTTCGCCGCGGTCACCGGGTCGGTCGGGCCCGCGCCGTAGGAGGGGCAATCCGCGGCGAGCAGGCAGGCACCGCACGCGGGCTTGCGGGAGTGGCACACGCGCCGCCCGTGGAAGATCACGCGGTGCGAGAGCATGGTCCAGTCCTTGCGGGGGATCAGCTCGCCGACGACCTGCTCGACCTTGTCCGGGTCCTCCTCGGCGGTCCAGCCCCAGCGCCGGACGAGGCGGCCGAAGTGCGTGTCGACGGTGAGGCCCGGGACGTCGAAGGCGTTGCCGAGGATCACGTTGGCGGTCTTGCGCCCGACCCCGGGCAGCTTGACGAGCTCGTCGAGCGAGCCGGGCACCTCGCCGTCGTGCCTGTGGACGAGCTCGGCGCCGAGGCGCTGCAGCGAGCTCGCCTTGTTCCGGTAGAAGCCGGTGGAGCGGATCATCTCCTCCAGCTCGGTGCGGTCCGCACCGGCGTAGTCCGCGGCCGTCGGGTACTGTGCGAACAGCGCGGGTGTGACCGCGTTCACGCGTTTGTCCGTGCACTGCGCGGACAGGATGGTGGCCACGGTGAGTTGCAGCGGTGTCTCGAAGTTCAGCTCGCAGTGCGCGTCCGGGTACGCCTCGGTGAGCGCGCGCAGGATGCGCCGCGCCCTGCGCACGAGCCCGAGGTGGGTCTCCGCGCGCCGCTTGCGCGAACGCCCGGCGCCGCTGCGGCGCGCGGGCGCGCCGGCACTGCCCGCCGCGTCGGCTCCGCTTCCAGCTTGGTCGGCCACCCCTCCAGAGTACGGGCCCGGTCACCACGGCAGGTGACCACCGGTACGCACCGCACACCGACCCCCGGTTGCAACGACCACGAAGGGATGAGCGAGGATTTCACCGTTATGACTGCCTGGTTCGTGATCCTCGTGCCGCTCGTGATCATGTTCTTCACGCTGTTCATGGAACGCGTGGAGGCCCGTCTGCGGCATGTGGCCGTGCAGGAGAACGAGGTGGAAGAACTGCTGGAGAACGCCCGTCCGGACGAGGTGCGGGCGCTGTTCCGGCAGGGCATTGGACGCGCGTTGGAGCTGTTCAGACTTCGCAGAGTGGGACGCGCCGGCAGGCTGCGTACACGCCGTTCCCCGGACCAGTCGTAGAATTACTGGTAGTAACGGCGGCGTACCGCCAGACGCGCAAACGCGGGTCCGGCATGAACAGACCAGCCGCCGCGTCTCAGCAGGAGGGACGAGGTGGACGAGACCCTGGCCCGGGCCGGCATCTTCCAAGGGGTGGAGCCGGCTGCGGCGGAGGCACTAGCACAGTCGCTGGAACCGGTCGAGTTCCCGCGGGGACACGTGATCTTCGCCGAGGGCGAGCCGGGAGACCGGCTCTACATCATTCAGTCCGGCAAGGTGAAACTCGGGCGCAAGTCGCCGGACGGCAGGGAGAACCTGCTGGCGATCATGGGCCCATCGGACATGTTCGGTGAACTGTCGATCTTCGATCCGGGTCCGCGGACCTCGACGGCGACGACGGTCACCGAGGTGCGCGCGCTCAGCATGGACCGCGCCGCGCTGCGGCAGTGGATCGCCACGCGACCGGAGATCGCGGAGCAGCTGCTGCGGGTGGTCGCGCGCCGCCTGCGCCGCACCAACGGCATGCTCGCCGACCTGATCTTCACCGACGTTCCTGGCCGTGTCGCCAAGGCGCTGCTGCAGCTGGCGCAGCGGTTCGGCAGCCAGGAGGCGGGCCTGCTCCGGGTCACGCACGACCTGACGCAGGAGGAGATCGCCCAGTACGTCGGCGCTTCCCGGGAGACCGTCAACAAGGCGCTGGCGGACTTCGCGCACCGGGGTTGGCTCCGGCTGGAGGGCAAGAGCGTGCTCATTCTCGATCCGGAGCGGCTGGCGCGCCGCGCCCGCTGAGCGGATCGGGGTACCCCGAGAGGCAGGACGACGCGCGTCGGCCGACGGCTCCAGGGAGTCCCTGGGGCCCTCAGTCGACGCGCGCGTCGTGCCATTTAGTTCGCACACTTACTTTTGCTCGCGGCAAACTCCGCTTGCCGCCGCGCGCTTCTCCCCCGTGCACTTCTCCCCTGCGCAGTCCCCGCGAGCCGGGCACCTGCGCCGCGCTGTCCTCCGATCGCGTGGGGATGCTCTGTACTGCACTCGTGTGGGGACAGCTTCCAATTTTCATGAAAATTGCGCTCTCTGGAAAAGGTCCAGATTGACGGGCGAAGGGACGAAGCAGCGCAGGGGAGCCGGGCAGTGCGGGAAGTCGGGCCGCGCGGAGGGGGCGGGCAGAGTGAAGGGGCTGAGACGCCACCCCCGACGCGGCATCGCAGCCCCTTCACCTTCGCGTGGTTCGTCCCCCGACGACCAACCACGCTCCCCCGATCCTCCGATGCGTGGCCCCGAATCCATTGCACCGGAGGGCTGTTGTCGCGGTAGCCGGTCGGCGACCGGCCCCGGAAGTCCTTCAGTCCGGAAGTCCTTCACTTTCCGACGATGCGGCACGTTCGCTCGTGCCTTCAAGACCTCTCACCTGACAGGACGCGGCACTGGGCGTTCTGGTTGCATCTTTCACCCGAATTAGTGAACCCCATTCGGGCCGTCCGCAGACTGCCCCGGCGCCGGTCCAATCCAGTATGCGTCACGGACCCGGCTTGAGCGCCAGTCCCGGAATCACCAACAACGGGGTGATTCAGCGCACGCTCCCGCCCAGCGCACCACCGGTCATCCGCGGACGCCGGAGAACGCGGGCGGCACCCCGGCCGCAGCGGACCCGCGTTGCCCAGCGCGCACCCCGGAGCTGCCCAGCGCACAGCCCCGCTCCTCACCACCGGTCCGCGGCCAGCTCCCCCCGCTCGGCCAGGTAGGTCAGCTGCGCCCGCACCGTCTGCTCCGCAGCAGGCCACACCGCCGGATCCACGTCGGCGTAGACGACCTCCACGACCTGCCGCGCGGTCGGCGTCGCGGCGTGCTCCGCCACCGCGGCGCGCACCTGGTCGAGGCGCTGCTCGCGGTGGCGCAGGTAGCCCGCCGCGGCTTCGGCCACGTCCGGCAGCTCCGGCCCGTGACCCGGCAGAGCCCAGGTGCCCTCCGCGAACCCCGCCAGCTCGCGCAGCGAGGACAGGTACGAACCGAGGTGCCCGTCCGGGGACGCGACGACCGTGGTGCCCCGGCCGAGCACGCTGTCCCCGGTGAGCACGGCCGGTTCCTCGCCCGCGATGTGCAGGCACAGCGAATCAGCGGTGTGCCCGGGAGTGGCGAGCACCCGCAGCGGCACGCCGGCCGCCTCGAGCACCTCCCCGTCGCGCAGCGGCGCAGCGGAGCGGCACAGGTCCGCGTCGAGCGCGCGCACCGGCGCGCCCGTGCGGGCGGCCAGTTCCGCGACGCCCTCGGTGTGGTCCGGGTGGTGGTGGGTGAGCAGGATGAGTGCGACGGGCCCGTGCGCGCGGACCCGTTCCAGGTGCTCGGGATCGCCGGGACCGGGATCGACGACCGCGCACTCCCGCACCCCCGGGGCGCGCACGATCCACGTGTTCGTGCCCTCCAGCGTCATGCCCGACGGGTTGTTCGCCAGCAGCACCGAGGCGCACGCCGTGACCGCGCGCAGCTCGCCGTAGGCCGGGTGGGACATGCCGTTCCTCCTCCTCGTCGCGTGTCACCGGTCCTCAGGTGTCACCGGTCATCGCGCGTCCGCCGGACCGGCGCCCTCGTCCGCGCCGCCCTCCGCACCCGCCGTCCCGGACGGCCCCGCCCATCCCGACGGCTCCGCCAGCCCCGACGAGCCCTCCCCGGACAGGTCCACTCCCGAGAAGCCCTCCTCCGCCGCGCCGCGCAGCACCACGTGCCACCGCCCGTCGCGGAACTCCATGCGCGGCACGACCTTGGTGAGGCGTTCGCGCATGCGATTGGAGCGGCTGGCCAGCGCCTCGGGTGCGCTCGCGTACTCGGCCACCTCCGCCAAGGTCGCCCAGGTCGGCGGCATCAGAGCGCTGCGCCCCCGCTCTGCGTCGTCGAGCGCCGCAGCCGGGGCGCGCCAGTAGGCGTCCGCGGCCTCCGAGGTGACCGCGTCGGCGCGCTGCCCCTCGGGGATGGCGGCGAGGAAGAACCGCGTGTCGTAGCGCCGCGGCTCCCGCTCCGGTGTCACCCAGTTCGCCCAGGGACGCAGCAGGTCGGCGCGCAGGACCAGCTCCTCGTCCGCCAGGAACTCGGCCAGCGAGAGCTCGCGGGAGACCAGGGACGAGCGGGCTTCGGCGAAGCCCGCGGTGTCACCGACCACGGTGTCCGCGTCGGCCCCGGCGAGCAGCACGCCGGATTCTTCGAAGGTCTCGCGCACCGCCGCGCACACGAGCGCGCGGGCGGTCGCGGTCGTGCAGGAGAACCGCCGCGCCCACCACTCGGGCGGCGGGCCGGCCCAGGGAACGGTCGCCTCGGCGTCGCGCGCATCGACGCCGCCGCCGGGGAAGACGGTCATGCCGGCGGCGAAGGCCATGGCCGTCACCCGCCGCTGCAGGAACACCTCCAGCCCGGACGCCCCGTCGCGCAGCAGGACCACGGTGGCCGCGTCCTTCGGCGTCGCGGGCACGTCCGGGGGCGGGTCCGGCACGAACCCCTCGGGCAGCGACATGTCAGGGGGCAGGCGCATACGCGCCACCCTATGCACCGCGGAGCCGCGCGGAAACCGAACGGTCGGCGCCAACCCGCACGAGCGGGCGGTGCTCAGCGCGGGTTGATCGGCGGGAAGCCGCCCGTGCCGCCGGCCGATCCCTGCGACCACCCCTCGGCGCGGCCGGGCTGGGCACCGCCGGCCGCGACGGGGGCCCCGCCCTCCTCACCGGTGCGGTCCTGCTCCCGCTGCGCGAGCTCCTCGTGCAGCTTGCGCAGGAGGTTGCGCTCCCGGTCGGTCAGCTTGGCGTCGACGGCCGCCGGCACGCCCACGGAGGCATCGTCGTCGGGGTCCGCGGATTCCTGCTGCGCAGCGGGGTCCGCGGAGACCTCAGCCGGGGCCTCCGCGGAGGCATCCGGGGAGGTATCCACCGGGGTCTCCGCGGGGAGGTCCGCGGGGACCTCCGCCGGCGCAGCCGCAGCGGCGGGGGTCTCGGCAGGAGCCGGCTCCTGCACCGCAGCGATGTCCACCGCAGCTGCGTCCGCACCGGCAGCGGGGTGCTCGGCGAGCGCCGCGGGCGCGGGTGCCACCTCGGCCCGCGGGGACTCCGGTTCGGCTTCGGCGGCGGGAAACTCCTCCGGCGAGATCCGCGGGAAGACGGGTTCCGGCACGGACCCCCCGGCGGCCGCGCTCACGTCCGGGTCTGGCGCGGCGTGCTGGGGTTCGGAAGCGACCTCAACGCGGTGTGGAGCACCCTCCGCATCCGACTCGCGGGAGGTCGAACGCGGCATCCGCTCCCGCGGCGTCGCTTCGGGCACCGCGGCGGGCATCGTGACCGCCTCGGTGCCGACGGCCGGAACCCCGGTCTCCACCGGGGTCTCCAGGTGCACCCGGTGCGCGGCGGCGAGCGCTCCGCGGTGGTACTCGGGCAGCTCGGCGCCGCTGGCGAACACGTCCACCGAGCAGTCGAGGCCGGCCTGCCGCAGCGCTTCGAGCAGCTGGTAGCCGAGAGCGGCCGGCGAGCCGTCGGCGCCGACCTCGGCGAGCAGCACGCGGCGGGGCAGCGCTCCGGAGTTGTCCCCGGCCGGGGTGGTGCGCCAGGTCGTCCACAGCCCGCGCAGCCCGGTGAGCCGGTGCGCCACGGGGGCGAGGGCGCCGGTGAGGGCGTGCTCGGGCTCGGAGTTCGCGTCGAACCGGTGCGCGGCGGGCTCCTCGGGCTGGTCCACCACGGACAGCCGTTCGGCGAGTTCGGCGTCCAGGTGCAGGTCGGACAGCGTGCGCCGCAGCTGGTGCTGCTCGGTGGCGCTGACGCGGATGCGCCCCGCCAGCAGGCATCCGGTGAGGAAGTGCGCGGCGGTGTCGGCCTGCGCCGCTCCGAGCAGTTCCCGAGTGCTGTTGACGGCGTCGTCGTCGACCCTCCCGGTCATCGCCAGCAGGAGCGTGTGCAACCGCTCCCCGGGACCGGCTGTTTCGGCCACATCCAGCACGCGTGCCCTCCTTCGACGTGTTCCGCGGACAGTGGCGGCCGAGCTCAGCCGCGCGCGTCCGCGATGGATCCAGCGGTCTGCTCTCCGTGCTCGTGCGCTGCGCGGGCCGCTTCAGGGCCCGTGCAGACGAGTTCCGCGGCCGCCAGCGCGGCCCGGTGGTGGGCCCCGACCGCGGCCTCGGTGGGCAGCACTTCCACGCGGGGCGCGGAGTCCCCGAGCGCGCGCAGCACGCGCTGCACCTCACCGGCGAGCTCGATGTGGTCCGCGGTGGCGGTGATCAGCACGACGCGCTTCGGCTCCGGCCCGTGCCGCCAGCTGGTGCGCACCTCGCGCACCCCGGCGCGGCCGCGCAGCGTCGCGGCGAGGACGAGGACGTCGGAGTGGCCCGCGCCCGCGGTGCCCGCCGGGGGCTGCGCGCTGAAGTGCACGTCCGGTTCCGCGGCGACCGACCGCGGCAGGATCGCGTTGACCAGCGCCGGGTCGGCCCCCAGCGGGATCAGGGCTTCGGCGAGGAGGCGCTGCTCGTCGTCGGGCAGGCTGATGCGCTCGCGCACGAGCGCCGCCGGCAGCACGCGGGCCAGCACGTCGGCCGCCCCGCCGGCGAGCCAGTCGCGGTAGCGCCACAGGTACCGGTCCGGCAACCGGTCGGCCAGCCGCAACAGCAGCTCGTGACACCGCACTTCCGTTTCGCGCACCGCCACGTCGCCCCTCCCCAGGCTCGACTCCCTCGGCGCGGGCATCCGCTCCACCACTCCTCCAGGCGAAGCCTGGCCGTATCAGCCCGTGCTCATCAACCCCGAACGATGAACACTGCGGATACAGTCGGCCGAACGATTGCTCGCTGTATCACCCGTTCGAACCACACCAGGAAGCACCTCCGAACAGGTGGTGACCGCAGCCTACTGGTTGGTCATCGCGCACACCGGTGCGGGCGCGAAATTTCCCGGCACATGCGAAAGCGGGCCCGCCCGAATCGGACGGACCCGCTGCAACACGACACCCCGCTCGCAGCGGAGGGGGCGAGGAACAGGTGCTCAGCCGACCTCGGCGATCAGCTCCACCTCGACGGGCGCGCCCAGCGGCAGCTCGGCCACGCCCACGGCGGAGCGGGCGTGCCGGCCCGCGTCGCCGAAGACCTCACCGAGCAGTTCGGAAGCGCCGTTGAGCACCGCCGGTTGGCCGCCGAAGCCCTCGGCCGAGGCGACGAAGCCGACCACCTTCACCACCCCGGTCACCGCGTCCAGGCCCACGACCGAGTCGACCGCGGCCAGCGCGTTGAGCGCGCAGGTGCGGGCGCACTCGGCGGCGCGCTCCGGGTCCACCTCGCCACCGACCTTGCCGGTGGCCGCGAGCTTGCCCTCCACCAGCGGCAGCTGGCCCGCCGTGTACACGTGGGACCCGGTGCGCACCGCGGGCTGGTACGCAGCGACGGGCGCGGCCACCTCCGGCAGCCGCAGCCCCAGCTCAGCGAGGCGATCAGTCCACCGTCCCATGGCTCAGCCTTCCTTCGGCCGCTTCATGTAGGCCACCATCTGCTCGCCGGTCGGGCCGGGCAGCACGGCCACGAGCTCCCAGCCGTCCTCGCCCCACTGGTCCAGAATCTGCTTGGTCGCGTGGCTCAACAGCGGAACCGTCGCGTACTCCCACTTCTGCATACGCGACACCCTAGTAGTGCCGCCCCGGCGCGGAAGGGCAGGCGCGGGCTCCCGCCCCGGGTGCGCCTCCCCACCGGCCGGGGAGTCCACCGCCCCCAGGTCTCCTAAGCTGGCCGCGTGACTGAATGGGACCGGGAGCTCAACCGGGCTCGACTGCACGTCGTCAGCGGCAAGGGCGGCACGGGCAAGACCACCGTGGCCGCCGCGCTGGCACTGGCCCTGGCCACCGGAGGCCGACGCGTGCTGCTGATCGAGGTCGAGGGGCGCCAGGGCATCGCCCACCTCTTCGACACCGCACCGCTGCCGTACTCCGAGGAGCGGATCGCCGCCGCACCGGGCGGCGGGGAGGTGCGCGCGCTCGCCATCGACGCCGAGGCGGCGCTGCTCGAATACCTGTCGATGTTCTACAGCCTCGGCTTCGCCGGCCGCACGCTGCGCAGGATGGGCGCGATCGACTTCGCCACCACCCTGGCGCCCGGGATCCGGGACGTGCTGTTCACCGGCAAGATCAAGGAGTGCGTCGGGCGCACCGACGACCGCGGGCGCCACCTGTACGACGCGGTCGTGGTGGACGCTCCACCGACCGGGCGCGTGGTGAAGTTCCTCGACGTCACCCGCGCCATGGCCGACCTCGCGAAGGTCGGCCCGGTGCGCGAGCACAGCGACGGCGTGGTGCGCCTGGTGCACTCGCAGGACACCGTCGTGCACCTGGTGACGGTGCTCGAGGAGCTGCCGGTGCGGGAGACGCTGGAGACCGTCTCCGAGCTCAACGCCGCCGAGATCCGCCCCGGCGGGGTGGTGCTCAACCGGGTGCGGCCGGACCGGCTGCCGAACCGCTCGGTCGACCCCGCCGCGGACGGGCGGCTGGACACCGAGCGCGTGCGCGCGGGGCTGCGGACCGCCGGGCTGGACGTGGACGAGGACACGCTGGCCGGGCTCGTGCAGGAAACGACCGAGCACGCCGTGCGCGCCCGCGTCGAGCGGCGCGCCCGCGAGCAGCTCGACGCGTCGGAGCTGCCCACCGTCACCCTGCCGCACGTCACCGAGGGCATCGACGTGACCGCCGTGTACGAACTGGCGCAGGACCTGGCCGACCGCGGCGTGCGGAGCGCCCGGTGACCCCGAGGGAGGAGCGTTGACCGACGCACCGCTGCGCCCGCCCCGGCTCGACGTCGACGGACTCGTCGACGACCCCGAAACGCGGATCGTCGTCTGCTGCGGATCCGGCGGCGTCGGCAAGACGACCTCCGCGGCCTCCGTGGCGCTGCGCGCCGCCGAACGCGGCCGGCGCGCCGTCGTGCTCACCATCGACCCCGCGCACCGGCTGGCGCAGGCGCTCGGCATCCGGGAGCTCGAGAACCACCCGAAGAAGGTGGCGCTTCCGCAGCAGCGCGGTGAGCTCTCGGCGATGATGCTCGACATGCGCCGCACGTTCGACGACATGGTGCTGGCGCACGCCGGGCACCAGCGCGCCGAGCAGATCCTGAACAACCCCTTCTACCAGACGATCTCCACGTCGTTCTCGGGCACGCAGGAGTACATGGCCATGGAGAAGCTGGGCCAGCTGGCGGCGTCCGAGCAGTGGGACCTCATCGTCGTGGACACGCCGCCGAGCCGCTCCGCCCTGGACTTCCTCGACGCCCCGCAGCGCCTGTCGGCCGCGCTGGACGGGCGGGTGATCCGCATGCTGTCCAGTCCCGCGCGCGCGAGCGGCAAAGGGCTGCGCAAGCTCGTCGGCACGAGCTTCGGCATGTTCACCAAGGCGATCTCCACCATCGTCGGCAGCCAGATGCTCACCGACGCCTCGGCCTTCGTGCAGGCCTTCGACTCCACCTTCGGCGGGTTCCGGGAACGCGCCGAGCACACCTACCGGCTGCTGCGCTCGCCCGGCACGGCGTTCGTCGTGGTCGCCGCACCCGAGGCCGACGCGCTGCGCGAGGCCTCCTACTTCGTGGAGCGGCTCTCCGGCGAGCGGATGCCGCTGGTGGGCATGATCGCCAACCGCACGCACCCCGTGCACGCGGACCTGTCGGACACGCGCGCCCGCGCCGCCGCCGAGGAGCTCGAACGCACCGGTTCGGCACCGCTGGCCACCGCGGTGCTGCGGGTGCACGCCGACCGGGTGGCGCTCGCGGAGCGGGAGAAGCGCCTGCTCGGGCGGTTCACCCGCGCGCACCCCGAGGTGCCGCTGATCGGCGTGCCCGCCCTGCCCGCGGACGTGCACGACCTGCCGGGCCTGCGGGAGATCGGGCGGCGGCTCGCCGGCGAATGACCGGCGAACGCGGCCGCCGTCAGCCCGCCTGGTAGTGCCGCGAGGCGTACTCGCCCGGTTCGACGTGCTCCTGCCGCGCGGCCTCCAGCAGTTCGCGCCAGTTCCGGACATCGGGGCGCCGCCGCAGCAGCGCGCGGCGTTCCCGCTCGGTCATTCCGCCCCAGACCCCGAACTCGATGCGGTTGTCGAGCGCTTCGCTCAAGCACTCGGTGCGGACGGGGCAGCCGAAGCACACCCGGCGCGCCTTGCGCTGCTCGGCCCCCCGAACGAACAGCTGATCGGGATTCTCGTCCCGACAAGCGGCGCGAACGCGCCAATCCCCCTGCTCGGACATCAAGCTTCCCCCCAGCTCCTCACTGGCATCGTCGGCGACGTACTCGTCCGGAGGCCCCCCGGCACCGGATGCCGCGCCCCGGACGACCGCGGGTCGACGGGGACGCGACTGTGCTGTCGCTGGACGTGGACGCACTGTAGAGGGTGTTGGTTCCAGCAACCAACCTGCATTTATCAATCGGTTGCCTTGAGGCTCATCACATCGAGCGGCAGCGCCGAACGACGCGCTGTGAGGCGTCGCACGCGAACTTACTCTGGTCCGGTGCGCGCTCGACACGGGTTGTTCAAGCTCTTCGGCCTCTGCGTACTGGCCGGCGTCCTCGTCGCCGGCATGCTGTTCCCCGTGGTGGGGTCGCTCGGCGTGGTCTCGAACCGCGCCAGCGACGCGGTGAACAGCCTCACCCGCGACATCCTCACCCAGCAGGCCCCGCTGGTGACGACCATCACCGACCGCAACGGCGAGCCGATCGCCCACTTCTACGACCAGGACCGCACCCCCGTCGCGCCGCAGCAGATCTCGGACGCGATGAAAGCGGCGATCATCTCCATCGAGGACCGCCGCTTCTTCGAGCACGAGGGCGTCGACTGGGCCGGCACCGCCCGGGCCGCCGTCACCAACCAGGCGTCCGGCGAGGTCACCCAGGGCGGTTCCACGGTGACGCAGCAGTTCGTCAAGAACTACCTCATGCACGTCGTCGCCGGCGAGGACCCGGTCAAGCAGGCCGAGGCCGTCGAGCAGACGCCGGCGCGCAAGCTCCGCGAGATCCGCATCGCCCTGCAGCTCGAGCAGCGCATGGGCAAGGAGGAGATCCTCGCGCGCTACCTCAACGTCGTCCCGTTCGGGAACCGGTCCTACGGCGTGAGCTCGGCGGCCCGGACCTACTTCGGCACCACCCCCGGCGAGCTGACCATCGCGCAGTCGGCGCTGCTGGCGGGCATGGTCAACATGCCCAGCGCGCTCGACCCGGTGACGAACCCGGAGGACGCCGAGCACCGGCGCAACACGGTCATCGACGCGATGGAGCAGCAGGGCCGCATCAGCCGCGAGGCCGCCGAGCGGGCGCGGCAGGCGCCGCTGGGGGTGGTCAGCCCGCTGCAGCAGATCCCGAACGGCTGCGTCGGCGCGGGTCCGGAGCACGGGTTCTTCTGCCAGTACGTGCTCGACTACCTGCAGCGCCGCGGTTTCACCGAGGAGCAGCTGAAGAAGGGCGGGTACACCATCCGCACCACGCTGGACAAGGAGGTCAGCTCCGAGGCGAAGCGGGCGGCCGAGGAGCAGGTGCCCAAGGACACCAAGGGCATCGCCAACGTGATGAGCGTGGTCGAGCCGGGCGAGGACAAGCACCCCGTGCGCGCGCTGGTGGCCAACCGCGACTACGGCTTCGACTCCGAGGAGGGCCAGACCGCCTACTCGCTGCCCAGCAGCGTGGCCATGTTCGGCGCGGGCTCGGTGTACAAGGTGTTCACCGCAGCCGCGGCGCTGGAAGAGGGCATGGGGATCGGCACGCAGATCCCCGCGCCCGGGTCGTACACCTCGCAGACGTACAAGAACGGCACGGCGCCCTACACCGTCAGCAACGCCGAAGGCGTCTCCCCCGGCCCGCGCAGCATCCAGGAGGCGCTGAAGACCTCGCCGAACACCGCGTTCGTCGCGCTGCAGGAGCGCGTGGGGCTGGACGAGACGGTGAACATGGCCAGCCGCCTGGGCATGCGGCAGACGCTGAACCAGCACAGCGCCACCGGGAAGAAGATCTCGCCGAACGGCTCGGACGGCATTCCCCAGGCCAAGGAGGTCAAGCAGAAGCAGATCGGCGCGTTCACCCTCGGCTACGCGCCGACGAACCCGCTGGAGATCAGCAACGTGGGCGCGACGATCTTCAGCGGCGGCACCTGGTGCCCGCCGACACCGGTGAGCAAGGTCGTGGACCGCAACGGCGATCCGGTCCAGTTCACGGAGAAACCCTGCGAGCAGGCGGTCCCGAGCGGACTGGCCGACGCGCTGGCCGTGGGGATGAGCAAGGACGACCAGGCCGGCGGCACGGCGCACCAGGCCGCGCAGAGCGCGGGCTGGACCCGCCCGCTCGCGGCCAAGACGGGGACCACCGAGGCGCACCAGTCGGCCGGGTTCCTCGGGGCGACGCCGCACCTGTCCGGAGCGGTGCTCACCTTCAGCGACGGCGACTCGCCGCAGGGGATCTGCGACACGACGCCGCCGACGCTGTGCGGTGTCAACGGCGGCAACATCTACGGCGGCAAGGTGCCCGCGCGCACCTGGTTCGGGGCGATGAAGCCGCTGCACGAGGGCCTGCCCCAGCAGCCGCTGCCGGACGTGAACGGCCGGTACTCCAGCGGCGGCGAGGAGGAGCACGTGCCGTACCTCGTGGGCACGCCCGGTGACCAGGCGGAGAAGGCGCTCACCGAGGCCGGCTACCGCGTGGAGCGCAAGGCGACGCACAGCGAGCGCGAGCAGGGAACGGTGGTTTCGCAGTCCCGCTACGGCGCCGTGCCGCCCGGGGAGACCATCGAACTCCGGGTCAGCACCGGCTACATCCCCTCGCCCGGCGGGGCCGGCAGGAAGTGAGCGGCCCCGATCAGCCGCCGAGCCGGCCCTTGACCAGCGCGGCCACCTGCGAGCCCTCGGCGCGTCCGGCCACCTTGGCGTTGACGGCCTTCATGACCTGCCCCATCTGCTTCATGCCGGGCTCTTCGCCCAGCTCCGCGGCGACTTCGTCGACCGCCTGCCGCACCAGCTGCTGGAGTTCCTCCTCCGACAGCGGCTGCGGCAGGTAGCGGCGGAGGACCTCGGCCTCGGCGCGTTCCGAGGCGGCCTGCTCCGCGCGCCCAGCCTCGTCGAAGGCGGTGGCCGACTCGTCGCGCTTCTTGGCCTCCTTGCTCAGCACCCGCTGCACTTCCTCGTCGCTGAGCTCCCGGGACTGCTTGCCGGAGACCTCTTCGTTGTTCACCGCGCTCAACGCCATCCGGAGCACGCCGGTGGTGGCGGTGTCGCGCTGCTTCATCGCCGCGGACAGGTCCGCGCGCAGTTGCTCTTTGAGATGCGCCATGCCGTCGATTGTCCCGCGCCTCCTCCGGACCGGGCAGGCAGCACACCGATCGGGGCCGCAGCGGCACGCCGGCGCGCGGCGTTCCGCGCGACTCCTACCCTGGTGGGGTGAAGACTCTGGGCAGGACCGTACTGGCAGGGGGCGCGCTGAGCGCCGGGATGATCGCCTACGCGGCCACCGTCGAGCGGCGGCGCTGGACCCTCCGGGAAGCGACGTTGCCGGTGCTCGCGTCGGATGCGCAACCGCTGCGCGTGCTGCACGTCTCCGACCTGCACCTCACCCCGAACCAGCGCGACAAGCAGGAGTGGGTGGCCGCGCTCGACGCGCTCGAGCCCGACCTCGTGGTCGACACCGGCGACAACCTCGCCCACCCCAGGGCGGTCCCGGGAGTGCTGCGGGCGCTGGGGCCGCTGCTGGACCGCCCGGGGACCTTCGTGTTCGGCAGCAACGACTACTACGCGCCGAAGCCCAAGAACCCCGCGCGCTACCTGCTGCCCGCCCACCGCGCCAAGCGGGTGCACGGCGAGCCGCTGCCCTGGCAGGACCTGCGCGCCGCGCTGACCGAGCACGGGTGGGTCGACGCGACGCACCGGCGGCGCACCCTCAGCGCCGGCGGCAACGAGGTGCACGTCGCCGGGGTGGACGACCCGCACCTGCAGCTCGACGACTACTCCGCGATCGCCGCCCCGGCCCCGCAGGAGGCCGACCTGCGCCTGGGGGTGACGCACTCGCCGGAGCCGCGGCTGCTCGACCGCTTCGCCGCCGATGGTTACGACCTGGTCGTGGCCGGCCACACGCACGGCGGCCAGTTGTGCGTGCCGGGTTTCGGCGCGCTGGTGACCAACTGCGGGCTCGACCGCACCCGGGCGAGCGGCGCCTCCACCTGGGGCGAGCACATGCGGCTGCACGTCTCCGCGGGGCTGGGCACCTCGCCGTACGCGCCGGTGCGGTTCGCCTGCCCGCCGGAGGCGACGCTGCTGACGCTCATGCCGCGCGAGCCGTGACCGCAGGCCCGGCGGGCGGGTGGTCACCACACGAGCCGGTGCCCGCAGCAGGGGCCGGCGCAGCGGCCGATGGCTGCGGCAGCGAGCCGGTGATCAGCGCGGGCGTCGGTGACCGGCGAAAACGTCGGCACCACCCCCGGTTCCCGAGCCGCTGCGCGGGTTCGCTAGACTGTTCATCAGCGGTCGGCAGCGACCCGATGTCCGGTTCACCGGTGGTGATCGGAGCCGACCGCGGAACGATCGGGGTGTAGCGCAGTTTGGGAGCGCGCGTCGTTCGGGTCGACGAGGTCGTGGGTTCAAATCCCGCCACCCCGACAGCCGAGGGCCAGGCCAGCACAGCTGACCTGGCCCTTCTGCATGCTCCCGGCTCCCCCGACCGGGCGGCCTGGTGGACACTTCGCGGGAAATGCCCACCGGCCCGCCCCGACGCGCGCCGCCGCGTCGGGCCTTCCCGCGCGGCGGGTGCTCGGGCGAATCAGGCACGATCGCATCGTGAGCACCTATCCAGAGGCGAAGGTTCCCGCGAAGCTGTTCGACGACCCGCAGGTCCAAGCGCGGTGGCAGGCGCGCTTCCGGGCACCGCGGGTGTCGTTGCCCAGCTGGGCGCGGGACGCACCGCAACGCAACGTCTACATCTCGAACGCCAGCGGCACCTGGGAGATCTACGCCTGGGACCGCGGCAGCGCCGAGCACCAGCGCGTCACTGACCGTCCACAGGGGACTTTCCACGCGGCGCTGCCCCCCGACGGCGGGAACATCTGGTGGTTCGACGACACCGACGGCGACGAGTTCGGCCGCTGGAAGGTGCAACCGTTCCGCACCGCCGGTGCCGGGCCGCAGGCCGCCGACGCCGTCGCCGGGGTGCACAGCGGCTACCCGGCCGGCCTCGAACTGGGTGCGCACGTCACCGCGCTGGGCATGTCCACCGACGAGGGCGTGACGATCTGGGTCCGCGAGGACGGCGGCGAACCGCGCGTGCTGTACCAGCACGAGCAGGACGGCGGTCTGGCGGCCCTGTCCTGGGACGAGTCGCTGGCGGCCGTGTCGCACTCGGAGCACGGCGACAGCCGGCACCCCGCGCTGCGCGTGCTGCGCGTGGACGGGACGCCGGTCGCGGAGAAGTGGGACGGCCCCGGCAAGGGCCTCGACGCGCTGGAGTTCGCCCCCGTGCACGGGGATCCGCGGCTGCTGGTGGTGCACGAGCGGCGCGGCCGCGAAGAACTGCTCGTCTGGGACGTGCTCGCCGACACCGAGACCGAGCTGCGGCTCGACCTGCCGGGCGAGGTCTCCGCCGACTGGTACCCGGACGGCAAGGCGCTGCTCATCGCGCACACGCACCACGCGCGCACCGAGGTGTACCGCTACGACCTCGAAACCGGCGAGCTGTCCGCGCTGCCCACCCCCGCCGGCACGGTCGGCGGCGCCTCGGTGCGCCCGGACAGCGCGGTGGAGTACGTCTGGTCCTCGGCGGCGAGCCCGTCGATGGTGCGGGCGCTGTCCGCCGACGGGTCGGACGAGGTGCTGCTCACCCCGCCCGGCGATCGCGCCCCGGAGTCCGAACCGGTCTCCGACGTGTTCGTACCGGCCCCCCACGGCCCGAACGACACCGTGCACGCGCTGGTCTCCCGGCCGCCGCAGGCCGGCGACGGGCCGCTCCCCGCCGTGTTCAACCTGCACGGCGGGCCGCACGCGGCCGACGAGGACCGGTTCTCCTCCTACCGCGCGGCGTGGTTGGACGCCGGGTTCGCCGTCGTCGAGATCAACTACCGCGGGTCGACCGGGTACGGCTCGGCCTGGCGCGACGCGATGGAGGGCCGCCCCGGCCGCACGGAGCTGGAGGACGTGGCGGCGGTGCACGACTGGGCGATCGAGCAGGGGCTGACCACGCCCGAGCTCAGCGTCGTCGCCGGCGCCTCGTGGGGCGGGTACCTCACCCTGCTCGCGCTGGGGACCCAGCCGGAGCGGTGGGCCGCCGGCGTCTCCGGCGTGCCCGTGGCCGACTACGTCACCGCCTACGCCGACGAGATGGAACCGCTGCGCGCGTTCGACCGGTCGGTGTTCGGCGGGTCGCCGGAGGAGGTGCCGGAGACCTACCGGGACTCCTCGCCGATCACGCACGTCGACCAGGTGCGCGCGCCGGTGCTCGTGCTGGCCGGGGACAACGATCCGCGCTGCCCGATCCAGCAGGTGCTGAACTACCTGGACCAGCTGGCGCGGCGGGACGTGTGGTTCGAGTTCTACCGCTACGACGCGGGGCACGGCTCGCTGGTCGTCGCCGAGACGCTGCGGCAGGTCGCCACCGAGATCCACTTCGCGCAGCGCGTCCTCGGCGTGTGACGGGGTTTTCGCGCCCTCGGGCTGTTCCGGGCGGGCCGCTGCGCGGTCCGCCCGGGCCCGCGCGGTGGCCGATCCGCCGCGGGCGGTGGAGCACCGCGGGCAGCGCCCCGGCGCTCGGCGCCGGGTCGACTGCTGCGGCGCTCCGCCCGGACCACCGCGGCTTCCGGCTCAACTGCTGCTGCTCGTCCGGAGTGCCGTTGACGAGTCACGGCTTCACCGCCGGGCGCCACGTCCACCCGGCACCCGTGGCGGCGTTCTTCAAGGGTTTTTCAGCTCGCCGGTGTTGAACCGGTAGTTGTACACCTCACCGAACTGGCCGTGCTCGGTGAACGCGTGCTCGCCGCTCCAGGAGGACTCCCACTTCCTCCCCCGGAGGGCTTCGGTCTTCACCGACAGATGCGGAACACCTGAAACCCAGTCGACGCTCCGCTCGTCGTCCACGGCGCGCACCTCGCGGTTCTCCGGGTCCAAGCGCATGCTGACGCGGAATGCCTTGCTCAGCCCCGCTTTCGCGAACACCTGGCGCCACTGGGCGTCGACGATGCGCCACTCCGCGACGAGGTCGGGCTCGCCATCCCCGCCCTCGCGGACCACGAACGGCGCGGTGGGGCGGTTCACCCCCAGAAGCGCCGAACGGACCTGGTCCGGCGGCAAAACCGGGACGTCACCGTCCGGCCTTGATGCCGCGGAAGAAATCCAACAAGCCCATCGCCGAGCTCCTCTCGAGCGGTCCGCAATGATCGCGGCGGACCGTGGCAGCAGCCGCGTGGAACTCGGTCCCGTTCTGCGGGAACATCTCGCTGAGGTCAGGGCGATCTCA
The DNA here is from genome assembly GCF_054782015.1 of Salinifilum aidingensis. Lineage (NCBI taxonomy): Bacteria > Bacillati > Actinomycetota > Actinomycetes > Pseudonocardiales > Pseudonocardiaceae > Salinifilum > Salinifilum aidingensis. The sequence goes on along the minus strand of NZ_BAAGTH010000003.1, from coordinate 343,072 downwards.
ACGGGTTGGAACACGCGCTCCGGGCGGTCGAACTGCTTCCGGGGCGCGTCCGACCACCGGCCGCAGCAGCGAGGATCCCTGCGACGCCGCCCGTTTCGCCGCTTTCGCCGCCGCGCCCTGTGAGGTACCTGACGCGGCGGAATCTTGCGCGCGAGCGGGTTGTTGCGAGGGGACGTGAGCCGACTATTCGAACCGTTCAAGCTGCGAGACGTCGAGATCCGCAACCGCGCCTGGGTCTCCCCGATGTGCCAGTACTCGGCGACCGACGGCGTGCCGAACGACTGGCACCTCGTCCACCTCGGCCAGTTCGCCCTCGGCGGCGCCGGTCTGGTCATCGCCGAGGCCTCCGGTGTCGTGCCGGAAGGGCGCATCAGCCCGGCCGACACCGGCATCCACAACGCCGAGCAGGTCGCCGCGTGGCAGCGCATCACCGGTTTCCTGCGGGAGCACGGCGCCACCCCGGGCATCCAGCTCGCCCACGCGGGTCGCAAGGCCTCGACCACGGCCCCGTGGGGCGGCGAGCGCAGCGTCTCCCCCGCCGACGGCGGCTGGGAGGCGGTGAGCTCGACAGCGCAGCCGTTCGGCGAGCTCGCCGCACCGCGCGCGCTCACCACCGAGGAGGTCGCCGCGGTCCCGGAGCAGTTCGCCGACGCCGCACGCCGGGCCGACGAAGCCGGCTTCGACGTGGTCGAGCTGCACTTCGCGCACGGATACCTGGCGCACCAGTTCTACTCGCCGCTGGTCAACGACCGCACCGACCGCTACGGCGGCGACTTCGACGGCCGCGTGCGGCTGCTGCTGGAGATCACCGAGGCGGTCCGCGCGGTGTGGCCGGAGGGCAAACCCGTGCTCGCGCGCATCTCCGCGACCGACTGGGTCGACGGCGGCTGGACCGGGGACGACTCGGCGCGCCTGGCCCGGATGCTCGCCGAGCGCGGTGTTGACCTCGTGGACGCCTCCACCGGCGGTGCCGTGCCGAACGCGTCGATCCCGGTGAAGTCCGGCTACCAGGTGCCGTTCGCGCGCCAGATCCGGATGGACTCCGACGTGCCGACGGGCGCGGTCGGGCTGATCACCTCGCCGGAGCAGGCCGAGGAGATCATCTCCGCGGGTTCGGCCGACGCCGTGCTGCTGGCGCGTGAACTGCTGCGCGATCCGCACTGGCCGATGCGCGCCGCCGACGCGCTCCGCGCCGACGGCCTCTGGCCGAAGCAGTACGAGCGCGCACGCCCGAAGTGACGCGCGCAGCGCTGCGCTGAGACCCACTTCAGTCCGCGAGCTTGGCCTCCCACATCCAGTGGGCCTTCTCCAGCTGCTGCGCAACGGCGATCAGCAGGTCCTGGGTGACCTGGTCGGTCCTGTCGGTCTCCTCGATCCGCGGGCGCAGGCGGCCGATCAGGTCGGCCAGGATCTGCACCACGGCTTCCTTCACCTCGCGCGTGGTGCGCCACCCGGACTCGAAGCGGGTCACCCCCGAGGTCTCGGCGAGCGTGGCCGAGCGCCCGTCCGGCGGGTAGCCGATCGTGGCGGCGCGTTCGGCGACGTCGTCGGCCAGCGAGCGGGCCGTGGTCACCAGCTCGTCGAGGTGCAGGTGCACGTCCCGGAAGAACTCGCCGACCACGTTCCAGTGCGCCTGCTTCGCGGTGAGGTGCAGGTCCACCAGGTCCACGAGCGTCGCCTGCAGCGCCTTGCCCGTCGCGTCCCGGTCGGAGTCCTTGAGCGGTCCGGTGATCGGAGTTTTCGCAGCCGTCCTCTGGGCCATGAGCAGGTCCCTTCCTCGTACCCGAGCGGTCGGTGACGAGGATGCGCGCTCACCGCAGCGCCCGCACGGTGAACCACCGCCCACCGCTTGTGGACAACTCCTCGTCCATCCACAAGCAGTTGTCCACAGGGGTTGTACACAACTCCCCTGCGCTGCGGATTTCAGAGTCGAACGGATGATCGGTCCGCGCACAGGGGCGCCGGCGGCGCGTGTTCAGGAATCGTTCCCGGCGAACTCCACGACCTGCTGGCCGATGGTGCGCAGGGTCGTGGTCACCTTCTGGTCGGCGCACTCGCCGCCGGGGCCGAACCGCGTCTCGGCGGAGTTCACCGCCCCGCCCAGCGGGGTCGGCCAGCCGCGCAGCGCGTGCGCGACCGAGCGCAGCGACTGCAGCGTGAGCACCGTGGCCTGCCAGCCGTAGGCGATGCCGATGCAGCCGACGGCGCGCCCGGTCAGGTAGGGGCGGCTGTCGTCGCGGAGGTCCTCGACGTAGTCGAGGGCGTTCTTCACCAGGCCCGAGATCGTGCCGTGGTAGCCCGGGGAGGCCAGCACCACGCCGTCGGCCGCGCGCAGCGCCGAGACCAGCTCCACCGCCGCGTCCGTGCGCTCGGCCAGGTCGGTGTCGTAGAACGGCAGGGACAGGTCCGCGCCGGTGATCGCCTGCACCTTCGCACCGGCGTCGGCGGCGCCGCTCAGGGCCACCTGCATCGCCCGCTCAGACTGGGAGTCCGGGCGGACCGATCCACCGACCCCGACCACGGTCACCGTCATGCGTCGCTGGCTCCTCACTCGTCGTCCGGTTCGCCCGGACCCGAAACGGCTACCGGCTCACGCTACGACTTCGAGCGCACTCCAGGTCAAAGTTCCGTGTCCCGTTCCACACCTACTTAGCGGTAACCTGCGGGCACCAACCGTCCCTGGAGGTCAAGGTCACATGCCGAAGGCACTGGAACGCGCGCAGCCCGCGGTGGAAGCGGGCGCGCTGCGCGGCGTCATCTCGCTGCCCCGGACCGCCCGCCGCTGGATCGCGGGGGCGCCCGTGCGCCTCGACGGGCAGGAGCTCGCCCTGGACGCGCAACTGCTGCTGCGGATGCAGCGGCTGGCCGGCAAGGACCAGCTCAGCGCCGACACCCCCGAGCTGGCGCGCGCCGCCATGCGCCAGGCGATCGGCCTGCTCGGCACCGGCGCCGTTCCGGGCGTCGTCGCGGCCGAGCGTCGGATCGACACGCCCGACGGTCCGCTGCCCGCGCGGCTGTACCGGCCGCGCGAGGTCACCGGGACCGGGCCGCTGCTGGTGTTCTACCACGGCGGCGGCTGGGTGATCGGCGATCTGGACACGCACGACGACCTGTGCCGGTTCCTGGCCAAGCACGTCGGGATCCGCGTGCTGTCCGTCGACTACCGCCTCGCCCCGGAGCACCCGTTCCCCGCCGCCTACGACGACGCGCTGGCCGCCTACCGGTTCGCCGTGGAGCAGGCCGCTGAGCTGGGCACCACGCGGGACGCGATCGCCGTCGGCGGCGACAGCGCCGGCGGCAACCTCGCCGCCGCGGTCGCGCTGCACGCCCCCGGAGCGGGGCTGCCGCACCCGCGGATGCAGTTCCTGCTCTACCCCGCGGTCGACGCGACGGAGCGGCGGGCCTCGCGGCAGATGTTCGCCGAGGGCTTCCTGCTCACCGACGCCGACATGGACTGGTTCATGGACTCGTACGTGCCGGCGGAGCAGCAGCGGAAGGACCCCCGGTTGTCGGTGCTGCTGGCCGAGGACCTCGGCGGTCTCGCCCCGGCCTACGTGGTCACCGCGGGGTTCGACCCGCTGCGGGACGAGGGCGAGGCCTACGTCGAGCGCCTGACCGAAGCCGGGGTCTCCGTGGTGCACCGCCGCTTCGACGACCTGATCCACGGTTTCGCCACGCTGCGCGGTGCGGGCGCGCGCTTCGAGCAGGCCCTGTTCGAGATGGTCGGGTCGCTGCGCGCCGGGCTGGCCACCGCGCCCACCTCCCCGGTGTGAAAGATCTCGTTCCCGGACCTCGCTCGCAACGGGGAATCCGGGAACAGGACCCGGCCGCCCGCGGGGGTCGGCCTCCTGCCGGCTCCCGCGGCGGGGCCTCGCCCGAGGTTCCCCCACCGACCCGCTACGCCAACCGATCCGCGGAATTCCTCAGGAGAGCAGCTCGCGCAGCCGGTCGAGCAGTTCCTGCCGCGAGCTGCACCCGAGGCGCTGCTTCATCCGCCCCACGTGGTGCTCCACGGTCTTGGCGGAGATGAACAGCCGCGTCCCGATCTCCTTGTAGGTCCTGCCCGCCAGCACCAGGTCGGCCACCTCGCGCTCGCGCGCGGACAGCACGTGCTCCTCGGACGCGGCAGGCCCGGTGACCGCGCGCGGGCGCGGTGGTTTTCCCTGCAGCGTGCGCGCCGTTTCCAACAGCTGGAGCATGTCCCGCCGGTCGGCGGTGTGCAGCGCGACCTGCCCCGCCAGTCGCGCGCCTTCCCAGGCGAATCCGGCCGCGTGCAGCGACATCGCCGCCTGCCGGGCTTCTTCGGCTGCGACCTCACCCTCCAGCGCGCGCAGCCACACCTCGGCGCCGGCGGCCATGGCGGTGGCCAGCGGGTTGTGCCCGGAGGCCGCCCGCAGCGCAGCGGCGTGCTGCCAGGCTTCGTCGTGCTCGCGCACGACGATCGCCGCCTGCAGGCACTTCCACCGCAGCGGAGCTGACCACAGTGGAGGGTCATCCAGGCGTTGCAGCAGGCGCAGGGCCTCCTGCTGGTAGGGGGCGATCCACGTGCGGTCGCCGAGCCGCGCGGCGGCCACGATCGCCTCGCCGAGCGGAACGAGGCTGAACAGGTCGACGGGGTGCTCGGCGACCGCCTGCCGCAGCGCCCCGCGGACGGAGCCGAGCGCGGTCGTGTCGTTGTCCCGACCGGCGGCGCCGGCGCGCAGCGCGGCCGACCACAACCGGTCGCGCCCGCGCAGGAAACCGCGCTCCAGCACGTCCAGTTCACTGTGGACCATAGCGGTGTCGCCGCGGGAGAGCACCAGGAAGGTCGACAGCAAGCGCATCCGAGTCCACAGCGGATCGTCCCTGCCGGTGATCTCGCCGCCCCGCTGCAGCACGCCGTGCGCCACGTCCGGCTCCCCCGCGTGCAGCGCCACGAGGGCAGCGATCCCGGAGGGGCTGTCGGGCAGGGTGTCCGGGACGTCCGCATCGGCCAGCGACGCCGCGCGCGCGGTCGCGGACACGGCCGCCGCGGCCGAGCCGGCAGCGGACTCCCACACGCCCGCGGCCAGCTGCTCGAACACCCCCGCGCGCAGCGACGGCGGCCCGTCGCCGCCGGCGGGTTCCCACATGCCCCGCGCGCGTTCGCGCTCGCCGGTGCCGAGCAGCGCCACCGCGGCGAAGGCCCAGTCACCCGGCCAGCGCGGACCGCGCACCGACCACGCGCACATCTCCGCGCAGCGGTCCAGCAGGCCGCGGTGGGCCAGGGCGGTCGCGGCGATGCGCGCCGCGTCGGCGCGCCCCGCTGCCGCCTCGTCGGCCAGCACCCGTTCGGCGTGCCGCAGCGCGGTGTCGAAGTCCCCGGCCGCACCCGCCGCCCGGACCCGCAGCGCGGCCGTTTCCGATTCGGCGGCACCGCAGTGCGCCGCCGCGTCGCACAGTTGACCGGCCAGGGTGGACGCCCCGGAGATCAGCGCCTCGGTTGCGGCCCGCGCGAAACCGCGCGCCAGGGAGGCGTCCGGCGCGGTGACGTGGTGCTCGGCCACCACGCGCATCACCGGCAGCAGCGCCGCCTCGCCGTCGAGCCGCTGCTCGATCAGCCGCCGCGCGATCCACAACCACGCCTCGCGTGGCAGGATCCGGGTGACCGCGCAGCGCACGACCGGAACCGGCGCGTCACCGGCGGTCAGGAGGCCGCTGGCGCGCACGTGCGCCAACGATTCGTCTGCAGTGGATTCATCGGTGGTGAGCAGCCGCGCGAGCGGAGCAGCGCCCGAGCTCGCGCCGAGGGACAGCGCGACGAGCAGGTCCCGCCCCACCGGGCCGAGCCGGTCCAGCTCCGGGTGGAACCGCTCCAGCACCGCGTCCGGAACCGCTCCCCCCGCGACGACCCCCCGCCCGGCGGCCTGGAACAGGCGCACCGCCAGCCGCGGCACGCCGCCGCTGTGCTCCACGGCCCACCGCAGGCGCTCGTCATCGGCCGGGCCCGCCGCCTCGCGCCCCGCGCAGGCGGCGAGCTCGGCCGCGCCCCACCCGGGCAGCGTCAGCGCCGTGCGCACCTCCGCCAGCAGCGCGTCGAGCTCGGGCGGGCGCGGATGCGGCCGGTAGGTGAGGACCACCCGCGCACCGGCCTCGCGCGCCCGCTCGCGCAGGTGCCGCAGCGCGTCCTCGTCGAGTCGGTGGGCGTCGTCGACCAGCACGGCCGCGTCGCGCCACTGCTCGACCGGGTGCCCGACGTCGCGCACCGCGACCCCGGCAGCGGTGTAGGCCTGCGCGATGCAGGACAGCACCGTGCTCTTGCCGAACCCGCCCGCGCCGCGCACCGCCACGGTGCGCCCGCTGTCCGGGGCGTCGCCGATCGCGCGGCACAGCGCCGCGATCTCCCCGCCGAGCAGCTGCTCCAGCACGCGGCCGACCCCCGCGCGGCCGACCTCCGCGGGGCCGGCCTTCGCGGGTCCGGCCTCCGCGTCGGCGGAGGCGCGGCCGAGCACGGCACCTCGCGCCGCGGCGCCGCCGCTGACGGAGCGCGGCAGGGGCACTTCTCGGTTCACGACTTCTCCCACCCTGGACGGACGGTGCGGCGCGGGATGTTCATCGGGGGCTCCCGAGCGCACCCAGCACCCCGCCGAGCGGGCTGTTCGGCGGGAAGACGAACATCAGCACGATGCCGACGATGATCAGAACCGCCGCGGCGGACAATTTCAACACCTTGATCCTACGAGCGCGCGCTTCGTCCGGTGGATCCAAGGGCATCGGGTCGACCGCGACCGGCGGGCGCTCCGGCGCCGCTTCCTCCGCCGCCGGTTCGGGTTCGGCGTGCGCGGCCTCGGGGATGACCACGTCCGGGTCGGAGGGCGGGTCCGGGCGCGGCGCCGGCGGCGCGCGGTGCTCCGCCTCGGGTGCCACGGTGCGCACGGCGGCCACCGCGGCACCGCTCGCGGCGACGAGCTCCGGATGCCGGTCGACCAGCGGCGTGCGCCCCATGCGGTCCCCGACGAGGCGCCGCAGCAGCGGGGTGTGCGCGGTACCGCCCGCCAGCAGCACCGTGCCGAGCTCCTCCACGGGCACCGGACTGGACTGCACGGCCTGGTGCAGCACCTCCGGCACGCGTTCCAGCCGCGGGCGCGCGCGCCACTCGTAGCGGTTGCGGGAGAGCCCCACCTCGGTCGTGGTGCTCGGCGAGCGCACCGGCACGCGGGTTTCCGCGTGGTAGGACAGGGCTTCCTTCGCGCGGGCGCAGGACTCGCGGAACCCGAGCAGCGCCGCGCGCGCCGCGGGGTCGCCGGTGTCCTCCGGCAGCCCGGTTCCCTCCGGCAGCTCCGCGTCGAGCTCCTCGCGCACGAGGTCGGCGACGACGTCGTCCAGGTCCCACCCTCCGGGGTGGGCGGCCTCCAGCGGCGGTGCGACGAGGTCGAAGGCGAGCTCACCGGGCCGGCGGCGCAGCACGGTGACGTCGAACCCGCTGCCCCCCGCGTTGCCCACCGCCAGGGAGAGGTTCTCGGAGAGCTCCTGCTTGGACGCGTAGTCCAGCGCCACGGCGAGGGGTTCCGGCACAGCGGTCACATCGGACAGACCGATCCGGGCGAGCTCGGCCAGCACGAGCCGCACCCGGTGCGGCCCCCAGGTGGCGCGGTGCGCGAGCGCGATGTGCTCGGGCGGGTGCCCCTGCCGCTGCGCGGCGAGGTCGGCGACCCACTCGACGACGGCCGCGGCGAGCCGCTGCGGGGAGGTGAAGTCGTTGCCGAGGGCGATCGGCGCGTCCTCGCCGATCCGGTGCGGGAAGTCCCGGCTGACCCACTCGTGGTGCGCGGCCTGCTGGTGCAGGGCGGCGTCCCCGGCGAGGAAGCTCCCGTCGGCGGTGCGGCAGACCGCGGTGGGCGTGGTCAGGCCGGGCGGCCCGGCGGGCCCTCCCCGGCCGAGCGGCAGCGGAGTCGCCGTGCTCGCCCAATCACCACCGTCGCGCCGCACGATGGCCGCCGAGGTCATCGTGGCGCCGAGGTGGACGCCCAGGACGTATGGCATGGCTCCTCTTCGCGTTGCGCGGCTGCGGCTTCGTACCGATCACACAGCTCACACGGAGCGGCGCCAGGTGTCGCCCGCACAGGGCGCACCCTCCGGTGTGAAGTGACCACAATTTAGCGTCTGGTTAGTTACGCAGAGACCTCTGTTGCCATATCCCACCCCCTAATGAGCTACCAGATCGACCCCCTAATAGGTGCACCCCTGACTAGGAGTCGCTCCCGATGTCCCGGACGGCCCCCGCTGCCTAGGCTGCAGCACGAGCAAGTGCGGGAGACCGGGAAGCCGTCCCGGGCGCCGAGCGAATCGCCGAGCGAGGGAGCTGGAGCATGACGAACCCTCAGCACACGCAGCATTCGGCGTTCCCCACTGGCGACTCCGAGGCCCAGTCCGGCGCAGCGTCCGAACCGACGGTGCACGAGTTCCTGACCCGGCTCGCCACCGACCCGGCAGCCCGCTCCGCGTTCGACAGCGACCCCCGTGGCGCACTGGACCGAGCAGGCCTCGGAGACATGAGCGCGGCAGATGTGTCCGATGCCACATCGCTGGTCCTCGACTACGCACCGGTCGAAGCCGTGGCCGAGTACCGCACGGTGCAGAGCAGCGTCGACCAGTTCGTGACGAACACCCAGCACGCCGTGCTCCAACTGCACTCCCCGTACTCAACCGAGCAGGAAGAACTGAGCATGCTGCAGAACAGCCCCGAGCAGAACCAGGACTTCTCCCAGGAGAGCGACGTCGACGTCGACATCGAGCAGAACGACTCGCACAACGTCGTCAACGCCCACGACGTGCTCAACGGCAACGAGGTCCTGAGCGGCAACACCGTCGTGGGCGGTGACGCCGCCGCAGGCGTCGGCAACGTGGTGAACTCGACCGTCGGCGCCGTCGGCGAGGCCGTCTCCGGCGCGGTCGGCGCTGTCACCAGCACCGTGGACAACACCGTCGACGCGAGCACCAACCTGGTCGGCAGCGCGGGCGCGACCGTGCACCAGGACGTCGGCAACCTCGCGCAGGGCGTCGGTGTCGGTGACGTGGCCGGCAACGTCGGCGGCCTCGCGGGCGGCGACGTGACCAGCACCGTCAGCGGTGTCGCCGGCGGCGACGCGAGCGGCGTGCTCGGTGACGTGACCGGCCTCGCGGGCGGCGTGGCCGGCGGCGACGCCAAGGCCGGCGCGCTCGCCGAAGGCCCCGTCTCCGAGGTCGCCAGCACCGCGACCGGCCTGGCCGGCGGCTTGACCGGCGGCTTGACCGGCGGCTTGACCGGCGGTCTCACCGGCGACGTGACCAGCACCGTCGGCGACCTCGGCAGCGGTGACGTCACCGGCGTCGTGGGCGAGGTGACCGGCACCGCCAGCAGCACCGTCAGCGGCGTGGCCAGCACCGCGACCGGCCTGGCCGGCGGCCTGGCGACCGGCGACGTGACCAGCACCGTCGGCGACCTCGCGGGCGGTGACGCCACCAAGACCATCAGCGGTGTCGGCGGCGGCGACGCGCTCGGCGGCGTGACCGGCCTCGTGGGCGGCGTGACCGGCGGTCAGGCGACCAGCGCGGTCGGCGAGGTCACCAGCACGGTCGGCGACCTGACCGGTGGCGACGTGAACGGCGCGCTGGGCGGCGCCACGGGCGCCGTGGGCGGCGCGGCCGAGGGCGATGTGGCCGGCGACCTGACCGGCGACCTCACCGGCGGCCTGACCGGCGACCTCACCGGCGAGGTCACGGGCACCGTGAGCGGTGCCGTCAGCGGCGTGGCCGGCGGCGAGGTGAACGGCCTGCTCGGCGGCGTGACCGGCTCGCTGAACGGTGAGGCCGGCGGCGGCGCCTCCGCCAAGTCGGACGCCTCCGCCGAGGGCCCGGTCGGCGACCTCACCGGTGGCCTGCCGCTCAACGGCGTCACCGGCCTCGCCGGCGACGCGACGGCCCCGGTGGACGGTCTGGCGGGCAATGCCACGGCCCCGGTCGAGGACGTCGCGGGCACCGCGACGCAGCCGGTGGGCAACCTCGCCGGCGACGCCACCGCCCCGGTCGACGACCTGGCGGGCAACGCCACCGCCCCGGTCGGCGACGTGGCCGGCAACGCCACGGCCCCGGTCGAGGGCGTCACGGGCGACCTGCCGGTCGACGACGTGACCGGCACCGTCGGCGACGCCGCGGCCCCGGTCGGCGACGTGGCCGGCGGCGCGACCAAGACGGCCACCGACGTCGCGGGCGACGCCCCGGTCGTCGGCGACCTGCCGGCCAACCTCGAGAACCCGACCGACGCGGTCCCCGCCGCCGAGCAGGCCACCGCTCCGGTGGAGGACACGGTCGACAACGTCGAGGACACCGCGGGCAACGCCACCGCCCCGGTCGAGGACGCGGCGAGCAACCTGCCGGTCGACGACGTGAGCAACACCGTCGGCGACGTGGCCGGCAACGCGCCGGTCGCCGGCGAGGCCGCCGAAGCGCTGCCCACCGAGGAGGCCACGGCCCCGGTCGAGGACGCGGCCAACCACCTGCCGGCGCCGAGCGACGTGCCGGTCGCGGGCGACGCCGTCGGCGGCACCGTCGAGCAGGTCAGCGGCGACCTCGGCGCGGAGGGTCTGCTCTGACCGCTGCGCGCTGAACGCTCGCCCACGGGGGCGCGGGGCCACGCTCCGCGCCCCCGTTCGCGCGTGCGCGCGTTCCGGACATTCCGCGGGAAACCCAGTGGGGTGGTCGGCACGGAGAGCGAGACGACACAATCACCCGTGTGATTGACACGGCGCTGGTTGAACTCATCGACCGCGCGAGCGCGGAATGTGCCGAGCAGGACCGCTCCGACCTGCACGGACGGCTCCGGCAGATCCGCACGCGCGTGCTCGACCCCAGTCAGCTCGTGCTGCTCATCGGTGAACCCGCCCAGGGCAAGAGCGCGCTGCTCAACGCGATCGTCAACGCACCGGTGTGCGCCGCCGGGGAAACCACCAGCACGCGCGTGCCCACGCTCGTGCGGCACGCGGACACGCCGAGCGCGCACCTGGTGGAGCAGGAGGCGGCCGACGGCCCGCCCGCGCTGGAGCGCGTGCCCGTTCCCCTCGAGGAGCTCACCACGCGCCTGCAGGAGGCCGTCGACCGCGGACGGCCGGTGCGGCGCGGCGAGGTCGCCGTCCCGCGGGGGGTGCTGCGCAACGGACTCGCGCTGATGGACACCCCCGCGTTCGGCGGCCCCTCCTCCGCGGGCACGGACACGACCCTCGCCATCGCCGCGGAAGCGGACGCGCTGCTGATGATCTCCGATGCCACCCAGGAGCTGACCACCAACGAGATCGGCTTCCTCAAGCAGGTCGCCGACCTGTGCCCGAACATCGCCCTGGTGCAGCCGAAGATCGACCGCACCCCGCACTGGCGCCAGGTCGTCGAGGTCAACCGCAAGCACCTGAACAACGCGGGCGTGTCCGCGAAGATCTTCCCGGTCTCGTGTACCGTGCGCGCGCACGCGATGCGCACCAAGAGCAGCAACCTGAACAAGGAATCGGGGTTCAGCCCGCTGCTGGAATACCTCAAGTCCGAGCTCGCCGGGCAGCACGACCAGCTCACCCGCCGCCTCGTCTCGCACAACCTCGGCGAGGCGATCACCCAGATCAGCAACGACCTGCGCGCCGAACTGGCCGCGCAGAACCCGCGCACCGCCGCGGAAACGCTCGTGGAGCTGGAGAGCGCGCAGCGGCGCGCGGAAGAGCTGCGCCGCATCGCGAGCCGCTGGCAGAAGACGCTCAACGACGGCGTCCAGGACCTCAACGCCGACGTCGAGTTCGACTTCCGCGAACGCTGCTGGGCCGTCCAGCACCAGGTCAACGAGATCTTCGAGCAGGCCGATCCGCTCGAGGTCTGGGACGACTTCCGGTCCTGGTTGGACGAGCAGATCACCGCCGCCATCGACACCACGTTCGACTGGATCGAGCAGCGGCGGCAGCACCTGGTGCGGCGCGTTTCCGAGCAGATGCCGGACGAGGCCCGCGGGGAGGAGCCCGACCTGGAGCGCCTCGAACCGCCGCGGCCGCTCGACGCCGTCCCGGAACCCGCGCTGCCGCGCGGCAGCGACTTCCGCCGCTTCGACCGGCTCCTCACCGGACTGCGCGGTTCCTACGGCGGCGTGCTCATGTTCGGCCTCGTCACCAAGATGGCGGGCCTGCCGCTGCTGAACGTCCTGTCGCTGTCGGCGGGCATCCTGCTGGGCAGCAAGAGCCTCCGCGAGGAGAAGGACACCCGGTTGCGCCGCCGCCAGACCGAGGCGAAGAACGCCGCGCAGCGCTACATCGACCAGGTCGTGTTCCAGGTGAACAAGGAGTCCAAGGACGCGATCCGCGCGATGCACCGCTCGATCCACGCCCACTTCAACGGAATCACCGAACAGGCCCAGGTGGACGTCAACTCGTCCATCCAGGACATCAAGCGGGCCGCCGAGCGCAGCGCGGTGGACCGGGACCAGCGCGCGCGGGAGATCAAGCAGAAGCTGGAGGACCTGTCCGTGCTGCGCAAACGCGTCGGCATGCTCACGCAGAACCGGATCGCGGCATCATGAGCACGCTGCTGGAACGCGCCCGCGAACTGCTCATCCGCACCATCACGTGCTACCGCGACGACCCGCGCACCGCCGCCTGGTTGCGCGGCCGCCTGGAACGCATCGAGCAGCCGCTGCGCATCGCCGTCACCGGACGCGTGCAGTCCGGCAAGTCGACGCTGATCAACGCGTTCGTCGGCGAACCGCTGGCACCGACCGCGACCGAGGAGAACACCCAGGTCAACACGCTCTACCAGTACGGTCCCGAGCCGAAGGTCCTGGTGCACACGCCGCACGGCTCGGTGCAGACCATCCCGATGAGCACAGTGGACGACGAGACCATCCGGCGGCTGCAGCACTGGCGCCCCGACGAGGTCTCCCGGCTGGTCGTCGAAGCGCCCTCACCGGGGTTGCGCGCGGTCAGCCTGCTCGAAACACCGGGCGTGGCCTCCACGGCCGTGCGCGAAACGGGACAGACCGCGCTGGCGCAGGTGCTGGCCGAGGCGGACGCCGTGCTGTACCTGACGCGGCACCCCCACGAAGCGGACCTGCAGTTCCTGCAGGCCGCCCACGAGCTGCGCACCGCGCGGCGCGCCCCGATCAACACGCTGGTGGCGATCTCCCGCGCCGACGAGGCCGGGGCGAGCGGCTCGGAGGCGCTGACCGCTGCGGAGGGCGTCGCCGAGCAGCACCGCACCGATCCCGCGCTGCAGTCCTACGCGCAGCACGTGGTTCCCGTGATCGGGCTGCTCGGGCAGGCGGTGCACACGATGACCGAGCAGGACATCGCCACGCTGCGGGAACTGCTGAAGCTGTCCGAGGAGGACCTGCAGTCGCTGCTGCTGTCCGCCGACCGGTTCGCGCACGGCAAGGCCCCGGATTCGCTGCCCACCGAGCACCGGCAGGCGCTGCTCGTCCGCTTCGGGCACTACGGGGTGCAGCGCGCCCTCGTGGCGCTGCGGGAGGGAGCCGAGGACGCGGCGCAGCTGCGCGCGGAGATGCTCGAGGCGAGCGGGATGAACGCGCTGCAGGGAGCCGTGCACCAGCAGTTCGTGGAGCGGCAGGACGCGCTGCGGGCCCGTTCTGCGCTGCTGGCGGTGGACATGGTGCTGCGGGCGAACCCGAAACCCGCGGCGCAGCGGCTGCACGGCGAGTTCGAGTGGGTCCTGGCCAACGCCCACGAGTGGGACGAGCTCCGCCTGCTGTCCGCATTGGACTCCGGGCAGCTGCGGTTCGCCCGCCCGCTGCAGGCGGCGGCCAAGCGCCTGCTCGGGGCCGGCGGGTCCGACCCGGCCAGCAGGCTGGGGTGCGACGAGGACGCGCCGGCCGACGAGCTCGCGCAGGCGGCCGCGCGGGCGCTGGCGCAGTGGCGGGAGCAGCACGCGCACCCGCTGCACGACCGCGCGCACCGGGAAGCGGCGCGCACCGTGCTGCGGACGTGCGAGCACCTCACCACCGAGCTCGCCGCGGGTTGAGCTCGGCGCGTCCGACGAGGTCGTCACCGGTGGCGCGAGCACCCGGCACCGGGCGGGCGAGCCGATCGAGTTCCGGGACGACGAGCACGCTGCTGGTCAACGTTTCACCGTGCTCGCCACTCGCCGTCCGCCCAGGATCGCGGTGCCAGGTCGGGTCCGGCTTGCGGGCACCTGAACGGCGAGCTCGGCCAGTGGAGTCAGGTGATGACGTCGAAGGTGCAGTGGGCCCCGCTGGCCGCAGCGAGCTTGCCGTCGGCGGTGATCAGCGGACCGTCCAGCCGTTCGGCCAACGCGACGTACGCGGCGTCGTACGGGGTGGTGTTGTCTCGGAGCTCCCAGATGCGCTGCAACAGCGGAGCCAGCGGCATGCGCCGAACGGGAAAACCCGCCAGATGCCGCAGCGCGGCGGGCACCGCGGCGTGCAGGACGGGGCTGCGTCGAGCCATGCCCCGCAACGCGGAGACGACCTCAGCATCCACGTGGGCGGGGGCGAACAGGGCGTCACCGGTGGCCAGGCGTGCCGCGATCGCATCACGGCGGGGATCGTCGGCGGCGTAGAAGGCGGTCAGGACGGAAGCGTCGATCACGGCCAGGCTCACGACGTTTCCCGCACCTCCCGCACCGCAGCGGTCGCGTCGTCAACGGTGAGGCCGCTGCCCTGCGGCGGCCGGTAGGAGGCCAGGTAGCCCTCCAGGCGGGCCACCTGGGCGACCTCGGTGAGCCGGTCCACGACGAAGGCCGACAGCGACTGCCGGTTCGCCTCGGCGGCCTCGGCGAGCGCGGCGTACACGTCGTCAGGCACGTCCCGCAGATTCATCCGCTTCATGGTGCCATGATGGCACCAAACGACGTTCACGACAACGCCCGCACACCGTTGGTCAGTGAAGCCCGCGGGCACGCGAAAGGGCCCGGAACGGCGGGGTTCCGGGCCCTTCGCATGTGGTGGTCGCCGCAGTCAGCAGGTGCCCCGCCGCGGAGCGGCGAACCGCGGCGGAGGGGAACAGCGCGACGCCCGGGCCGCGCGGCGGCCCCGGCGCAGCGCGCCGGGGCCCACGGCGAGGAGGTCAGCCCTGGGAGCCCTTGACCTTCTCGGCGATCTTGTCGCCGGTGTCCTTGTCGACGTTGCGCCAGTAATCGAGCGCGCGGTCCAGGACCGGCTGCTCGACGCCGTCGAGCAGGTGGCCGGAGACGTTGTTGACGAAGCGCTCGCGCTCGGCGTCGCTGAAGACCTCGCGCACCATCGTGCCGGGCTGGCCGAAGTCGTCGTCCTCCGCGTGCTTGGCGTAGGCGGAGCGGATGACCTCCTGCTCGACGCCGGTCGCCGAGTCGTCGCCGTCCGTGCTCGCGTCGGCGTGCGGACCGCCGTAGGAGTTCGGCGCGTACACCGGGTCCTGGCCGTAGCTGTACCGCATCGGACCGTCCTTGGCGTAGCTGTTCACCTCGGAGACCGGGCGGTTCACCGGCAGGTCGGCGTAGTTGGCGCCGATGCGGTAGCGGTGGGCGTCCGGGTAGGCGAACAGCCGGCCCTGCAGCATCTTGTCCGGCGAGGCACCGATGCCCGGGGGCATGTTCGTCGGCTCGAAGGCGGCCTGCTCGATCTGGGCGAAGTAGTTCTCCGGGTTGCGGTTGAGGACGAACCGGCCGACCTTGATCAGCGGGTAGTCGCCGTGCGGCCACACCTTGGTCAGGTCGAACGGGTTGAACCGGTAGTCGGCCGCTTCCTCGAAGGGCATGATCTGGACGTAGACGGTCCAGCTCGGGTCCTCGCCCTTCTTGATGGCGTTCCACAGGTCGCGGATGTGGAAGTTGGAGTCCGCACCGGCCATCCGGTCGCCCTCGTCCTGGGAGAGGAAGTCGTGGCCCTGGTCGGACTTGAAGTGGTACTTGACCCAGAACTTCTCGCCGGAGTGGTTGATCCAGCTGAAGGTGTGCGAACCGTAGAGGTTCATGTGCCGCCAGGTCTTCGGCAGCCCGCGGTCACCCATCAGCCAGGTCACCTGGTGCGCGGACTCGGGGCACTGGGTCCAGAAGTCCCACTGCATGTTGTTGTCGCGCAGGTGGTTGTCGGCGCGGCGCTTCTGCGAGCGGATGAAGTCGGGGAACTTGATCGCGTCGCGGATGAAGAACACCGGGGTGTTGTTGCCGACGAGGTCGTAGTTGCCCTCGCTGGTGTAGAACTTCATGGCCGTGCCGCGGGGGTCGCGCCAGGTGTCGGGGGAGCCCAGCTCGCCGGCGACCGTGGAGAAGCGGATCAGCGCGTCGGTGCGGGTTCCGGGCTGGAACAGCTTGGCCTTGGTGTACTGGCTGACGTCCTCGGTGACCTCGAGGTAACCGAACGCGCCGCCGCCCTTGGCGTGCACCACGCGCTCCGGAACGCGCTCGCGGTTGAACTGCGCGTTCTTCTCGATCAGGTACTGGTCCTGCAGCAGGACCGGGCCGTTCGGGCCGGCGGTCAGGGAGTGGTCGTCACTGGCGACCGGGATGCCGGTGTTGGTCGTCGTGGGTCGAGAACTCACGATCGTCCCTCCTCGTGGTGGTTTGCGTCCTCGGGCTGCGCGGCCGAGGACCGACAGTCTGGGCAGTAGCCCCAGAAGACGACTTCCGCTTCGTCGACCGCGAAGCCTTCCACACTCGCCGGGGCCAGGCAGGGTGCGGCTCCGTGCACGCAGTCCACATCAGCCGTCCTGCCGCAGGCACGGCACACCAGGTGGTGGTGGTTGTCCGCGGTTCGGGTCTCGAACCGGGCCGGGTGCCCGGCCGGCTCGATGCGGCGGAGCAGGCCCACGCGCGTGCAGGAGTTGAGCACGTCGTAGACGGCCTGTGTGGACACGGACCCCAGCTGGCCGCGCACGGCACCGGCCACCTGCTCGGCGGTCGAGTGCGGGTGCCCGGTCAGCCACTCCAGCACGGCGAGCCGCGGTTTCGTCGCTCGCAAACCGGCGGCCCGCAGCTGCTCGGCCGGGGCGAGCCCCTCGGTACCGCTGGCGGAGGTTGCGCTGAGGTTCATGATGCCCCGAGTATGCCACACCCAGATTGGAACGAGTCAAGAAAACTTCTCGCGGTTCGCCGGAGCGCCGCCCGCAGCAGCGTGCCCAGCAGGAAGGCGCTCACCGCGAGGACCACGGCGAGCGCCGCGGGAGCGAGCAGCACGACCACGTCCGCGGCGAGCACCGCCCGGTTCCCGCTGCTGATCACCCGCCCGGAGGCGGCACCGCGCGGGTCGGCGGGACTGATCGGGGGCCGCTGGTGACGCGGGCGCGAGGCGTGCGCCCCCTCCTCAGAACACCACCCACAGCAGCGCGGCCAGCAGGAACCCGATCGTGCCGATCAGCGTCTGCATCACGGTATACGTGCGCAGCGCGGTCGGGACATCCATGCCGAGCAGCCGGCTGGTCATCCAGAACCCCGAGTCGTTGACGTGCGACAGCGTCGTCGCACCGGCCGCGATGGCGATCACGACCAGGCACAGCTGCAGCTCCGACAGCCCGGGCGTCGCCTGCACGACGGGAGCGATGAATCCGCCCGCGGTGGTCAGCGCCACCGTCGCCGAGCCCTGCGCCACGCGCATCACCATCGCGATGAGGAACGCGGCCAGCAGCAGCGGAACGCCCAGGCTCTGCAGCATGCCCGCCAGCGCCTGGCCGACACCGCCCTCGTTGAGCACGGCGCCGAACATGCCGCCCGCACCGGTGACGAGGATGACCACGGCGATCGGGCCGAGGCAGTCCGACAGGTGCCGCTCGATCTCGCCCAGCCGCATCCCGCGACGCACGCCGAGCACCACCACGGCCGCCAGCACGGCGATGACCAGCGCAATCGGGCTCTCACCGATCAACTGCACCGCCTGCACCGCGGTGCTGTCCGTGTTCACCGCGCCGGCTTCGCCGAGCGTTTCCAGCCCGGTGTTGGACAGGATCAGCAGCAGCGGCAGCACCAGCATGGACAGCACGGCCAGCAGTCCCGGCGGATTCGCGGGTTCCTGCGCGGAGTCCTCCCGCGCGGCCAGCGACACCTCCGGCACGGGCAGCCGCACCCGGTCGCCGACGCGCCGGCCGAACACGTACCCGGCCAGCAGCCAGGTGGGCACGGTGACCACGAGGCCCACCACCACGAGCAGGCCCATGTCCGCGCCGAGCATGCTGCCCGCGGCCACGGGGCCCGGGTGCGGTGGGACGAAGACGTGGATCGCGGCGAACGCCCCGGCCACCGGCAGTCCGTAGCGCAGCACCGAGCCGCCGAGCGCCTTGGCCACGGAGAAGACCACCGGCAGGAAGATGATCAGCGCGGCGTCGTAGAAGATCGGGAAACCGAACAGCAGCGCGGCCACGCCGAGCGCGAACGGGGCGCGCCGCTCGCCGAAGGCGCGCACCAGCGAGTGCGCCAGCACGCTCGCCCCGCCGGAGACCTCCAGCATCCGGCCGAGCATCGCGCCCAGGGCCACCAGCAGGGCCACTTCGGCGAGCGTGTCACCGATCCCCTCGTAGAGGGTGTCCATGACCTCGCCGACCGGCACGCCGAGCAGCAGCGCGCTCGCCAGGCTCACCAGCAGCAACGCCACGACCGGCTGCATCTTCGCGCCGATGATCAGCGCCAGCAGCGCGGTGATCGCCCCCACGGCGATGGTCAGGGCGGGCCCCGTCCCCACTGCCGGGGACTGGGCCTGCGCGAGTTGCTCTGCGAGGACGAGGCGCTCCGGAGGCAGCGACACGGGAAACGGCGACACGGGCGGATCCCCTCCCAACGGGTGCGCTCGGCGCACCGCCGCGGATTCGACGCACGGGACAGCGGCGGACGCACGAGTGCGACCGCCTGAACAGCGTTCGAAATCCTGGCAAGGAGATCCACGTCACGGCCAGACGTGCGATCGGCAGCGCCGGCAACGAGACCGAAAAGCAACGGGCCGGGGGTACGCGCGCACGCCCGTTCGGACCAGCAGGTTCCGCACATCGGCCGGGTGCGCCGGCGCACGCCGGAGCTCGAGGAACGACCTCAGAGCACCGTCCAGAGCCCGCAGGCGATGAGGAAGCCGACCACGCCGATGAGCGTCTCCTGCACCGTCCACGTGCGCAGCGTCGTGCCCACGTCCATCCCGAACAGCCGGCTGACCAGCCAGAAACCCGAGTCGTTGACGTGCGACAGGACCGTGGCACCGGCCGCGACGGCGATCACGACCAGGCACGTCTGCGCCGGGGAGATGTCGCCCGCCGCCTGCACCGCCGGGGCGATGAACCCGCCGGCCGTGGTGATCGCGACCGTGGCCGAGCCCTGCGCCACGCGCATCACCACGGCGATGAGGAACGCGGCCAGGATCAGCGGCACCCCGAGGTCCTGCAGCGTGCCCGCGAGCGCCTGCCCGACACCGCCGGTCTCCAGCACCGCGCCGAACATGCCGCCGGCACCGGTGACCAGGATGACCGCCGCGATCGGGGCCAGCGCCCCGGTGAGGTTCTTCTCGATGTCCTTGCCGGTCATGCCGCGCGCCTTGCCCAGCACGAGCGAGGCCAGCAGCACGGCGATCGCCAGCGCGATCGGGCTCTCGCCGACGAGCATCAGCGCCTGCACGACGCCGTTGTCCTCGCCGACCACCCCGGCCTCGGACAGCGTGCTCAACCCGGTGTTGAGCAGGATCAGCACCACCGGCAGCAGCAGCATCGACAGCACGGTGGCCATGGACGGACGCGCGCCGCCCTCGCCGGTGGAGCCGCACCCCCCGGTCGTGCCGGGCGCGCCGGAGGTCAGCGACATGTCCGGGATCGGCAGGTGGACCCGGCGCCCGGTGAAGGAGCCGAAGGCCAGCGCGGCGACGAGCCACGTCGGGATCGCCACGACCAGTCCGATCAGCAGCAGCAGGCCGATGTCCGCTCCGAGCATGCCGGCCGCGGCCACCGGACCCGGGTGCGGCGGGACGAACGCGTGCATCACCGCGAAAGAACCGGCCACGGGCAGCCCGTAGCGCAGCACCGAGCCGCCGAGCTGCTTGGCGACGGAGAACACGATCGGCAGGAAGATGATGATGCCGACGTCCAGGAAGATCGGGATGCCGAACAGCAGCGCCCCGACACCGAGCGCGAACGGGGCGCGCTTTTCGCCGAACCGCCGCACCATGGCCTCGGCGAGCACGCCGGCACCGCCGGAGACCTCCAGCATCCGGCCGAGCATCGCGCCCAGGGCCACGAGCAGGGCCACTTCGGCGAGCGTCTCACCGATCCCGTCGTAGAGCGTGTCCATCACGTCGCCGACCGGCACGCCCAGCAGCAGCGCGCTCGCCAGGCTCACCACCAGCAGCGCGATCACGGGCTGCATCTTCAGCCCCATGATGAGGACCAGCAGCACCGCGATCGCACCACCGGCGACCGACAACGCCACTGCCGGTGAATTGTGGATCATCGGATTGTCCGCCGCCAGCACTCCTCCGGCGGCGAGATTGATCGCAGTGGACACAGGTCCGCCCCTAACGTTCACCTCGTTGTGCCACGGTTAGCGGGAAACCATGCCGCAGAATTCCGCGATTCACGCGCACTCCGCGGTATGGATCACAGTGGACGGTGCAGCGGGTCACGACCCGTGCAACCCGAGCAACGCCTCGTGCAGCGCTTCGACACGAGGCCGGTGCCGTTCGTAGAACTCGGCGCTCGAGGGGTCCGCTTCGGCCGTTTCCTCGACGCGCACCAGGTCGGCCGCGCTGTCCAACGTGCTCAGCTCGCCGAGCGCGTACCACGCGAGCAGCGCAGCACCCACGCCCGAACCACCGCTGGATCCGGGAAGCTGCAGATCGCACCCCAGGGCCGCAGCGACCGTGCTGCGCCAGACCTCGCTGCGGAACCCGCCGCCGGTGGCGCGCACCGCGTCCACCCGCGCCCCCGAGTCGACCACCGCGTCGCGCACCAGCGCCAGCTGCTGCGCGACCCCCTCGATGACGGCGCGCGTGATCTCGGCGCGCCCGTGCGAACGGCGCAGCCCCAGCAGCGCACCGGTCAGCCCCGACCGCCACCACGGAGCGCGCTCCCCCAGCAGGTACGGCAGCGCGACCAGGCCGTCGGCCCCGGGCTGCACGGCCAGCGCCTCGTCGAGCACCGCGGACATCTCCACGCCGAACGTCTCGGCGGCCCACTGCCCCACGACCGCCCCGTTGCTCACCGCGCCGCCGAGCACCCACATGTCCTCGGTGAGGGCGTAGCTGAACGTGCGGCACCGCTCGTCCACGCTCCCGACGCCGCTCACCACGCGCAGCGCCCCGCTCGTCCCGAGCGAAACCGCCGCCGCGCCGGGGCGCACCGCGCCGACGCCGAGGTTGGCCAGCGGTCCGTCACCGCCGCCGAGCACCACCGGGGTGCCGGACGGCAGCCCCACGCGGGAGGCCGCGCTCCGCGACAGGCCGAGAACGTCCGTGGGCGCGGCGATGCGCGGCAGCTGTTCGGCGCGCACGCCGGCGACCGAGAGCGCGGGAGCGTGCCAGTCCCGGGTGCGCATGTCCTGCAGACCGCTGCCGGAGTTCAGCGAGAAGTCGGTGACGAAGTCGTCGACGAGCGCGCCGACGACGTAGTCCTTCAGCGCGCACCAGCGGGACGCGGCGCGGGCGAGGTCGGGGCGCTGCTCGGTCAGCCAGGCGAGCTTGACCATCACCGACTGCGTGTGCACCGGGGTGCCGGTCTCGCGGTGCAGCTGCCGGCTCCGCGGGTCCTCGCGCAGCCGCGCGGCCACGTCCTGGGCCCGGGAGTCGCCCCAGGTGAACGCCGGCGTCACCGCGGACCCGGAGCCGTCCACGCCGACCAGCGTGTGCATCGCGGTGCTGAACGACAGCGCGGCGACCGCGCACCCCTGCTGCTGCGCCCAGCGGACCCCGTCAGCGAGCGCCGCGATCACCGTCTCGCGCACTTCGTCCGCGTCGTGCACGGCGGCACCGCTGTCGTCGGAGTACAGCGGGTACTCGCGTTCGAGCCGGTGCAGCATCCGCGCATCGCGTGCCGTCACGACGATCTTCACGGCCGTGGTTCCGGCGTCGATGCCGAGGACCACATCGGTCGCGCTCGCAAGTGCGCTCATGCCGCACAACTTAAACCCGGCTGAATCGGATCACGGGACGTGGTCTAGTCCACGCGCGGTCCGGAACCGGCGATGTGCCCAGAAATCATCGCCCTGCGCGCACGCGCGGTCGCGCTGCGTCGACGGCGAGCTCGAAAGGTCGAACTGTGAGATATCTGTCCGCGGCGCATGACCCGACCAGGTGCTCCCCGCCCTCCGGGCGGCACGCGGTCAGCCGCGACCCCGGGCCGCCACGCGGTACAGCCAGAGCACGAAGAACACGAACGCGGCGATGCCGAGCACGTTGCTGCCGGCGGTGAACGCCCCCTCGGACACGCCCAGGGCCTGCGGACCGATCATGAACACCTCGGCGCTCTGCGCCGCGGCGAACGGGATCGCCAGCAGGATGCCGACCAGCGCCTCGCCGGTGATCAGCCCGGAGGCGAACAGCACCCCGCGGCGTTCGGAACCCTCGGCACCGCGGCGGCGGCGCGCCCGCGCCGTGGCCACGGCCAGCAACCCGCCGATGAAGATCGGCACGGACAGCTCCAGCGGCAGGTACAGCCCGACCGCCACGGCCAGCACCGGGGTGCGGAACGACGCCCCGCGGCGCGCGAGGAGCTGGTCCAGCGCGATGAGCGCGACCGCCACCAGCGCGCCGAGGCCGATCACCGTCCACGGCAGACCGCCGAGGAACACGCCCTCGGAGACCGAGCTCATCAACGTCGCCTGCGGTGCCTGCAGCGCCTGCGACGGGTCCATGTCCGGCCGCGGCAGCGAGTCGCCCAGCCCGTAGGCGGTGTAGAGCACCGACAAGGTCGGCGCGAGGCACACCGCCGCCGAGACCACGCCGATGATCTGCATGATCTGCTGCTTCCACGGGGTGGCGCCGACGATGTAGCCGGCCTTGAGGTCCTGCATGTTGTCCCCGGCGATGGCGGCGGCGCTGGCCACCACCGCGGAGATGATGACGGCGGTCGCCGCCCCGACGGTCGCCTTGGCCTCGTTGCCGGTGAAGTCGATCTGCGTGCCCAGGATCCCCAGCAGCACCAGCGAGCTCGTCAGCAGCGTCAGGATGGACACCCCGGAGATGGGGTTGTTCGACGAGCCGACCAGACCGGCCATGTACCCGGCGACCGAGGAGAAGACGAACCCGGCGACCAGCGCGAACAGCAGCCCGAAGGTGATCGTGGCGAGGAACACCCCGCCGCCGATCTGGAGCCGCTCGGCGTCCACGTTGAACAGGAACACCAGGAACACCGGAACGGCCAGCACGAGCGTGCCGTAGCCGAGGAAGTTCGCCGGGATGTCGCGCTCGGTGCGCGCCAGCCCGCCGGACTTCCCGGAGCGGCTGTCGCGCAGGGCCTGCACCGAGGAGACGATGCTGTCGCGGATCGGCCGCAGCACCGCCAGCAGCGCCCAGATGCCGCCGACGGCCATCGCCCCGACGCCGAGGTAGCGCACCCGCTCCTCCCAGATCGCCTCGGCCGCGGCGTACCCGCTGGCGCCCCCGGTCAGGCTCGTCAGCTGCGCCGGGTCGGTCAGCAGCATGTACAGCGGGATCGCCACGAACCAGGCCAGCGCGCCGCCGGCGAACACGAGCACGGCGATGTTGATGCCGACGATGTAGCCCACGCCCAGCAGCGCGACGCCGAGTTCGCTGCCCAGGCCGATGACCGCGCCGCCGGCCTTGACCGCTGTGGACACCGAGGAGGCCGCCACGCCCAGGCCGGTCTGGCAGAACTTCAGCAGCCCGCCGGCGACACCGGCGATCGCGATGGAGCGGGCCTCGCCGCCACCGGACTTGCCCGCCTTGAGCACCTCACCGGTGGCCACGCCCTCCGGGAACCGCAGCGGCTTCTCGACGATCAGCGCCCGCCGCAGCGGAACGGTGAACAGCACCCCGAGCACGCCGCCGCACAGGGTGATCGCCATGACCGGCAGGTACGGGAAGTCCGCCCAGTAGCCCAGCAGGATCAGCGCGGGCAGCGTGAAGATCATGCCCGCGGCCAGCGACTCGCCCGCCGAGGCGGCGGTCTGCACGATGTTGTTCTCCACGATGCTGGACCGGCGGAAGAACCGGAAGATCCCCATGGAGATGACCGCTGCCGGGATGGACGCCGACACGGTCATGCCGACCTTGAGCCCGAGGTAGGCGTTCGCGGCGGAGAGCACGACGGCCAGCAGCACCGCCAGGACCACCGCCTTGAGCGTGATCTCCCGGGGGCGGGAGCTCGCCGGTGCCGCGACCGCGTCGACGTCCTCGTTGCGCGTGCTCATCAGGACCTTCTTCTCGGGTGCTCCGGACGCCGCACCGCCGGCGCGGCGCGCAACAACGTATCCCGCTGCGAAAACCGTGGCCAGTCCCCGCGCGTGGCGGGAACCAGACAGACTGCGGCCCCGCCCGGAGCGGTGCGGCAGGCGCCGAGGAGAGGGACGGGCGCGGTCGCGCCCCGTTCAGCGCCCGCACGACGACGGGCTCCCCGCCGGCCGAGAGCCGGCGGGGAGCCCGTGCCGAGTTCCGCGCGCCGAGGCGTCAGCCCGCGAGGGCCTCAGCGCCTCAGCGCCTCAGCGCAGCAGCGCGGAACGACCCGATGAAGTCCTACTACCCCGCGAGGGTCTCCGCGATCTCGTAGGTGTTCAGCGCGGCCCCCTTCCGGAGGTTGTCCCCGCAGACGAAGAAGTCGAGCGTGTTCGGGAAGTCCATCGCCTGCCGCAGGCGGCCGACGTAGGTGGGCTCCTCGCCGACGACCGCGGCCGGGGTGGGCCACACCCCGCCTTCCGGGTCGTCCTGCAGCACGACCGTGGACTGCCCGCCGAAGACCTCGCGGGCGCGCGCCACGTCCACGTCGGAGGCGAACGTCGCGTGCACCGCCAGCGAGTGCGTGGTCAGCACCGGCACCCGCGCGCACGTCGCCGAGACCTTCAGCTCCGGGATGCCGAGGATCTTGCGGGACTCGTTGCGGACCTTCAGCTCCTCCGAGGACCAGCCGTCCTCCTTCAGCGAGCCGGCCCACGGCACCACGTTCATCGCCAGCGGCGCCTTGAACGGCGTCTCCGGCGACAGCCCGGCCGCGCCCAGCGCCTCGGCCACGTCCCCGGACCGCACGCCGACCTGCTTGCCGCCCACGGCTTCCAGCTCCGCGTACAGCCGGTCCACGCCTTCCTGCCCGGCGCCCGAGGCCGCCTGGTAGGAGGCGACGACGAGCTCGCGCAGCCCGAACTCGTGGTGCAGCGCCCCCAGCGCGGCCATCATCGACAGCGTCGTGCAGTTCGGGTTGGCGATGACGCCCTTCGGGCGGTCGTGCACCTTCTCGGCGTTGACCTCCGGCACCACCAGCGGCACCTCGGGGTCCATGCGGAACGAGCCCGAGTTGTCCACGGCGACGGCGCCGCGCTCCACCGCGACCGGCGCCCACTCCGCGGAGACCGCGTCGGGCACGTCGAACAGCGCGACGTCCACCCCGTCGAAGGCCTCCGGCGCCAGCTCGACGATCGTCGTCTCGCGGCCGCGCACGGTGACCTTCCTGCCCGCCGAGCGGGCCGAGGCGATGAGGCGGATCTCGCCCCACGGCACGGACCCGCGCGCGTTGATGATCTCGGTCATGACGGTGCCCACCGCTCCGGTGGCACCCACGATCGCCAGCGTCGGCGCCATCAGCGACCACTCCCCGCGTACACGACGGCCTCCTCGTCGCCACCGAGCTCGAACGCGCGGTGCAGGGCGGCGACGGCGTCGTCCAGCTGCGACTCGGCGATCAGCACGGAAATCCGGATCTCGGAGGTGTTGATGATGTCGATGTTCACACCCGCGTCGTACAGCGCCTCGCAGAAGGTCGCCGTCACGCCCGGGTGCGAACGCATGCCGGCGCCGACCAGGGACACCTTGCCGACCTGGTCGTCGTAGACGACCTCGGAGAAGCCCATCTCGGACTGGATCTCCTCCAGCTCCGCGACGGCGCGCGGGCCGTTGCTGCGGGAGACGGTGAAGGTGATGTCGGTGCGCGCCGAAGCGGTGCTGGACACGTTCTGCAGCACCATGTCGATGTCGATGCCGGCATCGGCGACGACGCGGAAGATGCGTCCCGCGATCCCCGGGTTGTCCGGTACTTCCCGCACCGTGACCTTCGCCTCCGACCGGTCGTGCGAGACGCCGGTGATCATCGCCTGTTCCACGGAAAGGTCCTCCACTGAGCCGGAAACCAGCGTTCCCGTCTTGGCCGAATAGGACGAGCGGACGTGCAGCGGAACGCCGTACCGGCGGGCGTACTCGACGGCGCGCAGGTGCAGCACCTTCGCCCCGGTGGCGGCCAGTTCCAGCATCTCCTCGTAGGTGACGTTGTCCAGGTGCCGGGCGTCGGGCGCGATGCGCGGGTCGGCGGTGTAGACGCCGTCGACGTCGGTGTAGATCTCGCAGACGTCGGCTTCCATCGCCGCGGCGACCGCCACCGCCGTCGTGTCCGACCCGCCCCGGCCGAGCGTGGTGATGTCGTGCGTGTCCTGCGCCACTCCCTGGAAGCCCGCGACCAGCACGATCTGCCCCTGGTCCAGCGCCTCGCGGACGCGGCCGGGGGTGACGTCGATGATGCGGGCGTTCTGGTGCGCCGCCGTGGTCAGCACGCCGGCCTGCGAGCCCGAGAAGGACCGGGCCTCCGCGCCGAGCGCCTCGATCGCCATGGCCACGAGCGCGTTGGAGATCCGCTCACCGGCGGTGAGCAGCATGTCCAGTTCCCGCTCCGGCGGCGCCGGGTTGACCTGCTGGGCGAGGTCCAGCAGCTCGTCGGTCGCGTCGCCCATCGCGGAGCAGACCACGACCACGTCGTTGCCGGCTTTCCGGGTCTCCACGATGCGCTCGGCGACGCGTTTGATCCGGTCGGCACTCTCGAGCGAGGAACCGCCGTATTTCTGGACGACGAGCGCCACGTGAACAAACCTCCTCGAGCCGTGCGGTCACTCCCGTTGCGACCCCGCACCGCACCGGCCCGGCAGTCAGCCCCGCGGGGTCCGCGGACCCTGCTCGGTGCCCCCAGTTCCGGTGGACCGAAGCGCCGCGCGCCCGCCAACGCCGCGGGGGTCGCCTCCGGGAACCGGCCGTCACCCAGCCGGGTCGCTGGCCGACCGGTTCACTGTGAGCACAGCGTACCGAACGAGGACCGGCGAACCCCAATCCACCGCTCGTCACTACCCTGGTCAACACCGGTTGCGCCGACGGTTGGAAGGAGCGGGGTGCCCACCACTGCGCGCACGCTCGGCCCGCGCCGGGACGACGGGTCCGCACCCGCGGATGCGCAGCGGAAACCGCTGCTGGACGGACTGCGCGCGATCCTCGCCGAACGGTTCGACCGGCACCGCCGCGCCGCGCTGGTGCTCGCGCCGGCTGTGGTGTACCTCGCAGTCCGCGGAGTGGGACTGCTGCTGCTGGGCTGGCTCTCCGCCGCCAACGACCAGTCCGCCGGCGAGAACCTCGCCTCCTGGGACGGCGAGTGGTACCTGGAGATCGCCGCCCACGGTTACGGCGGGGTCGACCCGGCCATGGTCGACGGCCGCGGCGAGCGGCACCCCGAAACCCCGCTGGCGTTCTTCCCCGGGTTCCCGCTGCTGGTGCGGCTCGTCTCGGTGCTGCCCGGGCTCGGCGTGCTCGGCGCGGGCATCGCGGTCAGCCTCGCCGCGGGCGTCGCCGGTGCCTGGGGGCTGGTCCGCATCGGGCGGGCCGTGAGCGGCAGCCGCGCCGTGGGCCTGCTGCTCGTGGCGCTGTTCGCCGCAGCGCCCATGTCGATCGTGCTGTCCATGGCCTACTCCGAGGCGCTGTTCTGCGCGCTGGCGATCTGGGCCATGGTCGGCGTGCTCGAGCGCGACTGGCTGCTGGCGGGCCTGTGCTGCACCGCGGCCGGGCTCGTGCGCCCCACCGCGGCGGCGCTGATCGGCGTGGTCGCGCTCGCCGCGATCACCGCCCTGCTGCGCGGACGCGACTCCTGGCGCCCCTGGCAGGCGGTCGTCCTCGCACCGCTCGGGATGCTCGCCTACGTCTGCTGGGTCGGCCTGCAGACCGGCAACCCCACCGGGTACTTCGCGCTGCAGCGGCAGGGGTGGTCCTCCGAGTTCGACTTCGGCGCCGCCACCGGCTCCTTCGCGCTGGACACGCTCAGCACCGAGAGCTCGGTGCTGGAGACGCTCACCGTGTGGATCCTGCTGGTGGCGCTCACCCTGCTCGTGCTGTGCCTGCGGACGCGCATCCCGTGGCCGCTGGTGCTGTTCGCCGCCGCCGTGCTCGTGCTCGACCTCGGCACGGACGGGCTGATGTACTCCAAGGTGCGGCTGATGCTGCCCGCGTTCCCGCTGCTCATCCCGGTGGCGATCGGGCTGGCCCACCGGCGGCGGACCACCGCGGCCGCCACGATCGCGTTCGTGGTGCTGTTCGGCTCCTGGTTCGGCGCCTACTCCCTGACCGCCTGGTCCTACGCGATCTAGCCGGACCCGACACCGGCAGCCCCGCTCCAGCAGCCCGATCCGGCGGAACCCGCTCTGACTGAATCCGATCCGGCAGCGCCCGATCCGACGCGACGTCTCACCCACCTGCACGAACTTCCCGGGAGGGTGGTGGGCATTTCCCGCGAAGTGTTCACCACCGCAGCCGCGGTTCCGACCGGACCTCGCCCGCGCACCGCGTGCCAGACTGGGCCGACGAGATTCAGACCGGGCCGAGGAAATTCACAGGAGGTGCCGTGACCACGCAGGAATCCGAAAGCACCGGACCACTGGCGAAGCCGGCCGAAACCGCCGTGCCGCTGCACCCGCTGCTGGCCGGGCGCTGGAGCCCGCGCTCGTTCGACCGCTCCGCCGAGCTGAGCGACGAGCAGTTCAAGGCGCTCTTCGAAGCCGCGCGCTGGGCCCCCTCGTGGGGCAACACCCAGCCCGCCCGGTTCATCGCGGGGCGGCGCGGCGAAGACGCCTACAAGCGCATCTACGACACCCTCGCCCGCGGCAACCGGTCCTGGGCCGATGCCGCCGCGGCCCTGGTGCTCGGCGTCGCGCGCAGCGCGGGCGACGAGGGCGATCCCATGCCGTACGGCGAGTACGGCCTCGGCCTGGCCGCGCAGAACCTCGTGCTGCAGGCCGAGGCCGAAGGCCTGGTGGCGCACCAGATGGCCGGTTTCGACCGGGAGGCCGCGCGCGCGGCCTTCGCCGTGCCGGACGACCACGAGCCGCTCGTCGCGATCGCGGTCGGTCCGCAGGGCCCGGTCGAACAGCTCGACGACCGGCTGCGGGAGAAGGAGGCCGCGCCCCGCTCGCGCAAGGAGCTCGGTGAGATCGTCTTCGACGGGACCTGGAACTCCCCGCGCTGGTGATCCGGTCCGGTGGCCTGGTGATCCGGGACCCGGTTCCCGCCGTCCGCGCCCGCCGGGCGACACCCCGGCGGGCGCGGCGCGTCCGCGGGGAGCCGCCGCACCGCGCGGCTTTTCGCTCCTGCTGCTGCGCGGTCCTGCTGTTCCCGGCCCGGCGGCGGGAACGACCCCGGCGGGTTCGCTCGCCGCGGGCGGGTCACGCGAGGGAGCGGAGGATGCGCAGGGCGATCGAGGTGATCAGCAACCAGAACAGCGCGGCGATGCCGTAGTTGAGCAGCACGGCCAGCTGCGGGTCCGCTGGCGTGAACAGGTTCTGCAGCCCCAGCGCGAGCGGATCGGCGCAGGAGGCGACGAACCTGGTCACGGCGTGGTCCGGGTTGGCGCCGCCGAGCACGAGCACCACGTGCAGGGCGAGCAGCGCCGCGAACACCGATCCGACGACGCGCACGAGCGTGCTGAGGACGCCGACGAACCGCGTCCACGCGTGCTTGCGGTCGAAACGCGGCCTCCCGGTCGACCTCGCGGTCTCACCACGCGGCTCCGTCATGAGTCCGCCTCCCTTCCCGTGCACCGCGATTTTCGCACGGGCGGGGTCCCGGTTCCTAGCGGCGAACGGACGAACTTCGTCCGTTGTGCGCAGGTCGGGGATCCGGCCGAGCATCCCGGGCAGCAAGATCACCAGTGTTGAGGGCTCTTGCCCGGCTCACGAGCACGTTGCTCACGTTCGTTCGCGCAGATCGCCCCACGCTCACTCGGCCGTGTGCAAGACTTCGATGTTGCACAGGTAGCCGTGGATCGCTCGCGCTGCTCGCGAGGACGTGCACAGGGGGACGTGGGTTGAGCGGGAACGACGAGTTCTTCGCCCCTCCGCAGTCGGCGGCCGAGGCCGTCCTGGGAGGGCGGAGCACCGGGATCGGCGACTCACCCCAGTCGCCCGGACCTGCGGTTTCCGCTGCTGCTGACGGGGTGCAGTTCCCGCCCGTGGTGTACGTGCCGTGCAACGTCTCCAGCCCGGACGAGGGGGAGTTGTCGTTGGACATGCGCACGATGCGCGATGGGCGGACCGCACTGCTCGTCTACTCCGCGCTCGACCGGCTCGTGCACTGCTGCGGCCGGCAGCAGCCGTGGGTCGTCGTGTGGACCGCGCAGCTGGAGGAGTTCGACGAGGCGCAGCCGTTCGACGTGATCCTGCTGGACGTGGAGATCCCGCCGGAGCACCAGCGCGGAGCGTGATGGAGGGACCATGGGTTACGAAGTCGACCACGGGACTTTGCAGGGTATTGCATCGTCGCTGCGCAGCGGCAGTCAGTCCGTTGCCGATCTCGAAGGCTCCGTGCCTTCAGCGCCCGACGCCGGCGCGGTCAGCGGGCCGCTGGGGCAGCTGCTCAGCCACTTCGTGGATCAGGCGGGAGAGCTCGCGACCGGTGCCGCAGCTGCCGCTGATGCTGTCGAGGACAGCGGCCGCACCTACGCGAGCACGGACGACGAGAACAGCCAGCGCTTCCAGCGCGTCAATCCGTCCTAGGGGGATCGGTGTCGGTCAACGTCCGATTCGAGGGCAACCCGGCGAGCATTCGCGCATCCGGCGAGTGGATGCGCACGAAGCTCGCTTCCGGAGTGCACGACTGCGTCAGCCAGATCCACAAGGGCCGTACCAGCGCTGAAGCCGGCTGGACGGGCGCCGCCAGCGAGGGCTTCCGCGGCACGATGCGGTCCGGAGCTCCCAAGGGGGATGACCTCGCCACCGAGGCGGAAGAGATGGGCCGCTCGGTCGAGCAGTACGCCGACCAGCTGCACACGGCTCAAAAGGGGGCGGAGCGGGCGAAGCAGATCGCTCGTGACGGTGGGCTGACGGTCACGGACACGCAGATCCTCTCCCCCGGGCCCGCGCCGTCGCAGCCGGCCGGCCTCCCCGCGGACGCGACGCCCCAGGCACGTGAGGCGCACGGCAACGCGATGGCGGCCGTGCAGGCCCACGAGAAGAAAGCGGCGGCCTACGCCGCTGCCAAGCAGGAGGCCGACCGCGCGAACTCCATACACGAGCAGGCGAAGAAGCGGGCCCTCAACGCGTGGCAAACTGCTCAACAAAAGTGGCATGTGCATGCTGGCGAGTTCGTTCAAGGATCCGGCGGCGGACTCATCAAGTTCCACCAAAAGATCCTTAGAGCTGAGGCTGACCGCCTGCTCCAGGAAAGCAGGAACGCACACGCGCGCTACCTCAAATCCCCCGGCGGAAGCACTGAAGCGCAGTTTCATGCGCAGCAACAGCAGACCAAGGTGATGCAGGCCGAAGAGGCCAAGGCCCGAGCTGCTCATGCTGAACGCGGCGCTGCAGGAATTGCAGTGAGAGCCGCAGGACGTGGCCTCGCGGTGGGCGGCGTCGCCTGGGACATCAGCCATGGAAAACCCCCTGGCAAAGCCATCTTCTCCGGGGCTTTGGCCTATGGCGGCGGGGTTGCCGCGACCGCCGGAGTCACCATGCTCGTCTCAAACCCGGTCGGTTGGGCCGCTGTGGGGATCGGAGCGGCCGGTGTTGGCGGTGGAATTCTTGTCGGAATGGCTGGCGATGCGCTTTGGGACGCTATGCCAGACGGCGTCACGAACAAGATCAATGAAGGTGTCGAAGCCGCGGGTAGTGCCATCGGAGACGCGGCAAAGTCAACATGGGACGCTCTCTTCTAAAACATCGACCCGTGCTCGTGCGTGAGGAGTACAAGCCAGTGGCGCAAACAAGCGGGGAGGAAGCAGGACTTCCTCCGTGGCCGTCCGAGTGGGACGCACCGGGTGGAGTTAAGCCAACGGCAGTTGTCATTGCGTTTGGGATTTTCGGTTTGGCCGCCGGGATAGTGGGGGCTTTTCAGGTTGGCACCGGCGCCATCGACGGTTCCACCATCATCCTGCTATCCGGGGGAATATTCGCGATAGCCCTTTCGTCGGGGACGGCGCTGCTGCGTCTGCGCGTGCGTCGGCGCAGTGTTGCAGCCGTCCACATCAGTCAGACCGAGCACGGCTCAGCCACAGTCGTCCCGAACTCGCGCGGCGTGTGGGCAGTGGTCGTCGCAGCACTTTCCGCGGGATTGCTCGGCTTCGGCTTCATCGCCTTGATGTCCTGGGGTTTAGTGCTCTTCGGTGGCGACACGGGCGGATGGATAATTTTCCAGACCCTTCTTTCGACCGCGTTCGTCGCGGGGATCATCTGGTTCCTCTGGCGGACGCAGCGAGAACCCACCGCACAGGGGTCCCTGCGACTCACGCCCACTGGAGTCGCCTACAAGTCACTGGGACCTGAAGAATCGGCACCTTGGGATGCCCTGGCCCACATCTTCCCCTCGTACGGAGATTCGCCCGATATTGCTATGGGGATCGACTCGAGCCGAGCTTCCTCCACCTCCATCAAGAAGGGCAACGTTCTACGAATATCGGGAGCCTTCCTGTCCGTCGACCCGGCGTTGGCCTACCACGCGCTGGTGTACTACCTGGATCATCCGGAGGCGCGGTCGGAGCTGGGAACCGAGCGCAGTGTTGAGCGCATCCGCCGGGCCGACTTCCCCGAATAGCCCCCGGTCCGCGCGGGCGCGTGCTTGGGGCGACGTGCGCTCGCGGGCTCGCGCGCACGTCGGGGCGTACCGAGCGGACGGGACGGGCCATGCCCACCGGACCCGTGAGCACGGCCCGCGGCACTACCGCTCAGCGGTCGAACGTCCCCGACTTCAACGAAGCTAAGAAGCTCGACCACTGCGCCGTGCCCACCGTGATGTAGCCAGCGCCCCGATCCTTCGTGTCCCGCACGGCCGCGCCGCCAACGATGCGACCGACTTCGACGCACGAAGTCTGATGGTGCGAGCGCGTGGACTTGCGCCACCCGACGACAGATTTCGATTTCATAGATACTCCTCCACCTCATTTTTCGTCGCGGCTATGAGCTGCCGCGAGGAATTTTCGTCCAGCGCCAAGCCGCGCAGCTTTTCGGTCGCTGAAACGTACGCACGAACATCTTGTTGGTCGTGCAGGAATACCGACAAGCTGTACTGCTCGATGTGAACTATCGGTGCGGCTTTGGGGAACTCGAAAAGGATGTAGGAACCGACATGCGCAGGGTGCCAAACGGCAAGGGTCGACGGCAGGACGCGAATCGTCACGTTCGACCACTCGGAAGCCTTCAACAGATGAGCAAGTTGCCCGCTGAGGACTTCCCAGCCACCAACGGGGTTGCGTAGCGCGCTTTCAACCACCAGGGCGGTGAACTCCGGGGCGTCCTCACCGGTCAACCTTTCATGACGCCCCATACGCAGGGCCACTCGGGCTTCCACATCATCACGTTCAGCACCGAGCATGACAGCCCGTGCGTAGGCGGATGTCTGAAGCAGGCCGGGAATCACCATGTTCGCGATCTCAGAAATGGCACTCGCATCGCGCTCGAACTCGATCAGAGTCGTGAGTTCGTGTTGCACGCCCGGCACTCCCGGCGTGAGCCAAGTCGACTCATTGGCACCACGCGCCATCTCGACGATCCGGTCTCGCTCGTCCTCTGACGCGCCAAGAGCCGTCAGGACGCTCGCGACGTACTCAGGCGTCGGAGCCGCGGCCTGCCCGCTCTCGTACCGAGACAGCTTGGAGTGATCACTCCCCAACCTCCGAGCCAACTCTCGGACACCCACCCCACGTTCTTCACGTGCTTGTCGTAGTTCGGCTCCGAGAGCGCGAGCGCGAGGCGTTCCTCCATTGGTGCGGGCCATACGCAGATCCTATGTCCGAGGCACCGGCTTCAATGTCGACCTTCCGGGGCATTGCAAGGGTGGTGCGCTCAAAGCAATCTGGTGTGCACCAGTTAACACCAGATGCACCAGCAACATGGAGGTGATGTGTCGATGTGGCCGCGTCCGTTCACGTGGGTGCCTGCCGAGGGGCACCGGCACGCCAGCCGGGACGAGGTGCCGCCGCCGGGACGGGAGTTCCCGCCGGACATGTCGGTGACGACCCTGTGCGGCCGGCAGCTGACCACGGCCACCGGCGAGGTGGCCTGGTTCTGGCCGACCTGCTTCGACTGCGACGAACGCGTCCGCCCACTCGCCGGCGTGCCCGCTCGCACCACGCGCACACCCGACCGCAGCGCCCGCGAGGAACACGCACCCGCGCAGAGCCGCACCCGGCCCAGCACGAGCAGCGAGCACAACACGGGAGGTGGCGCATGAGCCGACGCACGGCCATGGCACTACTGCTGCGCCGCGGGCAGTGGCTGCTGGACGAGGCGGCCTTCGAAATCGGCGGCGACCGCTACACCCCCGAGTGCTGCCGCGACACGGCCCACGCCCTCACCGAACTCGCCGCCGCCCTCGACGAGTACTCCCACGAGATCACCCCCACCGGCGAGACCACCGCACCGACCAGCGCAGACGCGGAACCGGACGCAGCCCCCGAAACGGCGCCGCACACCGCGGCGACGGCACGCGCTGCAGCAGCGCCGCGCCCCGCGACCGCCCCCGGCGCGCGACCAACCCCGCCCGCACCGCACCAGCTGCCGCGAACTCCGCACACCCCGGGAGGCGCCCCGTGCTGACACCGCTGCTCGAACCGAGCCTGCACCTCGGCCTCGTCCTCGGCGCCGGCCTGTCGACACTGCTGCGCATGCCCGCACTCCTGGGCCTGGCCACCCCGCAACGCCCGCGGGCACGACACGCCCGGCACACCAGGCACCGCCCCTTCAGCGCGCGGCAACGCAGCAGCGAGTCCGAGCGCCCACGAACGAACGAGTCCGAGCGCCCACGCGCCAGCGCGCCCGGAGTCGCCCGAACCGCGCAGCGCTCTCCCCAGCTCCCTCCGGAACGACCCCCGCAGCAACCCGCGCAGCACCCTCCGGAACAACCTCCGGCCACGCCCGCACCGACCGCGGCGCAGCGAGCCGAGCACGAGCAGCACCGCTGGCCGAGAGCGTCGGAGCCGCCACTCCGCCGCACCGCGCACCAGCCGCTCGGACGGCCCGGCCGCCCGAGCCGCCACCCCGGCACCGGAGCCTGGCCAGCACCGCCCGTCTCGACGCCGCCCTCCCCGGCCCCGGCCGCTCCGGCACCGCCCGCCCCGACACCGGCCGCCTCGACACAGGCCACACCGTCACCGCCCGGGCCGGCACCCCGCGGCGCGGCGCACGAGGGCGCCCCGCGTCCCACCAGCCGGAACACCTCCGCCACCGCGCACCGCGCCGCAGCAGCACCGGCCACCGCGGCCCCGGCGGGCACCCGCACCACCGCGGCCGCCGCCGCGAACACGCCCCACCGCACGCGCGTGCGCTCGCGCGCGCCCGCGGAAGCACCGTCCGCGCAGCGCACAGAGGTAGAGCCACATCCGGAGATGCCGTTCGACCGCGCACTGCTGGAACGCGTCCTCGCCGGACTGCACCGGCTGTGACCCGCCGACGCGGCGCCCTCCGCACGGGTGATCACCCCTTCCTCTCCACCAGCGCCTTCCCAGAATGCGAGAAGACGGGTTTGCCAAGCGGGCGCGGCGTGTGGTTACTCTTGAGCACCATGGCGCGCTTCCTCCTGCTTATTCGCCGCGACGGGGTCCACTGAGACCGGCCCCTCGTCGCGGGGAACCAACGCGCCGGTCGTTCCGAACCGGCAACGCAGAGCAGGAGCTTCCTTTCCGATGACCTTCCCGGAACAGCCGCAGTCCCCGACCTCCGGACGCATCAGCACGCCCGCCAAGCCCGCACCGGCCGGCCAGCCCGCGTGGAACCCGCAGCGCGGCAGCTCGATGCCGGTGCACCGCTACCGGCCGTTCTCCGAACTGGTCGAGGACATCTCGCTGCCCGACCGCACCTGGCCGGACCAGCGCATCACCCGGGCGCCGCTGTGGTGCGCGGTGGACCTGCGCGACGGCAACCAGGCGCTGATCGACCCGATGTCGCCCGCGCGCAAGCGCCGCATGTTCGACCTGCTCGTGGCCATGGGCTACAAGGAGATCGAGGTCGGGTTCCCCGCCGCGAGCCAGACCGACTACGACTTCATCCGCGAGATCATCGAGGACGACGCGATCCCGGGTGACGTGCGCGTCCAGGTGCTGACCCAGTGCCGCGCCGACCTGATCGAGCGCACGTTCGCAGCGCTGGAGGGCGCGCCGCAGGCGGTCGTGCACTTCTACAACTCCACCTCGATCGCCCAGCGCCGCGTCGTGTTCGGCGAGGAGCGCGAGGGCATCAAGAAGATCGCCACGTCCGCGGCCGAGCTGGTCAAGGAGTACGCGGCGAAGTACCCGGACACCGACTTCCGCTTCCAGTACTCGCCGGAGTCCTACACCGGCACCGAGCTCGACTTCGCCGTGGAGATCAGCGACGCGGTCTCGGAGATCATCCAGCCGACACCGGAACGGCCGATGATCATCAACCTGCCCGCCACGGTCGAGATGGCCACGCCGAACGTCTACGCCGACTCGATCGAGTGGATGCACCGCAACCTGGCGCGGCGCGACTCGATCATCCTGTCGCTGCACCCGCACAACGACCGGGGCACGGCCATCGCCGCGGCCGAGCTCGGCTACCAGGCCGGCGGCGACCGCATCGAGGGCTGCCTGTTCGGCAACGGCGAGCGCACCGGCAACGTCGACCTGGTCGCGCTGGGCATGAACCTGTTCAGCCAGGGCGTGGACCCGCAGATCGACTTCTCCGACATCGACTACGTCAAGCGCACCGTCGAGCACTGCAACCAGCTGCCCGTGCACGAGCGCCACCCGTGGGGCGGCGAGCTGGTCTACACCGCGTTCTCCGGCAGCCACCAGGACGCGATCAACAAGGGCCTGGATGCGCTGCGCAAGGACGCGGAGGACGAGGGCGGCCCCTTCGAGGACTACCCGTGGGAGGTGCCGTACCTGCCGATCGACCCGAAGGACGTGGGCCGCAACTACGAGGCGGTCATCCGGGTCAACTCGCAGTCCGGCAAGGGCGGCGTCGCCTACGTGATGAAGACCGAGCACCAGCTGGACCTGCCGCGCAAGCTGCAGATCGAGTTCTCCAAGGCGGTGCAGCAGCGCACCGACGGCGGGGGCGGCGAGGTCGCCCCGGAGGAGATGTGGCAGGTGTTCTCCGAGGAGTACCTGCCGGAGCAGCACCCGCTGAGCGTCGTGCGCCAGCAGGTCTCCGGTGACGGCGGCGAGGAGTCGATCAGCGCGACGGTGCTCGTGGACGGCGCCGAGCGCGAGATCACCGGCGCCGGCAACGGCCCGGTCTCGGCGTTCGTGGACGCGCTGTCGACGATCGGCTACGACGTGCGCGTCCTGGACTACCACCAGCACGCGATGACCGCCGGGGACGACGCGCGCGCCGCGGCGTACCTGGAGTGCTCCATCGACGGCGAGGTCCACTGGGGCGTGGGCATCGACGCCTCGACCGTCGCGGCCTCGCTGCGGGCCGTCGTGTCCGCGGTGAACCGCGCGCAGCGGTGAGGCGCCCGGCGGCGTGACCCCGGCCCAGCGTCCCCGGTGCGGGGTGAGCCGGGGGCGCTCCCGCACCGCGGTGAACTGCCCGCAACGGCGATCACCGGCGCACCCGCCCCGCGCGGGTGCGCCGGGCACGACCACCGGGGCGCGGGTCACTTCCCGCACCCGTCCCCGCCGTGGGCGGTTCACATTTCCCGCGAAACGCACACCCCGGCCGGGTGCCTCAGGTGGCGAGCGCGGCGGCCTCGGCGGAGAGCTCCTGCAGCACGGGGCGCACGGCGGCGCGCTGCACGGCACCGCGACGCGAGACCACCTCCAGCTGACGCCCCGCGCGCACGCCGGCCAGCGGCCGCAGCACCACCGCGGACCGGTCCACCGTGTACCGCGGGAGCAGGGCGATGCCGTGCCCGTCGGTCACGAGCCGCTCGATCACGCGGAAATCGTTGACGCGCTGCACCACGTGCGGGCGCACCCCGGTGCGCACCGCCAGCGACCGCAGCACGTCGTCCACCGGGAACCCCACGTCCACGCTGATCCACGACTCACCGGCCAGCTCCCCGGGGGCCACGCGCTCCCGCCGCACCAGCGGGTGCTCCGGCGGCAGCGCCACGTCCAGCGGCTCGCGCAGCAGCGGCGCCACGTCCCACCGCGCCTCGTCGAACGGCGCGGCGTGGTCGTCGCGGTGCGTCACCACCAGGTCGAAGTCCGCCACGAGCCCCGCCAGCACCGACGGCGAGCTCTCCAGATCGCGGCACTCCACCCGCACCTGCGGGTACTCCGCGAGGCGCCGCAGCAGCCCGGGGAACAGCAGCGCCGCTCCGGAGGGGAAGGCCGCCACGCGCACGGTCCCGCGCGGGGTGCGGCGGTAGGCGTCCATCTCCGCCTCGGCCGCGTCCAGCGCGGCCAGCACGTCGTCGGCCCGCGCGGCCAGCGCCCGCCCCGCGTCGGTGAGCCGCAGCCCGCGGCCCGCCGCCTCCGTCAGCTGCACCCCCGCCTCCGCCTGCAGGGCGCGCAGCTGCTGCGACACGGCCGACGGCGTGTACGACAGCGCCCGCGCCACCGCGTGCACCGTGCCGCGGTCCGCGAACTCGCGCAGCAGGCGCAACCGCTGAACGTCCATGCGGGAATGCTAACGGGGGTGCGCAGGGGCGTCCGTGCTGACAACCCGGCCGCACCGGTTCAGGGCGAGTCCACCCCGGGGACCATGAGCCGCTCGAAGTCCGGGTTCCAGACGTGCACCCCGTAGCCCGCGGGGCACTCGTAGCCCACGAGCAGCCCGGCGGACTCGGCAGTCAGGCGCTCCGCGGTCCGCCGGTCCAGAATCGCCCGGTTGTCGCAGTTCGTGCACCGGGGCGCACCGCTGTAACTCACGTCTCCACTGCCTCCGACTGGGTTCCGCGCACGGCCTCGGGGACGACACCGCGCCGGTGCGCGCGGGTGTCCGCGCACCCAACCGCCGTCGAACCGCACCTGAGCCGACCGGTCCCCAGGATAAACGCCGCGCCCCACCGCCCCGGCACCGGCGCACCGCGCGGCCCGGGCGCCGCGGACCGCCCGGGCCGCACCGGTGACCTCAGCTGGCGTCGCGCCGACCGGACAGCGCGCGCCCCAGGGTGAGCTCGTCGGCGAACTCCAGGTCGCCACCCATCGGCAGCCCGGAGGCCAGCCGGGTGACGTTCAGGCCCGGGAACTCCTTGAGCATCCGCGTCAGGTAGGTCGCCGTGGCCTCGCCCTCGGTGTTCGGATCGGTCGCGATGATCACCTCGGTGATCCCGTCCGCGCCGATGCGCCGCATCAGCTCGCGCACCCGCAGCTGGTCCGGGCCGACGCCGGACAACGGGTCCAGCGCACCCCCGAGCACGTGGTAGCGGCCGCGGAACTCACCGGTCCGCTCGACCGCCAGCACGTCCTTCGGCTCCTCCACGACGCACACCAGCGCCGGATCGCGGCGCGCGTCCTGGCAGATGCGGCAGCGCTCCTGCTCGGAGACGTTGCCGCACACCTCGCAGAACTGCACCCCGTCGGAGACCTTCTGCAGCGCCTCCTGCAGGCGGTTCACATCCGCCGGTTCCGACGCGAGCAGGTGGAAGGCGATGCGCTGCGCGCTCTTCGGACCGACCCCCGGCAACCTGCCGAGCTCGTCGATCAAGTCCTGGACGGGCCCCTCGTACACGGCTGTCTCGCCTCACCTCTCAGCCCAGGCCGGGCAGTCCCAGACCACCCAGGTCGGCCGGGCCCTGGCCACCGCCCTGACCGCCGAGGCCACCGGCCAGCGGTCCCATCTTCTCGGCCTGCATCTCCTGCGCGGCCCGGTTGGCGTCGCGCACCGCCGCCACGACCATGTCCGAGAGGGTCTCGGTGTCCTCCGGGTCGACGGCCTTCGGGTCGATCGTCATCGACTGCAGCTCACCGGTGCCGTTGACCACGGCCTGGACCAGGCCACCGCCCGCGCTGCCGGTCACCTCCGCGTCCGCGAGCTCCTGCTGCGCGCTCATCAGCTTCTGCTGCATCTCCTGCGCCTGCTGCAGGATCTCCTGCATGTTGGGCTGACCGCCCGACGTCCCTCCGGGCTGCCCCGCTCCAGGTTGCACTTGGTCCTCCTCGCCGAGTCCGCTGGCGCGAAGCGGTGTCCGCGCGGCTACGCCTCCAGCGTAGACGGGAAGGGCCACCCGCACGGCACCCGCCGCGCACGCGCGCGTCCTTCGCAGACCGCCTCGCCCGTGCCATGGTGATCGCATGCCCCTGGACATCGCGGAGCTGCTGCGCCTGGTCAGCCGGCGCGCCCTCGACCTCGACGCGGCCGGCCGGGTGCTGGCCGGGTCGGACGAGTCCGGGTCGGTGCAGCTCGTCGAGATCGACGCGGGCGGCGGGGCCGCCGCGTCCCGGCGGTTGACCGCGCTGCCCGGAGCCGTCACCGGCCGCTACCTGCCCGACCGGCGGGCCGTGGTCGTGCAGCACGACGCCGACGGGGACGAGCGGACGCAGCTGTCGCTGCTGCCCGTCGAACCGGGCGCGCCGCCGGCCACCAGCGGCGACCTGGCACCGCTGGTGCGGGACGCGCGGTACGTGCACCGGCTGGTGGACGTGCTGCCCGGCCGCGTGGTGTACGCGACGAACCGGCGCAACGGCGTGGACTTCGACGTGGTCGTGCACGAGGTCGACACCGGCGCGGAGCACGTCGTCTACGCCGGCGGCGGCATGGTCGCCGAGGCGGCCGCCGCGCCGGACGGCCGCCGCGTGGCGGTGACCGTGCCCGCCGAGCCCGCGCTGTCCGAGCAGCTGCTGCTCGTCGACACCGCACCCGCCGGGACCTTCCGCGCGGTCACCGGTGCCCGCGAGCACGCGCGGCACACCAGGCCGGGGTGGACCCGCAGCGGCGAGCTGCTGGTGACCTCGAACGCCGGGCGCGACCGCACGGGCATCGCCCGGACGGCCCCGCGCGGCGGCGAGCACCGGTGGCTCGTGCCCGACGCGGACGGCGCCGCCGACGCCGCGGCGGGCCCCGCCGCGGAGCACGACCTGACCGGCTGGGTCTCGCCGGACGGCTCGACGCTGCTGGTGCACGACAACGCCGGCGGCACCTCGCGGCTGACGCTGCACGACGCCGACGACGGGCGGTTCCTGCGCGCCGTGCAGCTGCCCGGCGCGGGGTGGTGCGCGCACCCGCTGCCGGAGCCGGCGTTCTCCCCGGACGGGCGGCAGTTCGCGCTGTCCTGGAGCTCCGCGTCGTCCCCCGGGGACGTGCTGCTGGTGGACACCGCGACCGGGCGCTGCCGCGCGCTGACCGACTCGGCCGGTGAGCGCGCGGCGGCGCTGGCCGAACCGGTGCAGCACCGCGTCCCGGCGCGCGACGGCCTGCACATCCCGTGCCTGGTGTACCGGGGCAGTACCGCCGGAACCGCGGGCCCCGCCGTGCGCGGTTCCGCCGTCGTCATCGTCCACGGTGGACCGGAAGGGCAGTCGGTGCGGACGTTCAACCCGATCGCGCAGGCGCTCGCCGCGCGCGGCCACACCGTCGTCCTGCCGAACGTGCGGGGCTCCACCGGTTACGGCAAGCAGTGGTACTCCGCGGACGACGGGCGCGCGCGGATGTCCGCTGTGGACGACCTGGCCGACGTGCACGCGTGGCTGCCGCAGCTCGGCTGCGATCCCGGGCGCGCCGCGCTGTGGGGCGGGTCCTACGGCGGCTACATGGTGCTCGCCGGCCTCGCCTTCCAACCCGAGCTCTGGGCCGCGGGCGTGGACGTCGTCGGGATCTCCTCGCTGCTGACGTTCCTGGCGAACACCGCCCCCTACCGACGCGCGCACCGGGAGCGCGAGTACGGATCAGCGCACGAGGACGCCGAGTTCCTCCGCTCCATCTCACCGCTGCACCACGCCGAGAAGATCCGCGCGCCGCTGTTCGTGCTGCACGGGGCCAACGATCCGCGCGTGCCGCTGTCCGAGGCCGAGCAGATCACCACCTCGGTGCGCCGCAACGGGGTGGAGTGCGAACTCGTCGTCTACGGCGACGAGGGGCACGGCCTGGCCCGGCGCGGCAACCGGCTCGACGCCTACCCCCGCGCGCTGGACTTCCTCGCCCGCCACCTGGCGGTGTGAGCGCCGCTTCAGGCCTCGGCGCCCTCGGCCCGGGCGAGCCGCGCGCGCACGCTGCCACCGCGCCAGTCGCCCGCCGGCAGCAGCCGCCGCAACCGCTCCAGGGCCTCCACGTCCTCGGCACCGGACTCGCCGGTGACGTAGTCCCACAGCAGGTCCGGGTCCTCGCTGTGCAGCACCGCCGTGCGCACGCCCACCGCCAGGTCCTCGCGTTCGGCCACGATGCCCGGGGCCTCGGAGTCCGGCAGCAGCCCCGCTCCGTGCAGCTCGAACGCCTCCCGCACCTCTCCGCGCCGCAGCGCCTCCCGCACCTGCTGGAAGTCCGCCCGCACCTGGGCATCGAGCCGGTACGGCTTCGTCCGCACCAGGTCGCCGCCGAGGTGCGCGCGCAACCGGTGGATCTCGGCGCGCACGGTCACCGGGTTGCCGCGCTCGCCGTGCACCAGCAGCGCCAGCCGTTCGGCGTTGACCCCGTCCTGCCGCACCGCCAGCGCGGTCAGCAGCTCGGCGTGCCGCATGCCCAGCGGGACCGCGCGTCCGTCCAGCTCCGCGGCCGGCCGACCGCGCCCGAGCAGCCGCAGCCGCAGCACGGGGTGTTCCCCGCCCTGCCTGCGGCTGCGCTGCGGCACCCGCAGCAGGTACCCCTCGTCGAGGGGCTCCACCACCGCCTCGCGGCCGTCGGCCAGCACCACCGCCCCCGAGGAGCCGTCCGGCAGCACCCGCTCCGGCAGGGCGAGGTCGCCGGGCGCGGACTCGATCACCCGGCCGGTGGAGCTCAGCAGCGCCGCGGGCTCCCCGGGCTGCGCGCGCAGCACGTCCCGGTGGCGCTCGCGGATGCGCTCGTCGCGCAACCGGACGTCCTGCTCGATGCGGCCTTCGGCCAGCCGCGCGCTCGCGGTCACCAGCGCCCGCAGCGCCGGGTGGGCCGTGTGCGCGGGGCCGCTGATGTCGAGCACGCCGAGCAGCCGCCCGGTCTCCGGGTCGCGGATCGGGCTGGCCGCGCAGGTCCACGCGTGGTACGTGCGCACCAGGTGCTCCGCCGAGTGGATCTGCACGGCGTCCCCGGTGGCCAGGGCCGTGCCCATCGCGTTCGTGCCGATCACGTTCTCCGACCACCGCGTGCCCTCGGACAGCAGCACCCGGTCGGCGGCGCGGCACACCCGCGAATGCCCCTCGCGCCACAGGATCGTGCCCTGCTCGTCGGTGACGATCATGATGTAGGGCATGTCGCCGACCGAGTCGAACAGCATCTGCCGGAACGTCGGCACGCTCCGCGACAGCGGGTGCCGGTCGCGGACGCCGAGGAGCTGATCGGTGTTCAGCGCGACCGGGGGCTCCTCCGCGTCCGGATCCACCTCGGCGGCCAGGGAGCGCTGCCACGAGGCGTGGACGAGATCGCGCGGCCGCGCGGCGGCGCGCCGGCCCGACAGCACGTCGTCGTGCACCTGCCGGAGCAGGTGCCCCTGCCCCGGCCGCTCACCCGTGCCGCCCTGGTCCGTTCCTCGCATCGCCGCGCGCACCTCGGTCGATCAACGCGCCCTTCGCCGCGAACCATCGCGCGGAGCGCGATCGCGGAGCTGACCACATCGCCGTCGTTGATCCGGTCAAGGATGCGCGTGATCGACCTCGCGAACAACCCCCACCGC
Organism: Salinifilum aidingensis; assembly: GCF_054782015.1. Classification (NCBI taxonomy): domain Bacteria; kingdom Bacillati; phylum Actinomycetota; class Actinomycetes; order Pseudonocardiales; family Pseudonocardiaceae; genus Salinifilum; species Salinifilum aidingensis. The sequence continues at coordinate 299,043 of NZ_BAAGTH010000003.1, read as the reverse complement.
GCTGCGCCGCGTTTGCGCAGCGCACGCGATGCAACGCGGATGCAACGCAGGTGTTCGCAGGATGTGCGCCACATGTGAACGCCGACACGTCGCCGCGCGGCGGCGTGCCGATGCCCGCGAGGAGGCACATCCATGACGGTGTACACGGCACCGGGCACCACCGGTTCGATCGTCGACTACGCCACCCGCTACGACCACTTCATCGGCGGCGAGTACGTGCCCCCGGCCAAGGGCCGCTACTTCAGCAACCCCACACCGATCACCGGGCAGAACTTCACCGAGGTCGCCCGCGGTACGAGCGAGGACGTCGACCGAGCGCTGGAGGCCGCCGAGGCCGCCGCGCCGCGGTGGGCGAAGACCTCGACGACCGAGCGCGCGAACACGCTGCTGGCGATCGCCGACCGCATCGAGCAGAACCTGGAGAAACTGGCCGTCGCCGAAACCTGGGAGAACGGCAAGCCGGTGCGGGAGGCGCTGGCCGCCGACCTGCCGCTGGCCGTCGACCACTTCCGCTACTTCGCCGGAGCCCTGCGCGCGCAGGAGGGCTCGATCTCGCAGATCGACGAGGACACGGTCGCCTACCACTTCCAGGAGCCGCTCGGCGTCGTCGGGCAGATCATCCCGTGGAACTTCCCGCTGCTCATGGCCATCTGGAAGCTCGCCCCGGCGCTCGCCGGCGGCAACGCCGTGATCCTCAAGCCCGCCGAGCAGACCCCGGCGTCGATCCACGTGCTGCTCTCGGTGATCTCGGACCTCGTCCCGGCCGGCGTGCTCAACGTCGTCAACGGGTTCGGTGCCGAGGCGGGCAAGCCGCTGGCGGCGAGCCCGCGGATCGCCAAGGTCGCCTTCACCGGTGAGACCACCACCGGCCGGCTGATCCTGCAGTACGCCAGCGAGAACATCACCCCGGTCACCGTGGAGCTCGGCGGCAAGAGCCCGAACATCTTCTTCGACGACGTCGCCGCGAAGAACGACGCGTTCTACTCCAAGGCGCTCGAAGGCTTCGCGCTGTTCGCCCTCAACCAGGGCGAGGTGTGCACCTGCCCGTCCCGGGCGCTGGTGCAGGCGTCCGTCTACGAGGACTTCCTCGCCGACGCCGTGGCGCGCACCGAGCGCATCCAGCCGGGCAACCCGCTGGACACGAGCACGGAAATCGGTGCGCAGGCCAGCAACGACCAGCTGGAGAAGGTCCTGGCCTACATCGACATCGGCAAGCAGGAAGGCGCCAAGGTCCGCACCGGCGGTGAGCGCCTCGACCTGGGCGGCGAGCTCGCGGGCGGCTACTACGTCGCGCCGACGGTCTTCGAGGGGCACAACAAGCAGCGGATCTTCCAGGAGGAGATCTTCGGACCGGTCGTGTCCGTGGCGAGCTTCGACGACTACGACGACGCGGTGAAGATCGCCAACGACACGCTCTACGGCCTGGGCGCCGGCGTGTGGTCCCGCAACGGCAACACCGCCTACCGCGCGGGCCGGGACATCCAGGCCGGTCGGGTGTGGGTGAACAACTACCACAGCTACCCGGCGCACGCGGCCTTCGGCGGCTACAAGCAGTCCGGCATCGGCCGCGAGACGCACAAGATGATGCTGGACCACTACCAGCAGACGAAGAACCTGCTGGTGAGCTACTCGGAGAACCCCCTGGGGCTGTTCTGATGGCCGAACCGGAGCGCGTGGACGTGACCGACGAGGCGGTGGAGATGCTCCGCTTCCTGCGGTCGGAGCACGGACCGTTGATGTTCCACCAGTCCGGCGGGTGCTGCGACGGGAGCTCGCCCATGTGCTACCCGCGCGGGGAGTTCCGCACCGGTGACTCGGACGTGCTGCTGGGCAGCCTGGGCGTGCCCGGGGTCGACGAGCCGATCCCGGTGTGGATGTCCGGCGCGCAGTTCGAGTACTGGAAGCACACCCACCTGACGATCGACCTCGTCCCCGGGCGCGGCAGCGGGTTCTCGCTGGAAGCCCCGGAGGGGGTCCGGTTCGTCATCCGCTCGCGGCTGCTGACCGACGAGGAGTACCGGCGGGCGGTGTGAGCCCGCGTGATCCGCGGTGGGGGCGGCCGGTCGGCGCGCTCGGTGCGCCGCGGTCCCGCGGCGCACCGAGCCGCAAGGCCCCGGCCGACACGGGCGCTCCCGGGACAGTTGGCCGCGAACGCACGACGGCCCCGGAGCTCGCGAGCTCCGGGGCCGTTCCGAGCGGAGGATACGGGATTCGAACCCGTGAGGGCTGTTAACCCAACACGATTTCCAATCGTGCGCCTTAGGCCGCTCGGCCAATCCTCCGCGCAGAAGCGTAGCAGCGCCGCCCCTTCCGCCGGTCAGGGGGTCGGGCGCCGGACTCGGGCCGTCGGTGCCCCGCCGACCGGCGGCGAGGCCGGGCGTGCGCGGGGAGCTCGCGCCGAGGAGCTCGGCGCGCACGCCGCGAGCGGCCCGAGCGAGGCCGAGGGCAACGACCCCGCACCGGGGCGGGAGGGTCCCGGACGGGAGCCCGCTCGCTCGCCGTCACTGCGCTCTCTCGCGCCTGCGGTGCTTGTACAGCATCCAGAGGTAGCTCGGGAAAGCCAGTACCAGTGGCGTACCCGCCAAGATGCAGGCGACCATCAAAACGCCACCCAGCACCGGCGACGGCTCGTAGTCCGCGCGGAACACCTCCGCACGGCGGCCGCCGACGGACGAAGTCTTCACCTCTCGTGCCACGACCTGCACGGATTGACCGACGTCCTTCGGCCGCAACTGAGACCGTTCGACCTCGTGCACTCCCACCTGGCCGTCGTCCCAGGTCACCTTCGCCCAGCACACCCAGCCGTTGCCCACGTTCCGACCGGGGTCTTCTCCGGAAGCGGAAAGCACTGCGGAATAGCGGCACCGCTGCGCCTCGGCAACTCCGCTGTTGATCACTCCGGAGCCAGCGACATCCGTTCCGAACCGCGGCGAAATCACGAGAAGCCCTGCGAGCACAAGCACCACACCGACCACTGAGAAAACGAGGCTGGTGACTCCTGCGACGAGGCCGGGCTTCGATTCGGGGACCTTCCGCTTCCCCTCGGTGGCCGTCACCTCGCATCCTCCTGATCCGTGGTGTACTCCTGATCGTCGTAGGTCGCACCGACGGACGCGGAGTCCCGCACCGTGTGGAACACGGCCTCTTCCGTGCGCGAGAGGTTCGTCAGCGGCTTGCCCACGCTGTTCGCGCCAGAGACAAGCTTGCCGCCCCCGCTCTTCAGCGGCTGCATCGCCTCGTCGACCTTGGACAGCGCCGGTTTCACGCGTTCGACGATCTGCGCCAGGTTCCGGAAGCTCTTGACGATCTTCTCCAGCCACTCGGAGACCCGGTTGGCCCACTTCGCCACCACGCGGATGCCGTCGGCGACGAGCAGGGGCGTCGCGGCGCCCAGCGTCACCCCGGCCGCGATCGCCGAGCGCCCGAGGTACTGCACCAGGTCCGACATCGCCGAGGCGATGAGGTCCCGCACGATGGTGCGCACGGCGTGCACCGCCACGCCAGCCCCGGACACGGCAGCGCCCACGGCGTCCGCCGCGGTTCCCGCGCCCTCAATCAGTTTCGCCTCACCGAGGCCGACCTTCCGGTAGACGTCGCTGGCCGCCCCGGACCACCCGGCCGTGTCCGACTGCACGACCTGCTGCATGTCGGCGGCCGCGTCGGAGAGGTGCCGGGAGATGTTGCCCCAGGTCTTGGCGTTCGACTGCACCGCGTCCGGGTCGCCGGCCAGCGCGTCGAGCATCTCCGGCAGCGGCGAGACGTGCTCCATCATCCAGGCGAACACCGAGGACAGCAGCGTGCCGAACGGATCTGCCACGGCCATCGCTCCATCGAGCGCAGCGGCCCCGGTGTTGATCCCGGCCTCGCACCAATCGCCTCTGTACGCAGCGCTCACAGCATCGTTCGCGAAGTCGTAGACGGCGATGCCGTCCTCCTCGCTGACGACCGGATCCACCTGCTCGACCAGCGGATTCCCCTCAGCCATGCCCGATCCCCCGCAGTTCCTCCAGGATCGCCTCCAGCGATGCCACGACCTCTTCGTCGACGGAGTCGTACTCCTCCGCCGCAGCTTCGAGCCCCGCGGCCGTGCCCTCCACGGCCGCCTGCGACGTGCCGATCGCCGCGCTGCCCATCGTCTCGATCATCCCCATCAGCGGGATCAGGACCGGGCTGCACAGGATGCCGTAGGCCTCGCCGCCGTTGAGCGAGATCTCGCCCGCCGCGTCTTTCGCCGTGCCGATCCGCTCGGCGACTCCGCGGACGCGCTGCGCGTGCGAGCGCATCTCGTCGGTGTGGATCGCGAAACCGTCCTGCGCCATCAGCGACCACCGCCCTCGAGCCAGCTGTCCCCGCTGAAGTCCTCGTCGTCCGCTGCGGGCTCAGCGGAGGGCCGGGCCTGCGCGGACTCCTCGGGGAAGCGCTCGCGGGTGCCCTGCAGCACGGCCTCCAGCGTCTCCGCGTCCGAGCCGAGCAGCGGCTCCACGGCCGCGCGCATCTGCTCGGTCAGCGTGCTCTGCGCCGACCGCACGGTGCCGAGGATCGCGGCGGAGAGCTCCTCCGGGCGTTGCCGCATGGCGCGGTCGGTGAGGTCCAGCTGGGTGAGGCACCCGCCCTGGTCCACGGCGACCGTCACACCGCCGTCCTCGCTGGAAGCGGTGCCGCGGATCTCGGAGGCCGCCTGCTTCAGCTGGTCGGCTCGCTGCAGCTTGTCCTCGATCTGCTGCCGGAACCCGGCGAGCATCGCGTCCGGGTCGCGGGGTGCGGTCACGGGTCTGCTTCCTTCCATCAGGTGATCACGGGTGCGCGGAGCAGTCTGGCACGCGCTCGGGGGACACCACCCCGGTTTCCGGGGGATCGCCCGGCTCGCCACCCCCGTTTCCGCGGCGTCGGTCGGCCCGTTACACTGTCCGTGGACCTCGTGCGGCGTCATCCTGCGAACTCCCCCAGGGCCGGAAGGCAGCAAGGGTAAGCGGGCTCTGGCGGGTGCACGAGGTCCCCTTTGCGTTCGGGGCCGTTCCGGAGAGCGCGGGGCGCGGACGACCGCCGCCGGCTCGCCGTCCGGCCCGCCAGGTCGCACCCGCACCGTCAGTCCCACCGCGTAGGGTTGCCACCGTGGCGCTCGCCCTCTACCGCAAGTACCGGCCGGCGACCTTCGCCGAGGTCGTCGGGCAGGAACACGTCACCGCACCGCTGCGCACCGCGCTGGCCTCGGGCCGGATCAACCACGCCTACCTGTTCTCCGGGCCCCGGGGGTGCGGCAAGACCACGAGCGCGCGCATCCTCGCCCGCTCGCTGAACTGCGCGCAGGGCCCCACGCCCGATCCGTGCGGCGAGTGCGACTCCTGCGCGGCCCTGGCCCCGGAGGGCGGCGGCAGCGTCGACGTCGTCGAGCTCGACGCGGCCAGCCACGGCGGTGTGGACGACACGCGCGAGCTGCGCGACCGCGCCTTCTACGCGCCGGCCCAGTCGCGCTACCGCATCTTCGTCATCGACGAGGCCCACATGGTCACCCCGCAGGGCTTCAACGCCCTGCTGAAGATCGTGGAGGAGCCCCCCGAACACCTCGTGTTCATCTTCGCCACCACGGAACCGGACAAGGTGCTGACCACGATCCGGTCGCGCACCCACCACTACCCCTTCCGGCTGCTGCCGCCCTCGACGATGCGCGAACTGGCCGAGCGCATCTGCGCCGAGGAGGGCGTGGTCGTGGAACCGGCCGTCTACCCGCTGGCGATCCAGGCGGGCAGCGGTTCGCCGCGGGACACGCTCAGCGTGCTCGACCAGCTGCTGGCCGGTGCCAGCGAGCGCGGCATCACCTACGACCGCGCCGTCGCACTGCTCGGCGTCACCGACGTCGCCCTGATCGACGACGTGGTGGACGCGCTCGCGGCGGGCGACTCGGCCACGGTCTACGGCACGATCGACCGGCTCGTCGAAGCCGGCCACGACCCGCGGCGCTTCGCCTCGGACCTGCTCGGGCGGCTGCGCGATCTGGTGCTGCTCAACTCGGTTCCCGACGCGGCCGACCGCGGCCTCGTGCAGGCCGGCCCGGACGAGATCGCCAAGATGCGCACGCAGTCCGAACAGCTCGGCGCCGCGACGCTGTCCCGGTTCGCCGACATCGTGCACACCGGGCTGTCCGAGATGCGCGGGGCGACGGCCCCGCGGCTGCTGCTGGAACTGCTGTGCGCGCGGATGCTGCTGCCCGCCGTGTCCGATGCGGACACCGCCCTGCTGCAGCGGCTGGAACGGGTCGAGCGGCGCATGACCATCGCCCCGGTCCGGGGGGAACCGACCGCGGCGGAGCAGGAACACGCTGCCCCGTCCGCGCCGGCGACTCCGTCCGCGCCGGCGGCGGAGCCCGCGCGGGAGTCCGCGCCGCAGCCCCCGGCGGACGAACCGGCCGCCGCAGCGGCGGCCCCCGCGAAGGCCTCCGGCGCTCCGCCCGCGGAGGAGGCGTCCGCACCGGCGGAGTCCGGAACCGCGCCGCACGCGGGTTCTCCGGCGCCGGAACCACCTGCGACCCCGGCGGAATCGGCACCGGTGGAATCGACCCCGGCCGAACCCGCTCCGGCGGAACCGGCCACGAAGGGCGGTTACGACGCCGCCGTGGTGCGCCGCGTGTGGGAGGACCTGCTGCGCGCCGTGTCGCAGCGCAACCGCCCCACGCAGGCGCTGCTGCTCAACGCCAAGGTGCACGACCTCGCCCAGGGCACGCTCGTGCTGACGATGCCGACCGCGCCGCTGGTCAAACAACTGGCCCAGCAGCGGCGGCTGGACTTCGTGCACGACGCGCTGCGGGAGGTCCTCGGCGGCGAGTGGGAGGTCCACTGCGTGGAGGAGGGCTCGGCGGCGACCCCGCCGAACGGTGCGAAGCAGGGCGGCTCCGCGGCGCAGCCGCAGAGCGCTCCCGGCCGGCAGAGCACCGCGAGCGCACCGGGCACCGCGAGCGCACCGGGCAGCGCCTCGGGCACTGAGGACGCCTCCGCTGCGCAGCAAGGCCCCGCGGCCTCCGGAACGCGCACCGCGTCCGCGGAACCGCCCACCCCTGCCGCGAACGACGGCGCGGCACCGCGAACGTCCGCGGATCCCGCTCCGGCGGAACGGCAGGCGGCACCTCAGCAGTCCCCGCAGGAGGGGGCCTCGCGGACCTCCACCGCCGATGCCGACCGCTCCGCGGCCGCGTCCGTGCCCGCGCCGCCCGAGCCGGACACGGCGCCACCCCCACCCGAACCGCCGGACGAGCCCGAACCGGACGACGTCCCCCCGCCGCCGGAAGAGCCCGACGAGGTGCCGGAGGACGCCGCGGAGACGCTGCGCGGATCGTCCCCTGTGGACGGATCGGAGGCGGCTCCGGTCGACCCCGACGAGCGCGCCGAGCAGCTGTTCACGCGGGAACTCGGCGCGCAGCGCGTGGACGACCCGCGGTGAGCCGCGCTCCCGCCCGGCAGCACCGCGGTCCTGCGGCACCGTTCGCGCGCGGATCCGCGGAGAGCTCCGGGCGGCTCCCCGCGCTCCCCGCCGCGGCCGGTACGTTGCCGTGCGGGCACGACACGAGGAGGGCGCCGCGTGGCGGAGACGGCCGACCGGTCCGGACAGCACGAGTGCGCAGGTTGCGACGGGACCGGAATGGTGCGGCAATCGCGCGTGTACCGGTCGTTGGCGACGGGCGAAACATCGACCATGATCGGGTTGACGCGGTGCGCGCACTGCCGTTCCGACCCGGGGCGGCAACGGCACCCCGGACCACCGATGTGAGGGAACCGCACGATGTCGGAGAACGAGGACGTCACGCCGCCGAGCGCCGGTCAGGGGCCGAACAGCGTGTGCCACTCCTGCGGTGGTCTGCGCTCGCTGAGCGAACCGCGGCTGTACGTCATCCAGGCCACCGAGGACCTGTGCACCGGCATGACCATGGCCCAGTGGCGCACCTGCCCGCACTGCTCGGGGAAGGGGTACGTGCCCGGCATTTCCCCGCCCGGCTGAGGGCGCGCCCCGCCCCGCCCGGCTGAGGGCGCCCTGCGGCGGACGGCTCCGGAGGCACGCCCCCGCCTGCGCCGCCCCGGCCCGGGCACCTCACCCGAGCGGGGGTGGCGGCACCTCCCGGAGAGGTTCCGCCCCTGGGCACGCCGCGCAGGCCGAACGCGCGTCCACCCGTCCCGGCACAACCCGTTGAGCACGGGGCCCGAGCCGCGCATCCTCGATCACATGCAGTCCACGCCGCGTTGCGCATTCGTGCCCCTGGCGGACGGTCGACGGCTGGCCTACTACGAGTTCGGCGATCGCGCGGGGGTCCCCTGCGTCTACACTCCGGGCTGGCCCGCTTCCGGCCTCTCCGGCGCCTTCCACACCACCGCCGCGCAGCACGCGGGCGTGCGGTGGATCGCCGTGGACAAACCGGGAACCGGCGCGTCCGACCCGGACCCGCGGCGTTCGCTGTCCCGCTACGCCGCCGACGTGCGCGGGCTCGCCGACCACCTGGAGCTGGAGCGGTTCGCCGTGGTGGGCGAGTCCGCGGGCGGCCCGCACGCGCTGGCCGCGGCGCACGAACTGCCGCACCGGATCACCACCGCGGTCGCGCTCGCGAGCGCGGGAGCCCCGGACACCCCGGGAGGCCGCCGGGCCGTGACGCCGACCGCGCGCCTGCTGCTGCGGATGGCGCGGCGCTGCCCGTGGCCGGCGCGCCTGCGCGCCGCGCAGCTGCAGCGCGCGCTGCACCACCCGGCCCGGGCGCGGCGCTGGGTGGCGGGGCTGCGGCACGCGGCCTCCGAAGCTGATCAGCAGGCCTGGGAGCGGCTCGACGTGACGACGCTGCTGTCCTCGGCGAGGGGCGCCTTCACCCAGGGCAGCCGCTGGGTGGCGCAGGAGCTGGTGGTGCTCTCCCGCCCGTGGGGGTTCTCGCTGTCCGGCATCGAAGCCCCGGTGGAGGTGTGGCACGGCACGCAGGACACCGCGGTGCCGCTGTCGGCGGCGCGGGCGCTGGCCGCGCGGATCCCGGGGTGCACCACGCGGATCTTCGACGGCGAGGGGCGCTGCCTGGGCGTGAGCCGTCCGCACGAGCTGATGCGGGCGATCCGCAACGCGGCCTCGGACGACGCGACCGCCCCCGGCGAGAAGACGGGCACCCCGCGCCGAACGCGGGGTGCCCCGTCTGCGCGGTAGCGGTGGGATTCGAACCCACGGAGGGTCGCCCCTCACACGATTTCGAGTCGCGCTCCTTAGGCCGCTCGGACACGCTACCGCCCGCTAGGGTAGCGAACCCCGTTCCGGCTTCCCGACGGGGGCCCCGCTCCGGTTGCCGGCCGGGCAACCCGGCCGCTCGGTCCCTCGAGGGTCCCGCCGCTCGGGGCCGACGAGCGGTGCTCAGGCCCAGTCGCGCAGCTCGTCGGCCAGGGCGGCTCGCGCGCGGGAGAGCCGCCCGCGCACCGCCTGCTCCCCGGCGCCGACGCGGCGGCCGATCTCCCCGCAGGAGAGGCCGTCCACTTCGGCCAGCACCCACGCGTCGCGCTGCCCTCGGGGCAACCCGGCCAGCGCCCGGCGCAGTTCCAGCGCGGCCGCACCGGCCAGGGCGAGCCGCTGCGGGTCGAGCACGCACCCCGCCCCGGGGACGGAGCGACGGTGCTCGGGCACCCGCCCGACCGGATCGGTGCGGCGGATGCGCCGGCGGCGCAGCACGATCAGGCAGTTGCGCCGGGCGATCTGGAACAGCCACCCGCGCAGCGCGGCGGGTTCGACCAGCTCGGCGATGCGCCGCCACGCGGCGACGAACACGTCCTGGGTGACGTCCTCGGCCTCGATGCGGTCGTCGAGCATGCGCAGCGCCAGCGCGCGCACGCCTGGGGCGTAGCGGTGCACGATGAGTTCGAACGCGGCCGCGTCACCTGCCGCGATGCGGCGCGCCAGTGCCGCGTCGGTCGCCTCCACGCTGCTCCTCCCGCGCTCGGGTCGTCCTCACCCGGCCCTTCGCCGGAGCCGCACCGCGGCGACGGCGGTGGCGCGCAGAGCCGGGTCCGCCCCGAAGCGCTCGGGACGGACCCATGGTCACAGCCGGCGATCCCGCCCGCGGGGCGAACAGATCGCCGGATCAGGCGTTCTTCTACTTCTGCTGGTCGCCCTGCCCGCCCTGGAAGCGGTCCTTCACGTTCTCCGCAGCGCCGGCGGCCTTGTCCTTGATGTCCTGGCCGGCCTCCTTGACCTTGCCGCCCATCTCGTCGCGCTTGCCGGCGTCGCGCATCTCCTCGTTGCCGGTGGCCTGGCCGGTGGCCTGCTTTGCCTTGCCGACCAACTGCTGCGCCTGTTCCTTCGCCTTGTCGAAAACGCCCATGGCGGACTCCTTCGCTGCTTTCGCTCCGGCGCTCGCGGCACCGGGTCCGCTCGGGACGTACCCGACACGCGCGCAGGCAAACGGAACCCCGACCACGTTGTGACGTGTGTCACTCCGAAGATCCGCGGACTCGCCCCCGCGGCGGGTGGCTGACCAGCGGACAGCGGGTGGTTGGCCCGCTCAGTCGCGCTGCTCGGTGAAGAAGCCCTCGAGCAGCGCGGCGCACTCCTCGGCCAGCACCCCGCCGACGACCTCCGGCCGGTGGTTGACCCGCCGGTCGCGCACCACGTCCCACAGCGAGCCGACCGCGCCGGTGCGCGGTTCCCACACGCCGAACACCACCCGGTCGATCCGGGAGAGCACCAGCGCGCCGGCGCACATGGTGCACGGCTCGACGGTGACGGCCAGGGTGCAGCCGGTCAGTCGCCAGCCGTCGCCGTGCTCGGCAGCCGCGGCCCGCAGCGCGAGGACCTCGGCGTGCGCGGTCGGGTCGAGCCGGGCCTCGCGCTGGTTGTGCGTGCGGGCGAGCACGCGTCCGTCCGGGCCGGCCACCACCGCGCCGATGGGCACGTCGCCGGTCGCCAGCGCGCCGGGGGCCACGTCCAGCGCGGCCCGGACGAGACCGACGTCCGCCCGGGAGTGACCGGTCACTGCTCGAGCTTCTCCAGCACGTTGCCGAACTCCTGACCGAACCCGCAGCGCCGGGCGATCATCTCCAGCTGCTCGTCGGGGTAGAGGTCGACCTCCTCGATGATGACCAGCATCTCGCCCTCCGGCAGCCCCAGGTCCGACAGGATCGACAGGCTGCCCTCCGGCCAGACCTCCTCGTCGTCCTCGTCCGGCGTCTCCGCCCGGAGCAGGTCCAGCACATCGGCGGCGATGTCGTAGTCCAGCGCCGCCGCCGCGTCCGACAGCAGCAGCTCCACCCCGTCGGGCACCGGGCGGAGCAGCACGAAGAACTCGTCGTCCACATTGCACATGCCGAACAACGCGCCGGTGGAACGCAGTTCGCGCAACGCGGTGATGGCCGAGTCGAGACTGCTGAGCACCGAGCTCGCCAGCGGGCTGCAACGCCACCGCCCGTCCTCACGTACGACGGCGACGGCGAACCCCTCCACCGGGTCCTGGACCGTCATGGGGACACCGTAGAGCGTGTGGAAGCCACCCGAAAGCACCATTGCCCCTTCGTGACCTTCGCGAGTCGGCTTCCCGCCCGACCGGGTGCCGACCGCGTGGGGCAGGATGGGCCCATGCGCGGCGTGTGCGTCATCGGACTGGGACTCATCGGCGGATCGATCCTGCGCGCGGCCGGCCGGGCCGGCCGCGCGGCGTGGGGGGCGACCACATCCGAAGCGGACGCCGCCGCGGCCGAGCGCGACGGGTTCACCGTGCTCGAGGCGGAAGCGGCGCTGCAGCGCGCCGCCGAGCAGGACGCCCTGGTCGTGCTGGCCACGCCGATGGGCGCCCTGCGGCAGGTGGGCCGCCTGATCGCCTGGCACTCCCCGGAGGTGCTGGTCACCGACGTGTGCAGCGTCCGCGAACCCGTCACGCAGGAGCTGCGCTCGCTGCTGCCCGGCGCGAAGCACGCGGGGAGCCACCCGATGGCGGGCACCGCCGAGTCGGGCTACGCGGCGGGCAGCGCCGAGCTGTTCGACGGTGCGGCGTGGGCGGTGACCACCGAGGACGACACGGACACCGCGGCGTGGCGCGCGGCGGCCGAGCTCGCCCTGGACTGCGGCGCGCGGGTGGTGCCCGCCTCGGACGCGGCGCACGACGCGGCCGTGGCGCGGGTGTCGCACCTGTCGCACCTCTTCGCCGCGGCGCTGGCCGCGACCGCCGCCGACGGCGGTCCGCTGGCGCTGTCGCTGGCCGGCGGGTCGTTCCGCGACGGCACCCGCGTGGCCGGCAGCGACCCGGCGTTCGTCGCCGCCATGACCGAGGGCAACCGGACGGCGCTGCTGGACGCGCTGGACGACGCGCTCGGCAGGCTGGGCGCGGCGCGCGGCGCGCTCGCCTCCACCGGATCGCTGAAGTCCACTGTGGACGCCGGGCACGCCGCCCGGCAGAGCTGGCACGACCTGCTCACCAGCGAGCACGCCCGCCGCAGCGTCTCCCTGGCCTCCCCCGGCGCCCTCGGGCGGTTGCGCGATCTCGGCGAGCGGGGCGCCCGCGTGGTGGGCGTGGACGCCGACGAGGCCGTCGTCGAGGTGCCTGAGTAGCCCGCGACCGCACGCCGAGCGCGGACCCGGGCTCGTGCAGCCGCCCGGGCCGCGGTGCTCGTCAGGACTGCCGCACGGAGCTCGCGAAGGCCACGTCCTCCGGTGCCGGGCACGCCCGTTCCGGCTCCCGCGGGGCCGAGGCCGGGGGCGTGGCAGCCCCCGCCTGCCCGACATCCGCGGGCTCGGCGTCCGCGGCCCGCGCACCGGCTCCCGCCACCGGGGCGGCGGTTTCCGCCGGGGCTGCGGGGTGCAGCGTGGCGCGGCGCGTGGCGTGGAACAGCAGCAGCGCCACGACGGCCACAACAGCCGAGGCCGGTCCGAGCGCTCCCCAGCCCCACCGGGCCACGACCGCGCCGCCGGTGATTCCGCCGAAACCCATCCCCAGGTACAGCGCGGAGGAGTTGAACGCGACGACCACGCTCGCCATCGCGGGCCCCAGCGTGATCAACCGGTGCTGCACCGCGGGCATGATGCCCCAGCCGCCGAAGCCCCACAGCACCAGCAGCACGGCCATCCCCGGCAGCGAGGCCCCGGCCAGCGGCAGCAGCGCCAGCCCCGCGGCCAGCACGACGAGCGAACCGGCGATGCCGAGGGTGGAACCGAACCGGTCGGTGACCCGTCCGACGACGACGTTGCCCGCGGCGCCGGCGACGCCGTAGACGAACAGCAGCACGCCGAGCGCGCCCGCTCCCACCCCGGTCAGCGCGCCCAGCATCGGTGCCGCGTAGGTGTAGGCGGCGAAGTCGGCCAGCGAAGCCAGCGCGGAGACGGTCAGCACGATCACGATCGGGCGATCGCGCAGCACGCCGACGCGTTCGCGCAGCCGCACCGCCGGCGGCGCCGGCACGGCGGGCAGCACGCGTAGCGCCGCGGCCGCCCCCGCGGCCAGCACGGCGACCAGCCAGAACAGGCCCTGGTACCCGAGCCACCCTTCCAGCAGCACCCCGAGCGGCACGCCGATCACGGTGGCCAGGGTCAGCCCGGACAGCACCACCGAGACGGCCCGCCCGCGCTTGTCGAGCGGCACGAGATCGGTGGCGATGACCACGGCGGTCGGCGTGAACAGGCTCGCGCCGACGGCGCCGAACACGCGCGCGGCGGTGAGCGTGGCGAACTCGGGTGCCAGCGCGGTGGCGACGTTGCTGGCGACGAACAGCGCCAGCGACAGCCACAGCAGTCGCCGCCGCTCCCAACGGGCCACCGCTGTGGACAGCACGGGAGCGCTGATCGCGTAGGTCAGCGCGTGCACTGTGACCAGCTGCCCGGCGGTGGTCACCGACACCCCCACGTTGTCGGCGATCGCGGGGAGCACTCCGGCCACGAGGTACGAGCCGGTGTTGATGACGAAGGTGCCGACGGCGAGCACCAACAGCCGGAAAGACATGGGCATCCTTCGCAGCGTTGCGACGTGGGCGGGGCAGCACGTGCCGCGCGGTCCGCCCGGGGCGGCCGCGGAGCACGACAGGACTGTGCCCACCGGGGCGGGCACGGGATCCGCTCCCGGCACTCGCCGGTGCCGGTTGCGGTGACGGGACGTTCGGGGCGAGGAGCCCGCAACCGCGACCGGCCCCGAGGGCCGGACCCGTTCTCGGATCAGCTCGCCGGCGCGGTCCGCACGGGACCGCACCCCGCATTTCGTCACACGCCCGGATGGCGTTACGCCGCGTGCTCCGGATCACAGGAAGCAGCGCACCAACCCCGGGGAAACCTCATCGCGAACTCCGCTCGCATTCCTCAGTGGATTGATCGCAACTCCCGAGCGCGCGAATCATCCGATCAGATGGAAAATCTTGCGCTCCGCAATGGCCGAAACCCGTTCGTGAAGCCGGTTCGCGCACCTCTAAACCCCACGTTCGGTGCATCAACTCCGGATCTCGCGCACGGACCAGCGCGTTGCGCAGCGCAATCCACACAGGACGCACCCGTGCGCGGGACGCCGCAGCACGACGAACTCCGATTGGAAATCAGTGCGTGTCCACCGGACCCGCACGGACGCACGGCCAGAGCAGCGCCGGAACACCTTGTGGTGAAACCCGGCCGCGCCACTCGGCGAACTCCAGGACGAATCGGTAGACAAGGGGCTGCGCCGCGATGCGGTCTCGGAGCGGTTTCCGACAATCCGCCGGCGCGGTCGAACCCAGTGACACAGAAAGGAACCCCCATGCGTTCTCTGGTTCGCGGAGCCGTAGCGACCACCTTCGGACTGGCCCTCGCGCTCGGTGGCGCCGGTGTGGCCGCCGCCGGCGGCGGTGGCGGACACCACGAGCACGTCGACGTCGACGCCTGCCAGGTGTTCAGCTGCAACACCTGGAACTGGAACTTCTCCGACGACGACAACCAGGGCATGAACTTCGGTTCGGTCCTCAAGAGCTGAGCACGCTCCCCGCGGCGGCCCTGCCCGAACGGATCCTGCCCGAACGGATCCAGGTTCGAGCAGGGCCGCCGGTGCGCGCACGCACCACCACCGCGGGCTCCGAGCGCTCCGCACCACCACCGCGGCACGTTCGATCGATCCGCGTTCCCGCCGCACCACCGGCGCGCGACCGATCAATCCGCCCCACGCGTGCGCGGGCGCGCCGTACGATCACGCGCGCGAGGAACGCGCGAGACAGCCGCACCCCCCGACGGCGCCCGGGACAGCGGCACGCACGACGAGGACGCCACGATCAAGGCGGCCGTGATCAGCCGCCGCGGAGCGATCCTCGCCGCCGCCATCACCGGCGTCTGCTCCCTGATCGTCGGCTTGACCACCACCTACGTCACCACGCGCCCCGAGCAGTCGCCGCCCCCGGCGACGGAAACGGTCACGCGCACCGCGACCGAGACCGTCACCCCCTCCGGAAGCGCCTCGCCCGGCGGTGAACCGGCGAGCCCGCCACCCGCAGGCGCGGTGCACCTCGCCGACAGGGAGCCCGTGGAAGGCGCTTCCGGCTGGGAACGCGGCAAAGCGACCGTGCGCAACCGCGAACACGAGCGAGCGCTGGTTTCTGACGACGAAATCTGCAGCGTCGTCACGGCCGCCTACAACATCGACCCCGGCACGAGCACCTTCCACAGCCGGGTGGGGCTCGCCGACGACGCGGAATCGGGAGAACCCGTCACCTTCACCGTGCTCGTCGACGGCGAGCCCGCGGGCAATTCCGCGACCGTGGAGGTCGGCGAGGTCGCCGAGCTGACCGCCCAGGTCGACGGGGCTTTCCGCGTCACCGTGCAGGCCGAGCCGAAAAGCTGCATGGATTACCCCGTGCTCATCGACCCGACGCTGCGCCCGTAGCGGCTGCTGCCCGGCCGGCCGCACCACCCCTCCGCGGCAGGAACCGCATCACCCCTCGGAGGGCGGCAGCAGCCGCGGCACGAGGCGGATGCAGACGAGCACACCGAGCAGCCCGACCAGCACCATGACCACGAGGAACGCGGTGCGCAGCGGCACGACCCGCACCACCTCGCCCATCTCGTGGCGCGCGGCGGGACCTGGCCTGCCACGACGACGAACACCGCGGCCGCCAGCAGCACCATCGCGGCCTGCACCCCGGAACTGACCCGCGCCCGCACGGCTCCGGCGGGGCGCTCCGCGGCCGCCGCACCCGGTGCGGGCCGGAGCGCTCACCCGCCAGCGGCATCCCGGGACATCCCGTCCTCGGCGGCGTGCTCGTGCGCCGCGGTCTCCGCGGACCGCGCACCACCCGGGGCGTTCCCGTCCGCTCGCCCGCCCGCGGGGCCGGCCGTCGAACCGCCCGCGGTCGCCGCCTCGCCCTCGGCCGCGGGACCGCTCTCCTCGCCCGCGTGACCCGCGGTACCGCCACTCGCTCGGGCGTCCTCGCCGCCCGCCGTGGGCTCCGACGCGGGCGCGCCCGAGTTCCGCGGGCCCGCGCCCTTGCGCGCGGCTTCCCGCTCCGCCGCGAGCCGATCCCGCACCGCGCGGGCCGTGCCGATGCCGTAGCCGTGCTTGTGGACGCGGTGCTCGATCGTGTGCTCCATGTACGCCGCGGAGAACCACAGGGCGAGGATGACCCCGCCGAGCAGGGCCATGCCCTTGATCCACAGCGGTCCGGGCACGAGCAGGAACAGCAGGCCGGGGCTGAGCTGCACGAGGCCGCGGCCGAGGTGGCGCAGCACCCAGGTGCGGCACGTGACGTCGTGCAGCACCCACTCGTGGAAGCGCTCGGGCAGGCGCCCGCCGAACGCGTACCAGACCCACAGGGCAGGATTCGGCCGAGGCGCTCGGCTGTCTCGCACGTCGGCTCCTTCACCGTACTGAGTTCTCCCTGTGGAGACCGGCGGGAGAGAGCGTAACGTATTAATGTTTAGTGCACTAATGAAGTCGGGAGGTTCGCGTTGGAGCACGTCGACCTGGGTGACGACCCCCTCAAACTGGACCGCCAAGTGTGCTTCGCACTCTCCGTGGCCTCGCGCAACGTCATCTCGATCTACCGCCCGCTGCTGGCACCGCTGGGGCTGACGCACCCGCAGTACCTGGTGATGCTGGCTCTGTGGGAACGCTCACCGCGCTCGGCGAAGGAGCTCAGCGAGATCCTGCACGCCGAGCCCGCCACGCTCTCACCGCTGCTCAAACGCCTCGAGACGATCGGCTACGTCGTCCGCGCCCGCGGGCGGCGGGACGAACGCTCCCTCGACGTGGACCTCACCGAGACCGGGGCGGCGCTGCGCGCGGAAGCCGAGAAGATCCCCTACAAGGTCGTGGAGCTGCTCGGGCTCGACGTCGCGGAGCTGGAGCACCTCAACGAGGTGCTGGGGCGGCTCATCACCAGCAGCGCGCAGGTCCTCGACGAGGGGCACGGCTGACGCGGCACCCCTCCACGCGCTCGGAGCTCAGCCGGACCCGACCGCGAAATGTTCGCCCCCTCGTTTCGGTGAGGAGTTCGACAACGGCGCCGGAGCCGGTCCGAGCACCAACCCCGCATCCGACCGCCTCACCGCCCCGGACGCGGAACCACCGGGGTGCCCGGGCAGGAAGACCGCGGGGCACCTACCGTGCGGGTGTGGAGCTCCTGGCCGGCGAAGGACGGCCCGCGAAGCGGCGGCCCGCGGGCCGCACGGGGCAGCGCGCTGCGAGCACGACGGGGGCCGGTGCTCCGGCCCTGCTGCACGCGGTCGCCGACGGCAGAGCGCTCTGCGGCGCCGAAATCACCGCGGTCCGCAGGGAACCCTGGGACGCGAACGCCCCGCGGGCCTGCCCCGACTGCGTTGCCCGCGCCCCGGCCGGAGCGGAGTGATCGGCACGGCGCGCAGGCGCCGAGGACCCCGCGGCATCACCGCGGTGACCAGACCGCGCAGCCGCACCCCCGAGGACGCACCTCCTGCCGCTCCGCTGCTGACCGGCAGGAGGTGCGGCTGCGGCACCTGCCGCGTGGTGGGGACGAGCGGTGCCTCCTGCGTGGTGGGGACGAGCGGCACCTGCCGCCGTCGGCGGCGAGTCCCCGGTCGCTGGGGGTGAGCTCGCCGCCGACCAGCACCGGCGGTGTCCACGAACGACGGTCCCGGGCCCCGGAAACCCGGCGAGCGACCGGAAGCGCGTCCCCGGGATCACCACCGCCCGCTGCGAGGGCCCCGCCTGCGCGCAGCCGCGCGAGAGCCCGGGGCCGGTTCGCGGGTCTGCCCCCACAGAGCTGCCCACTGCTCGGCGGTCAAGTCCTTGGGCAGCGCCCGCGGGGACACGCGCTCGGCGCGCAGCCACGCGTCGAGCGCGCCGCGGTGGATCCGCCCCGTCCGCTCCAGGACCTCCCGCAGTCCGCGCCCGCGGCCGGTGAAGACCTCCCGGACGAACGCCTGGTACGCCGCTCGATCGGTCACCAGCGGACGAGGGCGGCGGCGCACCGCCAGCAACCCACCGTCGACAGCGGGCACCGGCCGGAACGAGCGTGCCGGGATGCGCCGGTGCAACGTGAACTCGTACCACGGCCACCAGGAGGCGGTGAGCATCGTGGCGCCGCCGACACCCGCTCGCCGGCGGGCCACTTCCCACTGCACCACGAGAACCGCCGCGTGCCAGCGCATCTCGGGAAGCAGGCGTTTCAGCACGGCCGTGGTGATGTGGAACGGCAGGTTCCCGACGAGCACGTGCGGCTGCTCCGGCAGCCGGAACCGCAGGATGTCGCCGTTGACGACCGCGACGTGTTCCGGAGTTCGACGCCGCAGGCGCCCGGCCCGCTTCGGGTCGAGCTCCACGGCGGTGATCGGCCGCTGCGAGCGGCTCAACCGCGTCGTGAGGGCGCCGTCGCCGGCCGCGAGTTCCACGATCGGGCCGTCCGTTGCGGCGACGAGGTCCTGGATCGCATCTGCGACCGCGGGATCGACGAGGAAGTTCTGGCCGAGCTCGTGCGGCCCGCCCGCGTATGAGGACATGAGTGCGCTCCGCGCTGAGAGATCGTCGAGCCGGCGCGGCGACACCGCGCCGGCGATTGCCCCGAAGCGCGGCGGAGTTGACGACGTGCGCTCACCTCCGCCGCTACGCGCGGCGGATGCGGATGTAGAACGCGGCACTCATGAGACCCATCGCTCGCGACAGTAGCAGCGCGCAGTCGCGGGTCGAACCGATTTTTCGGGGCGGAGGCGCTGGAGCGATCGCGTTTCCGCCCCCGGAGGTCCCAGCCAATTGAAAATGATTGTCTTTTTCTGTAAGGTCCGGGCGGATCTGCCGAACGAGCCCGGGAAAGCGCGCTGGTGGGAGACATGACGCTGACGTCAACGGAGGGGCGGCTCCGGTCGGGCGAGCACGCGGTGACGATCGGAGTGATCGGCCTGTTCGCCGGGGCGTGCATCGCTGCGGGGGTGGCCGACCTGCGGAAACTGCTGATCATCGCAGCGGTTTCCTGCATGGCCATGGTCGCCGGCGCCGCGCTCGCCCCGCGGAGGATCGTGAACAGCAGCACGCTGACTTGGGCGCACGGCCTCGCCGCCGGAGCGATGGTGGCCAGTGCGTGCGGGTTCCTGCTGCCCACTGCGATGGAGCGGAACTCGACGCTCGGGGGCTTCGGCATCGCAGCTGGTGTGCTCGCAGGATTCGCGGTCCACGTCGGAGGCGCCTGGTTCGGTTCCCGCGCTGCACTGCTGGACGACTACGTGGTTCGCCTCACCGCGCACTCCGTGGCCGCGGGACTCGTCATGGGAGCGATCTACGCCAGCATGCCGAGCATCGGGCTGCTGCTGGGTCTGGCGATCATCTCGCACAAGGCCCCCGCCGGGTACGTAGCGGCGCGGTCGCTGCACGAGTCCGGTCGATCGGTGGTTCCGGTGATACTGCCCGCCTGCGGTGTCGGCATCGCGGCGATCGTGGTCGGATTGCTGGGCTGGCCCCTGTCCCCACCCGTGACAGCCTCGGCGTTCGGCGCATCAGCGGGACTCTTCCTGCACGTCGCGCTGGACTTCCTGGCACACCTGGAGAGGAACCGCGCAGCAGGAAGCCCGCGGCTGGCCGCGCACGCGACCGCGAGCGCGCTGACCGGTGCCGCCGTCGTCGTGTGCGCCTGGACGATCACCGGAGTTTAGCGCGGGGAGCTGACCGGGCCGGCGCGAAAAGTGGCAACGAGGTGGCAACGCGAGCCGCCGGGGTGGCCTTGAACTGGTCCGCCTCCGGCGATGCCTGCGCTCGGGCTCCGTCGTCAGGGCTGCTCGCCTCGAGGCCGCGGGCCGGTCATCACGAGCCAGCTAGCTCGTTTGCCGATCGGCAAAGATCCCTTCCAGCATGCCGGTGGCCTGGCCGATCTCGATCAAGTATCCATCAGGGTCACGCATGTAGCAGCGGATCTCGGCCTTGCGGTCGAGGGGCTCGGTGAGGAACTCAGCCCCCTTGCTCCGCGCCTGATCGTAGAACGCGGCGATGTCCCCGACGCGCACGTTCATGAAGGTCGAAACGCTCTCGGATTGCTCGGGCGGCTGCAAGGTGACACCCGGCTTGTCCGGGGTAGGGCCCCCGCCGGGGTTCATGATGATCCAGGTGTTGGCCACTTTAACGATGCAGGGGTTATCCTCGAGGACAACCTTCCCGCCGAAGACGTCCACGTAAAACGCGCGAGAACGCGCCACGTCCCGCACCGTCAGGAAGTGCGTGAAGATCAGACCTTCCTCTGGTACAGGCCACTCGTCTCCTTGCATCGTTCACCTCCCGGCCTCACACGGGGCGTACCGGACACGAGGAGGGTAGTGCCGCCTTCGTCCGCTACGCATGCCGAGACGGGACGGTGGGCCCCGAGAAAACAGCCAGCTAGCGCAGCCCCACGCATCCACAAGCTGGCGAGCCAGCACGCCCGGATCAGCGTGACCGCCCGTCGGTCGTGGTCCCGGTGACCCAGCTGCGCAGCGCAACCACACTTTCCTCGGGACGGCGCGCCCAGGTCAGGAGTCGCGGGCCAGCGCGGAGGCCCTGGACGCCCTGAACCCGTCGAGCAGTTCACGCGAAAAGTGGCAACGGGCTCGAGCCGCGGGCCGCGCAGGAGGTGGTCGACGAACGAAAACCCCCTGCTTACACAGGGGGTCTCGGAGTGCGCCCGGAAGGATTCGAACCCTCAACCTTCTGATCCGTAGTCAGACGCTCTATCCGTTGAGCTACGGGCGCGTGTTCAGTTGTGACTCCCGGGGGAGTCTAGCGGAGGCTCCGGGATTTGAACCCGGGAGGGGCGTAAACCCCTACCGCATTAGCAGTGCGGCGCCATAGACCAGACTAGGCGAAGCCTCCCGGTAGTCCTTCTCGCTGCCACCGGAGATAAGACTACACGCCCGCTCGATCGTCTCCGAAAGGGGGGTCCCCTTCCGCGACCTCGGCGCTCCCGGCAGGCGGTGGGGCGCCGCTGCCCAGCGCGCACGAGCGCCCTCCTCCCGCCCTCCACCTGGAACCGGGGAGCGGGAGGCGGACGGAGCCGGGAACCGGACCCGCCGGGCGGAGGCGGAGGCGGGGACACCGCGCGGAGCCGCCCCGGAACGTCGCGAGGCGGATGCGGGACCCGGAGACCGAAGCACCGCGGGCCGGGTGCGGGCCGGGCGCGGGAACCTGGCCCGGGTGCGGGGTCGGTGCCCGCCGGTGACCGCAGACCGCCAGGCGGGCACCGGCCAGGCCTCCTCCCGGCGCCGACCCGCCCCCGCGGGGCACCCCGACCAGCTCCCGCCGACCGCGGCCCCGTCAGGCGCCCAGTGGACCCGCACCCAGCCGCAGCACAGCCTGGAACGATTCCAGTTTATTCAATTTTCATGAAAATTGTGAGCTGTCCCCACGCGGATGGAGCACAAGTTGTCCACAAGGCGGCGAGTTGTCCACAGGTGCGGAGCCCTCACCGCACCCACTCGTCGCGCAGGCCGATGAACTCGTCCAGCGCCTCCGGGTGCTGCAGCGACTCCCGGCTCACCGCCTTCTCCGGCTGCGTGCCGGCGAAGATCTTCTTCACCGGCACCTCGAGCTTCTTGCCGTTGAGCGTGCGCGGGACCTCGGCCACCGGGATGTAGCGGTTCGGCACGTGCCGCGGCGACAGCTGCTCGCGCAGCTGCTCGGTCAGCCGCGGCCGCACCTCCTCGAGGCTCGCGCCCTCGGCCAGCACCAGGAAGCACAGCAGCTCCCCGTCCGGCCGCTGCGTGCTGGAGGTGTCGATGACCAGCGAATCCAGCACCTCGCCGAAGCCCTCGACCACCCGGTAGAACTCGGCGGTGCCCATCCGGATGCCGCCGCGGTTCAGCGTCGAATCGCTGCGCCCGTGGATCACGAACGTGCCCCGCGACGTGCGGGTGACCCAGTCGCCGTGCCGCCACACGCCCGGGAAGGTGTCGAAGTAGGACTCGCGCATCCGCGAACCGTCCGGGTCGTTCCAGAACTTCACGGGCATGCTCGGCATCGGCCGGGTCAGCACCAACTCCCCGACCTCGTCGCGCACCGGCTTGCCGTCCTCGTCGAACGCGTCGGCCGCGGCACCGAGCATCGGGCAGGACAGCTCCCCGAGCCACACCGGCACGTCCGGCGAGGCCCCGAGGAACGCGGTGCACAGGTCGGTGCCACCGGAGACGCTGGCGACCTGCACCCGCGGACCGATCGCCTCGGCCACCCAGCGGAACCCGTCCGAGGTCAGCGGCGCTCCGGTCGATCCCACGGTGCGCAGCGCCGAGAGGTCCAGCTCCGCGCCGGGGCGCAGCTCCTGCTTGCGGCAAGTCTGGATGAACGGCGCCGAGGTGCCGAAGTAGCTCACCCGCCACTCGGCGGCCAGCCGCCACAGCGCACCCGCGTCCGGGTAGGCCGGGTGGCCGTCGTAGAGCACCAGCGGCGAACCCACCAGCAGGCCTCCGACGAGGAAGTTCCACATCATCCAGCCGGTGGTGGTGAACCAGAAGAACCGCTCGCCCGGTCCGAGGTCGCAGTGCAGGCCGATCGCCTTGAGGTGCTCCAGCAGCATGCCCCCGTGCCCGTGCACGATGCCCTTCGGCAGCCCCGTGGTCCCCGAGGAGTACAGCACCCACAGCGGGTGGTCGAACGGCACCGCGTCGAACTCGAGCGGCGCGTCGGCGTGCCGGTCCAGCTCCTGCTCCCACGAGTCGGTCCCGGGCAGGTCCGCCCCCGTGCCGAGGTGGTCGACCAGCAGCGTGCCCCGCAGCGTGGGCAGCTCCGCGCACAGCTGCTGCACCGTGTCCCGCACGTCGAACCACCGCCCGCCGTACGGGTAGCCGTTCACCGCCACGAGCACGCTCGGCTCGATCTGGGCGAACCGGTCGGTGATCGCCCGCAGCCCGAAGTCCGGCGAGCAGGACGACCAGACCGCGCCGAGGCTCGCCGCCGCGAGGAACGCGACGATCGCGTCCGGGCTGTTCGGCACCAGCGCCACCACCCGGTCGCCGCGGCCCACACCGCGGGCCGCGAGCGCGGCGCGCGCCGCCGCGACCCGGCCGCGCAGCTCGCCGAACGTGATCTGCTCGCGGTGCCCGTCCTCGCGGGCGAACAGCACGGCCACGTCCTCGTCACCGCGGCCGTCGAGGTGGCGCAGCGCGTGCTCGGCGTAGTTCACCGTCGCCCCGGGGAACCACTCCGCACCGGGCATGACCTCGGCCCCGAGCACCTCGCGCGGCCGCTCGTGGAAGTCGACGGCGAAGAAGTCGGCGACGGCCTGCCAGAACCCCGCCAGGTCCGCGGTGGACCACTCCCACAGGGCCTGGTAGTCGGCCACGTCGTGGCCGCGCTCGGTGCGCAGCCAGGAGCGGAAGGCGGCGATGCGGGTGCGCTGCACCTGGTCGGGATCGGGCTGCCAGAGCAGTTCGGGGGTCTCGGTGTTGCCGGACGTGTTCGCGGTCATGGCCCGTTCTTAGCGCACGAACACCGGTCGCGGCCATCCCCCCTGCGGGAACGCGCGTCAGCGCAGGTGCATGTCGAACCAGCTGCGCACACGGCGCCACGCGTCGGTGGCCGCCTCCGGGTCGTGGTCGAACCGGTGCCCCACTCCGGAGAAGCGGACGACGTCGGTGACCGCGGGCGCGCGGTCCGCCACCTCGGCCAGCTTGTCGACGTCCGCGCGCGGGTCGTCCGAGCCGTACAACCCGAGCCACGGGCAGGACAGCTCCCCGACGACCTCCACCAGCGAGGGCAGCGTGGTCGACAGCTGCTCGTGGATGCCGGACGCGCCGACGCTGACCGCGGCGCCGAGCCGGCGGTTGGCCGCCACCACGGCCGCGGCGGTACCGCCCACGTCGAAACCGATGATGCCGAGCTGGTCGGTGCGCACCCCGCGTTCGGTCAGCCACAGGAACGAGGCGTCGGTGTCGTCGAGCACGGACTCGCCGGACAGCTGCCGGACCTGCGCGTGCACGGCTTCCGCGGAGTCCGCGAGGACGTCCTCGGCGCCGTCCCGGTGGTACAGGTGGGGCGCGACGGCCAGCCAGCCCTCCTCCGCGAGGGAGGACACGAGCTGGCGCACCCGCTCCGTGACACCCCGTGCTTCGTGGAGCACGACGATTCCACCCCGCACCACGCTGTCCGGTTCGGCGACCGTCACCCGGAGCCGGTTCCCGTCGGTCAGCGCGAGTGTTTCGGTTCGGGGTTTCGTCATGCATGCAGGGAACACGCCGCGATCAGCGCAGTCAACACGCTCACCGGGGCGTGCGGGCAAGTGTGCGCGAGGACTCACTGGATCGACGCAGCACCCCCCGGTGGTACCGGTGGCCGTCCGGTGATCACCGCGGGCGAGCTACCGTCCGCGCAGGGGACTCGACCACAGCAAGGAGCCAGGCATGACCGTGCGTCCGCGCGCAGATCTCGACCAACTCCCGGCGTACGTCGCCGGCCGCAGCATTCCCGGTTCGATCAAGCTCGCCAGCAACGAGGTGTCCGCGGGCCCGCTGCCGACCGTGCTGGAGGCGATCAACCGGCACGCGGCGCAGGTCCACCGCTACCCCGACATGGGCGCTTCGGAGCTGACCGCGCGGCTGGCCGACTGGCTCGGCGCCGCCCCGGAGCGGATCGCCGTGGGGTGCGGCTCGGTCTCCCTGTGCGAGCAGCTGGTGCAGGCCATGTGCGCGCCGGAGGACGAGGTCGTGTTCCCGTGGCGCTCGTTCGAGGCCTACCCGATCCTGACCCAGATCGCGGGTGCTCGGCAGGTGCGCGTGCCGCTGACCGCCGAGCACGAGCTGGACCTGGAGGCGATCCTGTCCGCGATCACGCCGCGCACGCGCGTGGTGTTCGTCTGCACCCCGAACAACCCGACCGGCACCGCGCTCTCGCCCGGCGCGCTGGAGGCGTTCCTCGACCGCGTGCCCGAGCACGTGCTGGTGGCCCTGGACGAGGCGTACTTCGAGTTCGACGACGCCACCGACGCGATCGACGGGGTGGCGCTGGCGCTGCGGCGCGACAACGTGCTGGCGCTGCGCACCTTCTCCAAGGCGTACGGGCTGGCGGGGCTGCGCGTGGGCTACGCCGTCGGTCCGGAGCGCGTGGTCGAGGCGGTGCGCAAGGTCTGCATCCCGTTCAGCGTCAACGCGCTGGCCCAGGCCGCGGCACTGGCCTGTGTGGACGCCGGGGAGGAACTCGGCGCGCGCTGCGGCGAAGTCGTCGGGGAGCGCTCGCGCGTGCTGCACGCGCTGCGGGAGACCGGTTACACCGTGCCCGAGTCGCGGGCGAACTTCGTGTGGCTGCCGCTGGGCGAGCGCACGGAGGCGTTCAACGAGCACTGCATGCAGCACCGCGTCGTGGTGCGCGCGTTCCAGGGCGACGGCGCGCGGGTGACGATCGGCGCGACGGCGGAGAACGACGCGTTCCTCACCGCGGCGCGGTCGTTCGCGGGCTGAGCGCGCGCCGGTGAAGCGCGGGAGGCCGACGCGGCGCTCCCGGGCTGCACCGGATGAGTGGTGTCCGGCGAAGCGAGGGGGAGCACTTCGCCGGACACCGCACATGTGCGGGCTGGTGCGGAACCGGACCCGCGGAGCGCGTAGTGATCTACGCGCTCGTGAACCTATCCAAGATCAATTGCTCGGGCCAAGGGGCCCGGCACCCGGCGGGCGTGCCGTCAGCCCGTGACGGGGAGGTGCCCCTCCATCACGGTGGGCGCGGGAGCCGAGGGCAGGTCCTCGTCCGGAGCGCCGCCCTGACCGCCCGGCTCGGGCGACTGCGGCTCCTCCGGCCGGGGGTTCTCCGGCACGTCGGGAACGTCGGGCTCGGGCACGTCGGGAACGTCGGGCTCCGGCACGTCGGGCACCTCGGGCTCCTCCGGTTCGTCGACCGGGGGCTCCTCCTCAGCCGGCGGCTGCTCCTGCTCCGGGTGGTCGGCCACCGGCGCGTTGGTGCACGAGGCCTCCTGCGGCGAGCCCACCGGCAGCACGGCGCCGGCGACGGCGATGTTGTTGTTGCACAGCTGCACCTGCAGCACCTGGATGTTCGCGTCGTTGAGGACCGTGACGCCGTCGTTGCCCTCGCTGTCGGCGAGCGCGGCGGAACTGCCCGCGGCCATCATCCCGGCCGTCGTGGCAGCGACACCGAGCACGGATGCTGTCTTCTGCATGTCTCCTACCTCCCGAATTCGCATTTCGGTGTTCCGTGTGCTGGACACGCCTGTCGGCCGCGGGGTCAGCGGAGCATGACCGTGGTTCCCAGCGGCAAGTTCCGCAGCAGCTGCAGTGCGTCGGCAGGCACCCGCACGCACCCGTCGCTGCTGGCTCGTCCGAACACCTGCGGATCCGGCCACCCGTGCAGCGCCACTGTGCCCGGTCCGCCGCCGTAGGTGCTGTAGGTGTCCGAATGCACCCCGAGCGGCAGCACGATGGGGCTGTAGTCGATGACCTGGTCGTCGATCGCAGCCATGATGAACGTGCGCCCGCGCGGGGTCGGGCTTCCGGAAGCGCCGACACCGACCTCCCACGAGGCGATCTGCTCCCCGTTCTCCCGCACCAGCAGGGTGCGGTCGTCGACGTCGACCTCGACCTCGTAAGGCGAGTGCGCCTTCTCCACGCGCGCGGAGCTCGAAACCGGGACCCACCCGGTCGAGCCGTTGGGGCGCGAGGGCAGCATCACGTGCGCCCAGTCGCCCTGCTCCGCGATGACCGGCACCCACGTCGGCGATTCCATCTGCTCGGCGGGCAGTCGGGCGAAGACCTGACCACCGGGCGAGTCGTACACCGGCAGGTCCTCCTTGGCCCGCAGCACGACGCCCGACGTGCGCTCCTGCGGGGCGGGGTCGTGCGGGGCGCCGGAGATGTCGGTGTACGTCGTCGATTCGGGGTACTGCGCGAGGTCCACGGCGTAGGCGTTCTGCACCGCCTGCGGTTCCGACGGCCCGCCGGGCGGCTCGGCACCGGAACCGCCGCAGGCGGTGAGCCCCAGCAGCAACGCACCGCAGGCTGCGAGCAGGCGCCCGCGCGGCGCGCGGCGCGGGGAAGCGGCGACTGACCGCATCGCGTCTCCTGACTGCAGCTCGGCGTTTCGGTGGTCACGCGTCCTCGCCGACCGCGGGACTCCGTCCGCCCGCACGGCAGCGGCCACCGCAGCGGCGACAACGCTGCGTGCGAACGCGAACACGCGGGGCGGACAGTAGCCCGGACAAATCACCGCGATGAGCTGAGTCGACAGCGGGTCCTGCCGCCGGAAACGGCGTTGATCAGGGGAAACGCCTCGCGTTACAGGAACAGCTGGGGAACTCCCGATCGAAAGTTCACACTTTCGTGTTGATCAAAACGTTCGATCAGGTGATACCGCAGATCTCGGATCGATCGCGGCGGACCTGCCGTTCCGGGTGTCCCCACCGGGTGAGCGGACGGCACAGTGGGGGCATGCTGATCCGCATCCCGACGCCCGGCGCGGTGGTCGGCTTGGCCAGAACCACGGCGAACCGGGCGGTGGACTCCGCCGCGGCACTCGCCACCGCCCCGATCCGCGTGCTCGGACTCATCGGGGAAGCGGAAGCGCTGCTCGCACGCGTGCGCGGCGCCGTCGAGCGCGCCGAGGGCATCATCGAGCGTGCCGAGGACCTCACCCGGGACGCGCGTTCGACCGTGGACACGGCCGGCGACGCCGTCGACCGGGCCCAGCGCATCGTGGAGCGCGCGGACGCCCTGATCGCGCGCGTGGACGCGGTGTCGGACTCGGCCGAGACGACGGTCCTCGAGGTCCGCGACATCATGGCGAACGCGGAAGCGCTCATCACGCGGGTCGGCTCCGTGTGCGAGCGGGCCGAGCGGACCGTGGACGCGGCCGGCGGCGCGGTCGACTCGGCCGACGGCCTCGTCTCCCGGGTCGGCGTGGTCGCCGACGACGCCTCCGCGATCGTCACCAACGCGCGCAACGTCGCCGCGGGCGCGGAAGAGCTCGTCGGCACGGCCAGCGGTGTGGCCGGCGACGCCTCCCGCACCGTGGCCGACGCCCGGCGCATCGCCGAATCCGCCGAGACCCTCGTCAACCGCGCCGGCGGAGTGGCCGACGAGGCGGCGCGGACGGTCGAGAGCACGCAGAAGACGGCGGCCACCGCCGACGAGCTGCTCGCGGCCTACGAACCGGCGCTGCGCCGCGGCGCTCCGTTCCTGCAGCACTTCGTGGCGGAACTGTCCGAGGAGGAGGTCACCGCCGCCATCCGCATGGTCGACGAGGTGCCCGTGCTCACCGAGCACCTGCTCTCGGACATCCTGCCGATCCTGCGCACGCTCGACCACGTCGGCCCGGAGCTGCACGCGCTGCTCGAGGTCACGCAGGACCTGCGCCAGGCCATCGTGGGCATCCCCGGATTCACGTTCTTCCGCCGCCGCGGCGAGCGGAGCGAGTCGCGCGCCCGCGACGACGCCGCGGACGGCGCGGAAGCCGCGGGAACCGTGGAAGCCGCGAGAACCGCGGACCGCCCGGCGGCGGGCCCGCCGCCGCACGAACACCGCACCTGAGCGGCGGGGAGCATTCCCCGGCAGGGTTCACGGGGTCGGGCGCTCGGGCAGCGGGTCAGCCGGCGGGCCGGAGACCGGTCCGGGCGTCGGGGACGTGCAGCTGAGCTGCGCTCAGCTCGACGGTGCGCACGGTGACGTCGTCGAAGGTGAGCGCGGGAAGGCGCAGGAAGCTCAGGTCCACGTCCGGCGGGGCGAGCGCCCCGGCCGACAACACCACCGGAACGAGCGGGAACCCGGCCACGTCGAGCGTGCCGCTGAGCTCGCGCACCTGCATCTCGACCGGTCCGGACACCGTGGACACCGCACCGGGGGCGCTGGCCACCCGCAGTTCGCGGCCGTTGCCCAGGTTCGAGCGCTGCACGAGGCCCGTCACCTCCAACCTGTCCGCGGTGAAGTGCAGCGTGGTCACCGTCCGGCCGGCGACCTGCTCCTGCGAGGTCCCGTGGAACCGGGAGCCCACCAGGGTCAGCTGCTCGGCCGTCATCGTCCAGGTCCGCCCGGGGCCCGGTGCGGCACCGGCGGAGTCGCCGGTGGGCAGCTTCCCGGGGGAACCGCCCCCGCCGGGAGCCCGCTCAGGCGGGGGCTCGGACGCCGGATCCCCCTGCGGTGGCTCCTCCCGCGGCGTTTTCCCCGGCGCGGGCTCCTCCGACGGGTCCGGCGCCGCGTCCCCGGAGCCCGGGGAGGGGTTCTGCGCGCCGCCGTCCGGGGCCGATTCCTCCTCGGAGCCGCCGAAGAGCGGCCCGAGCACGGGGAGCTCCGCCTGCGCCGAGGCCGCCGGCGCGAGCAGCAGCAGCACGACCACCAGCGGCAGCAGCGCGCGTCTCACGACTCACCCCGCCCGCTGGACGCGGAGGCCTCCGCGGGCCGGGGCGGACCGGTGCGCTCCTCGGCGGAGGGCTCGGCCTCGGGTCCCGCGCGCCGCTCGGCCGCGCGCCCGCGGCGGCGCTGCTCGGCCGCCCGGGCGCGCGGCGTCGGCGACCAGGAAATCCCGAGCGCAGCACCGGTGATCCCGAGCATCGTGGCGATGAGGAACGTGCCCAGGTTGGCCGCGGAGATCGCGGCCAGCGACAGCAGCAGCGTGACGATCCCCGCCGCCAGGCGGAACTGCGGCCGCGCCAGGAACGCGCCGCCGCACACGAGCAGCACCACGCCGATCACGCTCGCCGAGACCCCGCCGACGGTGTTCAGCGTGATGACCGCATCGCCCAGCCGCAGCGAGGCGAACGGCGGGAACAGCACCGCCAGGCCGGCCAGCAGCGTGCACACCCCGGCCCCGAACGGCCGGGCGCGGCGCCAGTTCCGGAATGCGCGCCAGGTGTTCTTCACCGCAGCCATGGGAACCTCCCGGACGAGGGGTCAGAAGCACTCGTTGCGGCCGGGTTCCGCCGTGATCTGCACCTGGTTCATGCGCAGGGTGGAGGCGGTGGTCGACCACGCCTGCTGCTTGAGGTCGGACAGGTGCATGGCGCCGGCCTGGATGCCGAAGTTGCCGGTGGTGGCGTGCTCGCCGCCGCTCGGACCGACGTCGAACGTCCCCGCGTCGCGGCCGATCTGCACGTCGTCGAGCGTGAGGTCACCGTTGACCTGCTCGACGCCGAGGACCATGTTCTTCGCGGTCATCCCGTCCTCGCCCGGCGCTTCGATGCGCAGGGTCATCTGGCCGACGCCGGGCATGTCGTCGAGCAGGATCGACTGGCAGAAGTTGTCCAACCGCGCCTCGCTGAAACCGTTGACCATCACCGGGTGCGCCTGGTCGGCGCTCTGGTCGACCGATCCGTACTGGACCACCCCGCTCGCGTCCAGCTGGTCGGCCGTGGCCTTGTAGGTCGTGCCCGACACGGCGAAGGACGCGGCGAGCGCGCCGCTGGACAGCCCGGCGAACATCACTCCGATCCCGGCGAGACCGAGCACGAACACGAGCGCGAAGATCAGCCACCGAGTCCGCCCGGAAGACACCTCACCCGCCATGACGCCTCCCCGCGAGTGCTGGTGAGCCACCCAACCCCAGAAGTGACCCGCATTACCGTACTGGCGAGTAACTCTAGGAGACGCAAGACACTGAACGCTGTGAACTGGTTCACCAATTCAGATTAATTCCGTGATCAATTCGCATGTAGATCACTACCGCCCGTGCACAATCCCGCAGCGGTCGTACCCTCAACCGCCCGCTCCCGGACCCGCCTCGGACCCCGGCCCCGCCTCGTGCCCGGGCAGCGGGTTCCCGTCGGCGTCCACGCTGCGCTCGCGCTCCTTGAGCTCGGCCTCGTGCACGTGCCGCTGCCCCGCGCACAGGTGCTGCCGGACGCGCCTCTCCTCGGCGCGGAAGCTCTCCCAGTACCCGTCGTCGAACTCCTCGACCACCTGGAACGTCCACCGCCCCGGCAGCACGTTGCGCCCGACGAGCACGCTCTCCAACCGCTCGGCGGCCTCCTCCTGGCCCGCGCGGCGCAGCTGCGCCACGGCCTCGCAGAGCTGCTCGTCCGCGGAGCCGATGAGCTGGTGGAAGTCGTACAGCCGCCCGCGGGCGCGCTCCACCTTCTCCAGCGCCTCGGTGACCTTGCCGACCGCGGCGGCCGTGTCCTCGTCCACTCCCTCGGGGCGCCGGCGCAGCGCAGCCGAGTCCACCGCTCTCCACGGCCGCGCGGGGCCACCGCTCGACTGCTCGGGCACGGGCACCTCACCGGCAGCTCGGCCTTCGACCTCGGTCACCCCCGCAGTCTGCCGCACGCGTCCGCGGCGCGCCGCCGGGCGGCGGGGTGGGACGCGGCTCGGTGCGGTCCGTTCGCCGGGCCCGCGCACTCCCGTTCGAGTTCACGGCCAACTGCAACACCAGCTACCGTCTGAGCACGGACGTCCGTTTTGCCTAGTGAGCGGGGTTCGTGCACCGTGTGCTCGCACGGGCGCGGGGCCTCGTTGCTCATGTGGAACTGGAGCTGGAGCGGAGTCACCGATGAGCGTGCACGACTTCTACACGTTCGCGGTGATACTCGCCGTGGCCGCAGCCGTGGGCCTGCTGGCGACCCGCCTGCGCCAACCCCTGATCGTCGCGTTCATCGCGGTGGGCATCCTCGCCGGTCCGGTCGGCGCCGGATGGCTCCCCGGAGGCGAGCGGATCGACCTGCTCGCCCAGCTGGGGATCGCGGTCCTGCTGTTCCTGGTGGGGCTGCGGCTCGATCTGCACCTGATCCGCACGACCGGCCCCGTCGCACTGGCCACCGGCCTGGGGCAGGTGCTGTTCACCTCGATCGTCGGGTTCCTCATCGCCCTCGGACTCGGCATGGACCCGGTGACCGCGCTCTACGTCGCGGTCGCCCTGACGTTCTCGTCCACGATCATCATCGTCAAACTGCTCTCCGACAAGCGCGAACTGGACGAGCTGCACGGCCGCATCGCCGTGGGTTTCCTCATCGTCCAGGACCTGGTCGTCGTGCTGGCGATGATCGGTCTGACGGCGTTCGAACGGCAAACCGGCTCCACGATCGCCGTCAACGTGGCGACCACCGTCGGCAAGGGGCTCCTCCTGCTGGCGGGCCTCGCGATCGTGATGCGCTACGTCCTCCCCCGGCTGCTGCAGCACGTCGCCCGTTCGCAGGAACTGCTCGTCCTCTTCGGAGTCGCCTGGGCGGTTGCCCTGGCCGCGCTCAGCGACCGGCTCGGGTTCGGGACCGAGGTGGGTGCGTTCCTGGCCGGAGTGGCGCTGGCCTCCACCCCCTACCGCGAGGCCATCGGCGCCAGGCTGGTCAGCCTGCGGGACTTCCTCCTGCTGTTCTTCTTCCTCAACCTCGGCGCCCAACTCGAATTCGCGAACGCCGCTCGCCAGCTCGCCGAAGCGGTGGTGTTCTCGGCGTTCGTGCTGATCGGCAATCCGCTGATCGTCGTGCTCATCATGTGCACCATGCGCTACCCGGTGCGCGTGGGATTCCTCGCCGGTCTCACCGTGGCCCAGATCAGCGAGTTCTCGTTGATCCTGGCCGCGCTGGGTCTGAGCCTCGGCCACATCGGCACGGCGACGGTCAGCCTGATCACGATCGTCGGGCTGATCACCATCACCGCCTCGACCTACCTGATCCTGTACTCCAAGCCGCTCTACGAACGGCTCAAGCGGTGGCTCGTTCCGCTGGACCGCTCCCACACGCGCACCGCCGAAGCCGGCGAACTCCCCGCCGACATCGACGTGATCCTCTACGGGCTCGGCCGTTTCGGCAGCAGAGTCGCCCACCAGCTCACCGACGCCGGATACCGCGTCCTCGGCGTCGACTTCGATCCCAAAGCGGTGGCCGTCTGGAACAACGACCGGACCACAGCCGTGTTCGGCAGCGGCGAAGATCCCGACTTCCTGCACTCCCTGCCGCTGCACCAAGCCCGGTGGGTCATCAGCACGATCCCCGGCATCGACACGAACCTCGCGCTCATCCACGGGCTCCGGAACCACCAGTACCGAGGTCGCATCGCGCTGACCGCCCACACCCAGCACGAGGCCCGCCGCCTCGACCGCGCCCAGCCCGACATCGTCCTGGAACCGTTCACCTCCGCCGCGAGCGCCACCCTGTCCTTCGTCACCGACGACCTCGACCCACCAGGAGCCGGTCGACCATGAGGGCGCCTCGTGGTCCCGCAGCGTCTCCGATCCTGCCGACGCCCGCGGCGCCGGTCGGTCCGCGCCCGGCCCGACCGGCGCCGCGGCTGCGCACGGCGGCGGAGGCGGAGGGATTCGAACCCCCGGAACCTCGCGGTTCGCTCGCTTTCAAGGCGAGTGCATTCGGCCGCTCTGCCACACCTCCTCGGCACCGCCAGCCTAGCGGGCGCGCCCGCGCGGAAGGCCGCCCGGGCCGGAACGGGCACGCCGCGGGGGTCAGTCGACGGTCGCAGCGGCCCGGGCACCCCCGGCGGAGTCCGTCGCCCGCTCGTGCTCGATCAACCGGCCGAACACGCGCGCCAGCACCTCCTGCTCCTCCTCGGTCAGCAGGTCGATCATGTGCTCGCGCACCCCGGCCACGTGCCACGACGCAGCGCTGCGCAGCTTGTCCCACCCGGCCTCGGTGAGGATCGCGAACACGCCCCGGCCGTCCTCCGGGGAGTCGCGGCGGACGACCCAGCCGGCGCGCTCCAGCCGCCGCACCTCGTGCGAGATCCGGCTCTTCGAGTGCGCCACGTCGTCGGCGAGGTCGCGCATGCGCATGCGCCAGTCGGACTGCTCGGAGAGCCGGACGAGGATCTCGTACTCCGCGATGGAGAGGTCGTGCTCGGCCTGCAGCTCGCGGTTGAGCCGGTGCTCCAGCAGCGCGCTGCCGACGATGTACGAGCGCCACGCCGCCATCTCGCGCTCGTCGAGCCACTCGGCCCGCCGCTCGTTCCCGTACCTCACCCGGCCAGGCTACCGTTACGCGCGCATCGCCCGGACGAACGGAGCTTTTCGCGCGCGGGGCCTCGCGGCGCCCGTGCAACGCGGTGCACCGGCACGGCTGCCGCGGTGCACCGGCCGCGAACGCGCGGCACCCCGCGCACGCGGTGCGCTGCCCCTGCCACCTCGGCGGCATTAGGCTCGACCGCAGCACCCGCATCCCGGAGCGCCCCGGAAAGAAGGAACTGTGACCGCCGCGGTTGAGATCGTCGACCTGGTCAAGCGCTACCCGAAGAGCGGCACCACCGCCGTGGACGGCCTGACCTGCACCGTGCACCACGGCGAGATCTTCGGCCTGCTCGGCCCGAACGGCGCCGGCAAGACGACCACGGTCGGCATCCTCACCACGCGCGTCGTCCCCACCAGCGGCGTGGCCCGGGTGGCCGACGTCGACGTGGCCCGCGATCCGGTGGGCACGCGCCGGCACGTGGCCGTCGTGCCGCAGCGGGTCAACCTCGACCGCTCGCTGAACGTGCGGCAGAACCTGCTCTGGCACGCGATCTACCACGGCGTGGACCGGCGCACTCGGCGCCGCCGCGCCGACGAGCTGCTCGACCGCCTCGGCATCGCCGAGAAGGCCACCTCCCGCGTCGACCACCTCTCCGGCGGGCAGTCCCAGCGGGTGATGATCGCCCGCGCGCTGATGCACTGGCCCGCGGTGCTGTTCCTCGACGAACCCTCCACCGGACTCGACCCGCAGGCCCGGCTGTTCGTCCACGAGCGCATCGCCGAGCTCCGCCAGGCGGGGGTCACGGTCGTGCTCACCACGCACGACATGGACGAGGCCGAGAAGCTCTCCGACCGGGTCGGCATCGTCGACCACGGCAAGCTGCTCACCCTCGACACGCCGCGCGCGCTGATCAAATCGCTGCCCGGCAGCGGAGCAGTGCACGCGAGCCTGCGGGCGGACGGGCACGACGCCGCGGAGATCTGCGCCCGGCTCGGCGAGGTGGACGGCGTGCACCGGTGGGAGCGGATCGACGACGGCGACGGCGCCGAGGACCTGCGGCTGCGCCTGTACGTGGCCGAGGAGCCGGCGACGATGCTCGCCCCCATCGCGCGCACGCTCACCGCGCACGACGTGGACATCCTCGAGCTGTCCCCGGCCAGCGCCACCCTCGAGGACGTGTTCATCGAGCACACCGGAAGGGAGCTGCGTTGACCTCGGTCCGCGCGTTCTTCGCCGTCCTCGGCCGCGACGTCGTGGTCACCGGGCGGGAACTGCCCAGCTTCCTCGCGCAGGTCATGATCCAGCCGGTGTTCATGCTGTTCATCTTCGGCAACGTGCTCGGCCAGCTCGGCTACGTGCAGCCGGAGTACGCGCGCATCCTGCTGCCGGGCATGATCGCGCTGAACTCGTTCCTCGTCGCGCTGCAGACCACGTCGTTCCCGCTGGTCGTCGACTTCTCCTACACGCGCGAGATCGACGACCGGCTGATGGCGCCGCTGCCGACGCCGTGGGTGGCGCTGGAGAAGATCCTCTTCGGCGCCACGCGCGGGTTGTTCGCCGCGGTGCTCATGGTGCCCATCGGATTCCTCATGCTCGGGCCGATGCACTGGGAGTTCGGCGTCGCCACGCTGCCCGCCGCGGTGTGCCTGCTGCTCGGCGCGGTCACCGGTGGAGCGACCGGGCTGACCTTCGGCACCGCCGTGCCGCCGCACCGCATCAACATCATGTTCGCCGTGCTGCTGGCCCCGCTGATGTTCACCGGGTCCACGCAGTTCCCCTGGGCGCAGCTGCACGACCTGCGGTGGTTCCAGGTGGTGTGCGCGGTCAACCCGCTCACCTACGTCAGCGAGGGCCTGCGCGGCGCGCTCGTGCCCGGGATCCCGCACATGCCGCCGTGGATCTGCGTGCTCGCGCTCGTGCTCGCCTGCGCGGTGTTCACCTACGCGGGGATCCGGTTCTTCCTCCGCCGCGCGCTGGACTAGCAGGACCTCGTTGAGCCATTTCGCGTGCTGATCTCCGCAGCGGAGCAGGCGGCGGAACCTCCGATGTCGCTCCGCGCGGGGGGAGGAAGCGGCCTCGCCGCTCGCCCGGCGGACCGCTGCCCCTCCGGCGGCCTCCCCGGCGCACCTCCCCGGAGCAGTCCTAGTGTCGGGGACATGTACGCGATCGCGATCCGCGAACCGGGTTCCCCGGACGTGCTGGAATGGACCGAACACCCGGATCCGCGCCCCGGCGCGGGCGAAGTCCTCATCGAGGTGACCGCCAGCGCGGTCAACCGCGCCGACCTGGTGCAGCGCCAGGGCTCGTACCCGCCGCCGCAGGGCGCCAGCGAGATCCTCGGTCTGGAGTGCTCGGGCACGATCGCCGAGCTCGGCGAGGGCGTGACCGGCTGGTCCGTCGGCGACGAGGTGTGCGCGCTGCTCGCCGGCGGCGGCTACGCCGAGAAGGTCACCGCACCGGCCGAGCAGGTGCTGCCCAAACCCGACGGGGTCGGGCTGACCGGCGCGGCCGGGATCCCCGAGGTCGCCTGCACCGTGTGGTCCAACGTGGTCATGCACGCCGGACTGCGGCAGGGCCAGCTGCTGCTGGTGCACGGCGGTTCCGGCGGGATCGGCAGCATCGCCGTCCAGATCGGCGTCGCCCTCGGCGCGCGCGTGGCCACCACCGCCGGTTCCCCGGAGGGCCTGCGCCACTGCCGCGAGCTCGGCGCGGAACTCGCCGTGAACTACCGCGAGGAGGACTTCGCCGCGGCGGTGAAGGAGCTCGGCGGCGCCGACGTCGTCCTCGACAACATGGGCGCGTCCTACTTGGACAGCAACCTGGCGGCGCTCGCGCCGGACGGGCACCTGGCCGTCATCGGCATGCAGGGCGGCAGCACCGCCGAGTTGAACATGGGCAAGATGCTGCTCAAACGCCTCAGCCTCTCCGTGCTCGGGCTGCGCGGACGCCCGGTGCACGGCCCGCACGGCAAGGCGGCCATCGTCGCCGACGTGCGCGAACGCCTGTGGCCGCTGATCGGCTCCGGGCAGGTGCGCGTGCACGAGCACGCCCGCGTGCCGATGCCCGAGGCCGCGCGCGCCCACGAGATGCTCGAGGCCGGCGGGGTGCGCGGCAAGGTGCTGCTCGAGCGCCCCTGAACGCGAGTACCTCACCCGCCCGAGGGGTGTGTACCTCTCGCGCGAAATGCGCACAACCCCTCGGGAGGGCAGCAGGTCCGCAGCGCCTGCCCGCGGGCCTGCCCGCAGCTCCCGCCAACGGTCTGCCCGTGGTCCCGCGGGAACGCGCGTCGGGAGCACGGCGGGCTGGCGAGCCGGGCACAATGGTGCGCGGGAAGGAACCGCGCACCGGCGGGACCGCCGGACCGGGAGGAACGATGTCGCAGTTTTTCCTCAGCCAGGACGAGCAGGGTGAGCCCGAGCACCGTTCGTCCGTCTTCGTCGTCGGGGACGACGCGCAGGCCGGCGGCGGGGACGCCGAGGAGCCCGAGCACCAGGGCGAGGACCTGCGCGGCATGGTCGAGCAACCGGCGAAGGTCATGCGGATCGGCACGATGATCAAGCAGCTGCTCGAGGAGGTGCGGGCGGCACCGCTGGACGAGGCCAGCCGCGGTCGTCTCAAGGAGATCCACCGCAGCTCCATCCAGGAGCTCGAGCAGGGCCTGGCTCCGGAGCTGGTCGAGGAGCTGCGGCGGCTGTCACTGCCGTTCACCCAGGAGGAGACGCCGTCCGAGCCGGAGCTGCGGATCGCCCAGGCCCAGCTCGTCGGCTGGCTGGAGGGGCTGTTCCAAGGGCTGCAGACGGCGCTGTACGCCCAGCAGATGGCCGCGCGGGCCCAGCTGGAGCAGATGCGCCGCGGCCTGCCCGCCGGTCAGGAGCAGCAGCAGGAGTCGGGGCCGCGCACCGGCCAGTACCTGTGACTCCGGCACCCCGGGAAGCCCGGGACCTGCGAAACCCGGCCCCTGTGCAGCGCCACCAGCCGGGACCGCGTTCCCGGCTGGTGGCGGCCCAGCACGCGGCCCCGCGGCACCGCGGCCCCGCGGCACCGCGGTCGTGCGGACTCGTGCAGCGCGGCCGCGGGACAGCGGACACCGGGTGGCCCAGCGGACACCGGGGACAGCACGGCGGACATCGAGGGCGAGATCGGGCGCACCGGGCGGGGATCTCCCCACCGGTGCCGGAAAAGTACGATCACCGGAGGTGGGCGACGCCCCGAGCAGGCGCCGCGCCGACGGTCGGTAGTCTGACGCATTGTGCAGGCGACAAGCACGCAGGAACACGTTCCGGCTCCCCCCGCGAGCTCGCCGCGCTCCTGGCGCAAGGGCATCGGCGACGTCACCAGTGCGCTGCAGCAGCGCGAGCTGTGGGCGCACCTCGGCTGGCAGGACATCAAGCAGCGGTACCGCCGCTCCGTGCTCGGTCCGCTGTGGATCAGCTTCGGCATGGGCGTCACCGCCGCCGGTCTCGGGGTGATGTACTCCACCATCTTCGGTCAGGACCCCTCCGAGTACGTGCCGTACATGGCCATCGGGTTCATGATCTGGTACTTCATCCTCGGCTCGCTGACCTCGGGCTGCGAGGTGTTCATCCAGAACGAGGGGTTGATCAAGCAGCTGCCCGCGCCGGTCACCGTGCACGTGCTCCGCACGGTCTGGCGGGAGTTCCTGCTCTTCCTGCACAACTTCGTCGTCTACTTCGCGATCCTCGCCATCTTCCGGCCGCCGATCGACTGGACGATCATCACGGCGGTGCCCGCGCTGGGGCTGCTGCTGCTCAACGGCGGCTGGGTCGTGCTCCTGTTCGGCGTGGCCAGCACCCGCTTCCGGGACATCCCGCCGGTGGTCAACAGCCTCACCCAGCTGCTGTTCTTCATGTCGCCGATCGTCTGGCCCATCGAGGTGCTCAAGGAGAACGCCGGCCCGCGGGCGTGGCTGGCGCAGCTCAACCCGGTCTACCACTACGTGGAGATCCTCCGGGCCCCGCTGCTGGGACAGCAGCAGGTCTGGCACCACTGGTTCGTGGTGCTGTGCCTGACGGCGGCGGGGTGGCTGCTCGCGCTGCTCGTCCTCCGCAACTACCGCTCGCGCGTGCCGTACTGGGTCTGATCGGGAGGAAACCGTGGTCAGCATCGACGTCTGGAACGCGGCGGTCGACTTCCCGATCTTCGACGCGAAGTCCCGCTCGCTGAAGAAGGCCGTCCTCGGCAAGACCGGGGGCAAGATCGGCACGGACAGCAAGGTGCCGATCATCGAGGCCCTGCACGACATCAACCTGTCCCTGCGGCACGGCGACCGGGTCGCGCTGGTCGGGCACAACGGCGCGGGCAAGTCCACGCTGCTGCGGCTGCTGTCCGGCATATACGAACCCACCCGGGGCAGCGCCCGCGTCGTCGGCCGCGTGGCCCCCGTGTTCGACCTCGGCGTGGGCATGGACCCGGAGATCTCCGGTTACGAGAACATGCTCATCCGCGGGCT
Organism: Salinifilum aidingensis; assembly: GCF_054782015.1. NCBI lineage: Bacteria > Bacillati > Actinomycetota > Actinomycetes > Pseudonocardiales > Pseudonocardiaceae > Salinifilum > Salinifilum aidingensis. Next base: position 259,344 of record NZ_BAAGTH010000003.1, on the reverse strand, counting down.
GTTCCTCGGCATGAGCCGCAAGGAGATGCTCAAGCGGGTCGACGAGATCGCCGAGTTCACCGAGCTCGGCGACTACCTGGAGATGCCGCTGCGCACCTACTCCACCGGCATGCGGGTGCGCCTGGCGCTGGGCGTGGTCACCTCGATCGACCCGGAGATCCTCATCCTCGACGAGGGGCTCGGCGCGGTCGACGCGGAGTTCATGGAGAAGGCCCGCAACCGGCTGCACGCCCTGGTCAAGCGCTCCGGGATCCTGGTGTTCGCCTCGCACTCCGACGAGTTCCTCGTCGAGATGTGCGACACGGCCCTGTGGATGGACCAGGGGGGGATCAAGGAGCGCGGCGACCTGCGCCACGTGCTCACCCACTACAAGGGCTACGACCCGTTCCCCTACCTCAGCAAGGAGGCCCAGCAGCGCCTGGGCAGCGCCGAGACCGCGACCAACGGCGCGAACCGCTCCGACCTGGAGTCGGCGGCGCGCGCCAGCTCGGCCGGAGCCGCGGCCGAGGGGGCGTGCGCGCAGTCGAGTTCGGAGAACGACGCGAGCGCGTGAGCACCGACCCCGCCCGGAGCGAGCCGACCCAGCCGGAGCCCACCTTGTCCGAGCCCGCCACCCCGGATCCCACCCAGCCGGAGCCCGCCTTGCCCGAGCCAGCGCATCCCGAGCCAGTGCAGCCCGAGTCAGCGCAGCCCGAGCGCACGCTGCCGGACGACGCCGTCGTCGCGGTCGTGGTCACCCGGCACCGGCGCGAGCTGCTCGCGGAGTCGCTGAAGGTGATCGCCGGGCAGACCCGCGCGCCCGACCACCTCGTCGTCGTGGACAACGGGCCGGACCAGCCGGCCGCGGACGTGGTGGCCGAGGCGCCGATCCCGGCGACGTACCTGCCCGCGCACCGCAACCTGGGCGGCGCCGGCGGCTTCGCGCTGGGCATGCTGCACGCGCTGGCGCTCGGCGCCGCGTGGGTGTGGCTGGGCGACGACGACGGCCGCCCCGCCGACGAGCACGCGCTGCGCACGCTGCTGGACGAGGCCGAAGGGCGCGGGCTGGCCGCGGTGTCGCCGGTGGTGGTCAACATCGACACCCCGGACAGGCTCGCGTTCCCGCTGCGGCGCGGTCTGACGTGGAAGCGGCGCCCGGAGGAGCTGCGCGGCCCCGACGGCGCGGACTTCCTGCCGGGCATCGCCTCGTTCTTCAACGGCGCGCTGTTCCGCGCGGGCACGCTCGACGTGATCGGCGTGCCGGACTACCGGTTGTTCTTCCGCGGGGACGAGGTGGAGATGCACCGGCGCGTGGTGCGCTCCGGGCTGCCGTTCGGCACCTCCCTGCGCACCCGCTTCGTGCACCCGGACGGCTCTGCCGAGTTCAAGCCGATGCTCGGCGGCCGGCTGCACGCGCAGGACCCGGCGGACGCGAACAAGCGCTACTACACCTACCGCAACCGGGGCTACCTGCTCTCCCAGCCGGGGATGCGCAAGATCGGCGCCCTGGAGGTGCTGCGCTTCGGCCTGTACTTCGTGGGGCACCGGCGCGATCCGAAGGCGTTCCGCGACTGGCTGCGGCTGGTGCGCCAGGGGCAGCGGGAGCACTTCTTCCGCCGCTGAGGGAGTCCGCGTATTGGCCGTTGAGGGCGAGCGGATGGGGGAACCTCCGGCGAGACCTCGCTGCGGCACCCCCGGCATCGGGTAGCCACGCGCGGCCACTGAGCAGGTCCTGCGCGGCCGGAGCCCCCGCGCAGGACCTCCGCCGCGCGGAGCCCCGCGCGGTGCTCCGGCCCTGCTGCACCGCGGCCCCGCGGTCCTTCCGGGGCGCGCGGATCCGAGGGAACGTTGCGGCCCCGCTCCCCGCTGGGCGCGCTCCGGCCGAGGTGCTCCCGCCCACGGGGTTGTTCCGACCGCGGGGCTCGCCCCCGCTGGGCGCTCCCGATCGCGGCGCTACCGCCCAGGTCTTTCGAGAACACCGTCCGGACCGCGGAACCCTCGCGCGAAACCGACGATCCGCGCACCGCCCGGTCGCATGAGGACAATTCGTGTTTCCGCGAGAATGCCGCGCACTCGGCGCCGATCCGACATTCCGCGGGCGCGCTCCGCGCGGAAGAGCCGCCGAAACCCTGTGTCATTCCGGGGGAAAACAGATCACCGACCGGTCACGGAACGCTGAGACGGAACTGAGAGCGCGCTGAGATCCCAGCGCACGGCGTTACAGGACGTGGCAGCTCGCACAAGCACCGCACTCGGGGGAAGGGCCCGCGCACCCGGCTACTATTCTCGCTTCCGTGTTCACCGGGCATGATCAGCAGCAGCACTCGGACGGGCAGGAACCGTCCGCCACACCCCGCGGCGGCCCCGGGGCGTCGCCGCGACGGGTCACGCTCCTGGCGACGCTGCTCGGCCTGCTCGGCGCGCTGCTCTCGCTCGCCGTGCCGTTCATGCCGGTCAACCACGAGATCACCACGCTGAAGTGGCCCACGGCCGAGGGCACCAAGGCCGTCTCCGCACCGCTGGTGTCCTACCAACCGGTGTGGCTGAAGTTCGACATGTCGTGCGAAACCGCGCGGAGCCTGGACGCGCGGACCCCCGGCACCGGCACGCTGCTGGCCACGAACCCGCCGAACTCCGATTACGGCAAGCTCACCGGGCTGAACCTGGAGATCAGCAACGGGCAGCTCTCCCTGCTGACCGCCGGTGAACGCGTCGGCAGCGCGGACCTGCCCGCGGGCGACTGCGCGATCTCGATCGACTCGGACGGCAGCAGCACCACGGCCAGCGTCGGCGACGCGCAGCTGGCCCAGCTCAACGGCGACCAGCGCCCGCAGGTGACCGGGGTCTACTCCGACCTGGACGAGAACCAGGACCCCGTGTCCGGCACCTCGTTCCAGGCCCGCGTGGACGACCGGTACGAGAGCTCCCCCACCGTCCTCAAGATCGCGGTGATGCTGCTCGCCGTGGCCTGCTTCATCGGCTCGATCGTGTGCGTGCGCCGGCTCGACGTGCGCGCGGGCAGGAGACCGCCGCGGCTCGTGCCGCGCGGGTGGTGGCGGCCCACCTTCCGGGACACCTCCGTCATCGGCGTGCTCGCGCTCTGGTGGATCGGCGGCGCGATGACCTCCGACGACGGTTACATCCTGTCGATCGCGCGAGCACGCGAGTCCGCCGGCTACGTGATGAACTACTACCGGTGGCTCGGCTCGCCCGAGGCGCCGTTCGGCTGGTTCTACGAGCTCTACGCCTTCTGGGTGCAGATCTCCACGGCCACGCCGTGGGTGCGCCTGCCCGCCCTGATCATGGGCATCCTCAGCTGGATGCTCATCAGCCGCGAAGTGCTGCCGCGGCTGGGGCAGCAGGTCCGCCGCAGCCACGCCGCCGGCTGGGCCGCAGCGGCCGTGTTCCTCGCGTTCTGGCTGCCCTACAACAACGGGCTGCGCCCGGAACCGGTCGTCGTGCTGTTCTCCCTGCTGGCGCTGTGCGCGGTGGAGCGCTCGGTGGCCACCGCGCGGCTCATGCCGGCCACCCTCGGCCTCGTCGTGGCCGCGCTGTCGGTGGCGGCCAACCCGCACGGGCTCGTGTCCGTGCTGCCCTACATCGCCGCGGCGAAACCGCTGGTGCGCCTGCTGCGCAAGCGCATCAACGCCTACGGCTGGCTGCCCGTGCTCGCGCCGATCGCGGCCTCCGGCTTCGTCATCCTCGCGCTGATCTACGTCGACCAGACCTGGCAGTCGGTGCTGGACGCGACCTCGATCCGCACCGAGATCGGCCCGAGCCAGAGCTGGTTCGAGGAGTTCAACCGGTACGTCCTGCTGTTCAGCTCCTCCTCCGACGGGTCGATGACCCGCCGCTTCCCCGTGCTGCTGGTGATCCTGTGCATCGCCACCTGCCTGGTGATGCTGCTGCGGCGCGGGCGGATCCGCGGGGCGTCGCTGGGGCCGAGCCGGCGCCTGCTGGCGATCACCGCGATGTACTTCGTGGTGCTCATGCTCACCCCCACCAAGCACACCCACCACTTCGGCATCTACGCCGCGGTGGGCGGCGCGCTCGCCGCCCTGACCGCGCTGGCGACCAGCAGCACCGTGCTGCGCTCGAAGCGCAACCGGGCCGTGTTCATCGCCGGGCTGCTGCTGATCCTGGCGTTCTCCACGACCGGCCCGAACGCCTGGTGGTACGTCTCCGGGTGGGGCGTGCCCTGGTTCGACAAACCGCCGCAGCTGTTCGGCAACGGCGTGAGCACGTACCTGCTCGTCGCCGCCGGCATCGCGCTGGTCGTCGCCTTCATCGAGCACCTGCGCATCGACGAGAACAACCCGAAGGTCGTCGACGAGAGCTTCACCAGCTACGAGAAGCGCAGCCGCGCGCTGCGGCTGGGCACGGCTCCGCTGTCGATCCTGTGCGCGCTGCTCGTGCTGTTCGAGGTCGCCAACTTCGCCAAGGTCATCCAGAAGCAGTGGGGCAGCTACTCGGTGGGCGCGGACAACGTCCAGCAGGTCGCCGGGGCGAGCTGCGGCCTGTCCGACTACGTCTACGTCGAGACGAACCCGAAGAACAGCATGCTGCCGGTCTCCGACAGCCAGCCGGCGCGGGCGGCGCCGCTGGAGGAGGACTCGAAGCTCGACATGCCCCCCTCGCGGCTCGAGGAGCAGGAGAGCCCGGACGAGTACCTGCAGGCCAAGATCACCGGGTTCGACCGCGGCCGGCTCCCCGACGGCGACGGCACCGACCCGACCGAGCCCGACTGGACCCCGCCGCACAGGTTCGGCACCGACGACGCACCGGTGTGGGGCAGCTACGACAAGCAGGGCCTGAGCACCGGCGAACTGCGCACCCAGTGGTACGACCTGCCCGAGCGCGCCGCGCAGGGCGAGGTGCCCGTGGTCGTCTCGCTCGCCGGCAACGAGGTCGGGGCGAACTCGCTGTACCTGGAGTTCGGCCGGGAGACCGAGGACGGCTTCGAGGTGCTCGACCGCCAGGGCATCGCGCAGAAGGGCGCGCCCAGGTGGCGCGACCACCGCTACACGATCTCCGGGGACGCCGAGAAGGCCACGAAGGTCCGCGTCGTCGGCGTCGACCAGGCGATCGGGCCGAACGGGTGGCTGGCGTTCAGCGCACCGCGAGTGCCGCAGCTGGTCAACATGACCGACTTCGTGCACGACCAGCGCACGTTCGTGGAGTGGCCGGCGGCGCTGGTGAACCCGTGCCTGGACTTCCCGGGCAGCCACAACGGCGTCGCGGAGATCCCGCGGTTCCGCGTGGCCGGGGGAGCCGAAGTGCGGGAGATCGGCCAGGGCTGGTCCTCCCCGGACGCGGGCGGGCAGTTCGGCTGGCTGAACGTGGTCGCGAGCATGCGGGAACTGCCCACGTACCTGCGCAACAACATCCACCGCGACTGGGGATCGCTCTACGCGGTGGACCCGTACCAACCGGACGCGCTGCCGGCGCAGGCGGCGATGCAGGTGCACTCGGAGACGCACTGGGGCACCTGGCGGCCCGGCCCGCTGCCGAACCCGGTGCACCTGCCGGGCGACGTTCCCAACTCGAACGACCGCAACAACATCCGCGTGTTCAACGAGAACGACAAGGACCGGAACTCCCAGTCGGACGACGACCAGGATTCGAACAGCCCGGCCGGCGGGCAGTAGGGGCGGCGCGCGGCGGCCCTCCCGCCGTGCGGGGACCACCCCGCACGTTCCGCGCGTCCGCCCGCGGCGAACTCCGCCGACAGCGGACAGCGGTGTCGCTGCCCGGGTCCGGTGTGCTGCGCTCGAGGCATGACCACGAACACGCGCCCGTGCCTCGTCCTGCACCTCACCGGTGGGAGCTCGCCGATCCGCATCGCCCTGGACGGTGACGAAGCCGACCTGCTCGCCGACGCGCTCGAAGACGTCGTCACGTCCGGGCAGACGCGCTCGCTGACCATGGCCGACGGGAACCGGTTCCTCGTGAACTTCGGGCACGTCGCCACGGCGCACATCGAGGCGTCCCGCCCCGACGGGGCCTACGGCGCACCGAGCGGCACGACGGGGTTCTGAGGGACGTTCCAAGCGCGAGTCGCCCACGACCCCTGCAGCGGAACCTCCTGCACGTCCCAGCTGCCCCGGACAGCGGACATCGAGCAGTCACTGCGCACCGTCTCGCCGTCCTCGCGAGAGCCGCGCAGGAGAACCCGCCGATGGAAGCGCTGCTCAGGTGGCCCCTCGGCGCTGCGCCGGGGAGAGACGGGCGACATCGAACCGCCCCGCCAGCTCCCCGGCGGTAGCTCCGCGGAGACCGCCGGCGGGTCGGTCCGCGCAGGCGGGGGGAAGCGGCCGCGCCGTTCGCCCGACGGGGCACCGCGGCCGGGCACGCGGCCGGGCCACCGGTCCGCGCGGGCTCCGGCGCGGGGGCACGAGGGGGCGGGGGCGCGGCGGGCTCACCTGCTCAGTCGCGGAAGACGACCCACTTGAGCATCACGAAGTTGATGAGCGTGCCCAGGCCCTGGCCGATGACCCAGCACAGCCCGAGCAGCACCGCGCTGCCCTCGGCGTTCAGCAGGATCACCGAGGCCTGGTTCGTGCCGATGTTCACGAAGAACGTCGCCACGTAGACGACGACGAACCCGCCGGCCTTCAGCGCGGTGTTGCCGGTGTTCGCCCCCCGGAAGGTGAGCCTGCGGTTGAGCAGGTACGAGGTGCCCGTGCCCAGGACGAAGCTGGTCGAGCGGGCCAGCCAGATGGGCAGGCCCAGCGAGAGCAGGAGGGCGTAGCTGCCGATGTCGATGAGCGCGCAGCCCCCACCGATGACGATGAAGCGGAAGAACTGGCGGAACAGCCCCAGCTTTCGCCGGCCGGCTTCGACTGCTGATTCGGCCACGGCCACGATTCACCTCAGCGCTCGGTACGACGGGAGGCCGGCCTCCGCGCACACGAGCGGTGGCGGTGACCGCCTGCGGGCGGTGAGACCCGCTTCCGGACACGGCGTGTCCCACGGGAGTGTACCGGCGTCCCCGCGGGGTGCATCGCACCGCCGACCTGCGATGCCGTCTTTCGTCCCCGCCGGGTGTTCTGCCCGGATCCGCGCACGAGCCCCGCGTGGCGGGCACCTCTGCCGTGGCTAGACTCGGCGAGGTGGAACCGGCAACAGATGAGCTACGCACGCTGACCGGCTGGGGACGCACCGCGCCGACCCAGTCCCGCGTGATCAGCACCCCGGACGTCGAGGTCCTCTCCCGCGCGGTGCGCGAAGCCGGGGAGCGCGGCGTCATCGCCCGCGGCCTCGGCCGCAGCTACGGCGACCCCGCGCAGAACGCGGGCGGCACGGTCATCGACATGACCGCGCTGAACCGGATTCACCGCGTCGACGCGGACGAGGCGGTCGTGGTCGTCGACGCCGGGGTGTCACTGGACACCCTGATGCGCCGGCTGCTGCCGTTCGGCCTGTGGATCCCGGTGCTGCCGGGCACCCGCCAGGTCACCGTCGGCGGCGCCGTCGGCGCCGACATCCACGGCAAGAACCACCACTCGCAGGGCTCGTTCGGCAGCCACGTGCTGGCCGTGGACCTGCTCACCGCCGACGGCGAGGTCCGCACGCTCACCCCGGACGGCGAGGGCAGCGAGCTGTTCTGGGCCACGGTCGGCGGCATGGGGCTGACCGGGATCATCCTCAACGCCACGATCCGGCTCAAGCGCGTCGAGACGGCCTACTTCCTGGTGGACAACGTCCAGACGAAGAACCTGGACGAGCTGCTGGAGCTGTTCACCGACGGCTCGGACGACAACTACACCTACTCGGTCGCCTGGTTCGACTCGCTCGCCCGCGGCGAGAAGATGGGCCGGGCGCTGCTCACCCGCGGCAACCCGGCGAAGGTCGAGGACCTGCCGAAGAAGCTCCGCGCCGAGCCGCTCAAGTTCGACGCCCCGCAGCTGGCCTCGCTGCCCGACGTGTTCCCGAACGGGCTGCTGAACCAGTTGACGATCAGCGCGTTCAACGAGGTGTGGTGGCGCAAGGCACCGACCAAGTACGGCATCGTCCAGAACATCACCCAGTTCTTCCACCCGCTGGACCTCGTGGGCGAGTGGAACCGGGTGTACGGGTCGAACGGGTTCCTGCAGTACCAGTTCATGGTCCCGTTCGGGCAGGAGGACGCCTTCCGGCGGTCGATCGACAGGATCTCCGCCTCGGGCCACGTGTCGTTCCTCAACGTGCTCAAGACGTTCGGCGAGGCCAACCCGGCGCCGATGTCCTTCCCGCGCAAGGGCTGGACGCTGACCGTCGACATCCCGATCACACCGGGCCTGGACCGGCTGTGCCAGCAGCTCGACGAGATGGTGCTGGAGGCGGGCGGCCGGCTGTACCTGGCCAAGGAGTCGCGCACCTCGGCCGAGATGATCGAGCAGATGTACCCGCGCATCGACGAGTGGCGCAAGATCCGCGCCTCCGTCGACCCGGAGGGCGTGTTCCGCTCGGACCAGGCGCGGAGGCTCGGCCTGTGACAGCCGCGCCGCCGATCCGTTGACCCCGAAGGCATTTTCGCCTCAGACATGAGCCGGAGGCTTGACCTGTGATTGACGCGGTAGGTAACCCCCAGTCCCTGCTCGTGCTCGGCGGCACGTCGGACATCGCGCTGACGACCGCGGAGAAGTACGCGCAGAAGCGCCCGCTGCGGATCGTGCTGGCCGCGCGGGAGGGCGAGCGCCTCGAGGCCGCCGCCGAGCGGCTGCGCGCCACCGGCAGCACCGTGACCACAGTGGACTTCGACGCGCGCAGGGAGGACACGCACGCCGAGGTCGTCGACAAGGCCTTCGCCGACGGCGACATCGACATCACGCTGGTCGCCTTCGGCGTGCAGGGCGACAACGAGCAGGGCTGGACCGATGTGGACGCCGCCCGCGAGGTCGCCGAGGTCAACTACGTGGCGCCGATGACGCTGGGCGTGCGGTTGGCGGAGAAGCTGCGCAAGCAGGGCCACGGCCACCTGGTCGCCATGTCCTCGCCCGCCGCCGAGCGCGCCCGCAGGTCCAACTTCGTCTACGGCTCGTCGAAGGCCGGCATGGACGCCTTCTACACGGGGCTGACCTACGCGCTGGCGGACTCGGGCGTGAAGGTCACCGTGGTGCGGCCGAACTTCGTGCACACCAAGCTCACCGAAGGCCTCAAGCCCGCCCCGATGGCGCAGAAGCCCGAGCAGGTCGCCGACGTGATCGTCGACGCGGTGCGCAAGGGCAAGGAGCAGGTGTGGGCCCCGGCGCAGATGCGCTGGGTGATGTCCGCGCTGCGACACGTGCCGCGCGTGCTGTTCCGCCGCCTGTCGTTCTGAGAAGAACTTCCGCAACGTTGTGCTGAGGTGGTTGCTCGGCAGAACCTCCAGCGCCGCTCATGCCCCGGGGTGCTCGACATCGGGTAGCCACCTGCACGACGTCGAGCCTTCCCCGCATGAGCCGCCCCGGAGAACCTGCGGCGGGCCCGATTGCGATGAGGCCCCTTCAGCGCTGGCGCACCGAAACGAGAAGACGGGGTTCACGCTGGTCAGCGCGCCAACTGCGGTAGCCACCGCTCCACGTGGAACAGGCCGCCGATCCGGTTGCTGATGGACGATTCGGTCGGTGCCGACCCGACCGACCTGAGGCCGACCACTCCCGTGGGAGGCGGTGTGCCGCCGCCGCCCACCGCCGGAGGGTCCGGTGCGGTGCGCGGGAGGCGCCGCGCACCGCCGCGGGACCTGCCCGCTCAGGCCTCGTTCAGCCCCGGCGTGCCGTCGGAGATGACGAACGAGGCGTGCGTTTCCACGTCCGCGCCCCGCTCCGTCACGTACGGCACGATCCGGTAGTCGGCGCGGATCTCCTCGGCGCTGATGCGGGTGCGCACGTACCCGCGCTGGTTGTTGTACATCTGCACGTGCGGGTTCTCCCGCAGGTAGCCCTTCTCCTCGTCGGTCAGCTCGTCCGAACCGTCACCACCGCTGGTGATCGACGTGGTGACCAGCTCGCTGCCGACGGTGCGGGAGCGCTCGGCGTCCGGGATGTTGTTCGCCCAGTTGGCGTGCACGTCGCCGGTGAGCACCACCGGGTTGCGCACCTGCGCCTGCTGCCACCCCTGCTTCACGCGCTTCCGCGAGCCGACGTAGCCGTCCCAGCCGTCCGGGTTGTAACCCTCGTCCGACCCGTTGACGTAGTCGATCTCCGAGAACATGACCTGCTGGCCGAGGAGGTCCCAGCGCGCCTGCGACTGGCGGAAGCCCTGCAGCAGCCAGCGCTCCTGCTCCGCACCGGTGATGCTGCGCTCCGGGTCGTGGCGCTTCGGGTCGTCGGTGCCGAACTCGTCGCCGCCGACCTGGTCGTCGCGGTACTGGCGCGTGTCGAGCATGTGCAGCGTGGCCAACCCGCCCCAGTGGATCCGCCGGTACAGCCGCATGTCGATGCCGGAGGGCACGGAGCGGCGGCGCAGCGGCATGTTCTCGTAGTAGGCGCGGAACGCGGCCTTGCGCCGCTCGAGGAAGGCCGGTCCGGGCTTGCCGGGTTCCTCGGGGATCTCGTCGGCCCAGTTGTTCTCCAGCTCGTGGTCGTCCCACACGACCACCCACGGGGCGGCGGCGTGCGCGAACTGCAGGTCCTGGTCCGCCTTGTACTGGGCGTGCCGCTGGCGGTAGTTGGCCAGCGTCTTCGTCTCCGGGCCGACGTGCTCGCGCGGGTTGCCGCCCGGGATCTCGTAGTCGCCCGCCTTGTACTCGTACTGGTAGTCGCCGAGGTGCAGCACCAGGTCCGGCTCCTCCTCGCCCAGGTGCCGGTAGGCGGTGAAGTAGCCGTGCTCGTACTGCGCGCAGGAGGCGAACGCCATGGTCAGCGGGCTCATCGCGCCGGGCAGCGGGGCGGTGCGGGCGCGGCCGGTGCGCGACAGCGATCCGAGCGCGCGGAACCGGTAGAAGTACTCGCGGTCCGGCCGCAGGTCGGAGAGCTCCACGTGAACGCTGTGCCCCATCTCGGGAGCGGCTTCGGTGCGCCCGCGGCGGATCACGCGGGTGAACCGCTCGTCCTCGGCGAGCTCCCACTGCACCGGGATGGTCTTGTCGGGCATGCCGCCCGTGCCGTCCTCGGCGAGGGGTTCGACGGCCAGCCGGGTCCACAGCACGAACCCGTCCGGCGCCGGGTCGCCGGAGGCGACCCCGAGGGTGAACACGTCCCCGCGGCGGGGGGAACCGGCTCCCGGGGTGGACGCGGCGGCAGTCCCGGACAGGGCGATGACACCGGCGGTCGCCGTACCGCCGATGAGCACACCGCGGCGGGTCACCGCGGAAGACGGCGTGGTGGGGTGGGACACGTCAACCTCCCAAATCGGTTCGGGCCGCGAATCACTCTCGCGGGGACCTGTGAAGATCCACCGGCGTGCACGTGAGCACAAGATGAACACGCCGAAGAAGTCTTTTCGGGCATCATCGCCACTCGTGCGGCGGATCCCGGCTCGTCCGGTGCGCGGAGAGTAGGAGGCGAGACGGCCTGTCGCGGCGTCCTGCCGCGCGGACCTCCGGTGCGGGCGCGCTCTCCCGGCCCCGGAACTGGGGTCTTCGGGTGCTGGGGTCTTCGGGTGCTGGGGTCTTCGGGTGCTGGGGTCTCCGGGGCGGGTTGCGCGGAAGGCGGGAAGGGCGCGCGGGAGGATGGGCCCGCGGGGCGGGGCGTGCGGGGCAACCGCACCGCGCCCGGCCCGCGTGCCGGAGACCGGAGCGGAGGAGGACCGCATGGGCGAACTACCGGAACGCAGTCGACTGGTGGCGAAGGCCCTCGCAGCGGCAGGTGTCGGCGGCGAGGTCCGCGAGATGCCGGATTCGACGCGCACGGCCGCGGACGCGGCGGACGCGCTCGGCGCGATCGCGAACAGCCTGGTCTTCGGCACCGAGCGCGGTCCGGTGCTCGTGCTCGCCAGCGGTGCGCACCGGGTGGACACGTCCGTCGTGGCCGAGCGCATGGGGTGGGCCCCGCTGCAGCGGGCCGCACCGGAGCAGGTGCGGGCCGCGACCGGGCAGGCGATCGGCGGTGTGGCCCCGCTCGGCCATCCGGAACCGCTGCCCACCGCGATCGACGCGAGCCTGGCCGAACACCCCGTGGTGTGGGCCGCAGCGGGCACGCCGCGCACCGTGTTCCCCACGAGCTACGAGGAGCTGCTGCGGATCACCGCGGGCACCGGCGTGGCCGTGCGCTGAGTGGTCGCGGGCCCGGCCGCGTGCCGACTCGGCGGTCCCCGCCGCGGAGTCAGCACCCACCCGGTCACCACCCGCCCCAGTCTGGACTCATTCCAGATTATTCAATTTTCATGAAAATTGGAAGCCATCCCCACGCGAATGGAGCACAAACCATCCACAGGGGGGCGAGTTGTCCACAGGTGGGGGTGCCGGGGTTGCGCAGCGACTCCGCGCATGGCAGGCCCCGGCGCGCATGGCAGGCCCCGCGGTGCGCAGAGCTGGCTCCCCAGTCGCATGATCGTGCGCATGACAACGCCCCCGCCGCGGGGGCGGGGGCGTTGGGCCTCCGGGGTCGGTGCCCGGCCGTGCGCCGGGCGGACGTCGCGCGGGAAGCGGCTACAGGTAGAACGCCAGGAACAGGCACCCGGCGAGCATGACGCCGAGGACCATGAGGACCTTGTCCTTGAGCACCACTTCCTCGGGCTCGCCGGCCACGCCCTTGTCGATGTCCACCGCGTACCGCAGGATCGCGATCACCATCGGGATGATCGCCAACGTGCCCCAGCGGGACTGCTCGTACTCGCCGATGTCGTAGGCCCACAGCGCGAACGACATGATCGAGATGGCAGCCGAGATGGCCCAGACGAACCGCAGGTAGGACGGCGAGTACGCCTTCAGCGACTTGCGGATCTTGGCGCCGGTCTCGGTGGCGAGCTTCACCTCGGCGTAGCGCTTGCCCGCCACCATGAACAGCGATCCGAACGAGACGACCAGGTAGAACCAGGACGTGATCGCCAGGCCGGCCGCGGCACCGCCCGCCAGCGAGCGCAGCAGGAAGCCCGAGGCCACGATGCACAGGTCGATCACCGGCTGGTGCTTCAGCCCGAAGCAGTACCCCAGCTGCACCGCGATGTAGACGGCCATCACCGCCAGCAGCATCGGGTGTGTGACCGCGGAGATGACCAGCGAACCGACCAGCAGCAGCGCGCACACCGCGTAGGCCACGGGCACCGGGATGAGCCCGGCGGCGATGGGCCGGTTGCGCTTCGTCGGGTGCGCGCGGTCGGACTCGACGTCGATCGCGTCGTTGACGAAGTAGATGCCGGAGGCCGCCATCGAGAAGGTGATGAACGCGACCACCGCGTCCAGCAGCACCGGCACGTTGAGGATCTGGCCCGCCGCGAAGGGGGCGGCCAGCACCAGGACGTTCTTGACCCACTGCTTCGGCCGGAGCTCCTTGACCAGTCCGCTGGCCAGGCCGGAAAGGGTTCCCGCCTTGGCGGTGACCTTCGCGTGGTACTCGTCCGAGGCCTTCGGGTCTTCGGTGGCCGTGCTCTCGGCACCGTTGAGCACCTCGTCGCCGAACTCGGCGCCGATGCTGCCTTCCCCGTCGGTTTCGAGTTCTTCCTGCGCTTCCGCGTCCGCCGCGGTGCGCTCCGCGCCGTCCGACCCGTCATGCCCGGATGCGGTCGCGTCCTGCTCCACATCCGCGGACGAGGACGCGCCGGCGTCCACGTCCGGGCTGACAGCCGCGGCGCTCTCCTTCTTGTCAGCCACGGTTCCTCCGCCGTTTCACGAATCGCCGAAAGCCCCACGCCACGGCGCCGCCGAGCGCGGAACCGGCGAGCACGTCGCTGGGGTAGTGCACCCCCAGAACCACGCGACTGACCAGCATCGGCGGCACCAGCACCGGGGTCAGTCGCCGACCCGTCAGCCCACCGTAGAGCACCGCAGCTGCGGTGGTGGACGTCGCGTGGGAGGACGGGAAGCTCAACCTGCTGGGTGTTCCCACCAGTACGCGCACCTCGGGATCGGTGGGCCGCTGCCGCCGCACCACGCGCTTCACCGCGATCGAGGCGGCGTGCGCTGCGGCCACACCCGCGGACGCGGCGACCCACTCGCCGCGGTGCTCGCGGTCGACCAGGGCGCCGAGCGCGCCCGCGGCCAACCACCCGGCGGCGTGCTCGCCGAACAGCGACATGGTCTGCGCGGTCTTCACCACCGGGGGTGTGGCCATGACACCTTGCACACGTCGCAGGGCGACGGTCTCGTACGTGACCCTGCTCGCGTCCGGCTCGCCGCCGGACGCCTCCTCGCCTGTGGCCGGCTGCTCAGCCGGCACGCTCACATCAGCAGCCACATCTTCTCCGGGGATCGGGGTTTGCGGCGCGGCAGCGGACTACCGCTGTTCGAAGACCTGCTTCCACGACTCGGGGCTGGTCAGGTCGGGCAGCGCCGCCCGGTACCGCTCCCGCAGGCCGGACCACGACTGGCCCAGCTTGCGGTACAGCGCCAGCGCCCGGGTCCCCAACCTACGGAACTCGGCGGGGTCGCGGCGGCGGAACGCCACGCCGCTGCCGTCGGCTGTGGACACGGTGGCGCTGTCGAGGTTGCCGAGGAGGAACCAGCGCGCGCTCGCGGCCGGGACGTTCAGCTGCGGACGCTGCTCCGCCTCGTCGTCCGGTTCGGTCAGGTTGTGCAGCAGCGCCCTGGCGGCGCGCTTGGCCATCGCCGGCGTGCCCACGGGCGGGTTGAGCAGGCCTTCGGCCATGATCGGGTCGGCCGTCGGCGGCGGGACCTCGCGCGCGGAGGACAGCGTCGTGGCGTCGTCGTAGCCCTCGCGCAGCGCGCGCACCTCCGGCAGCGCCGTGCGCAGGCTGTCGAACAGCCCCTCGGGACCGGCCATGAAGTCCTCGACGGCCTTGAGCTGCACCGCGACCGTGGAGTACTCCATCGACAGCAGGTGCCGCAGGGTGAGCTTGAGCTGCTGCTTGACGATGCTGTGCTTGACGTCGTCCGGGCTGTGCAGCGCCGCGAGGATCAACCGGTTGCGCACGTGGAAGTACGCGGTCCAGTCGGTGGCGTCGTTCTTGTCGGTCCACGGCATGTGCCAGATCGCCGCGCCCGGCAGCGTCACCGTCGGGTAGCCGTGACCCGCCGCGCGCAGCGAGTACTCCGAGTCGTCGTGCTTGAGGAACAGCGGCAGCGGCAGCCCCGTGTTCTCGACGACCTCCCGCGGGAACAGGCACATCCACCAGCCGTTGTAGGTGGCGTGCACGCGCTGGTGCAGCTTCGGCGACTTGCGCAGCGGTTTCTTGGCGAAGTCGTGGTCGGTGGCCGCACCGGGCGCGGCGCGCCACATCGCGGCGCCCAGGTCGACGACCTCGCCCATCGTGTGCAGTCGCGAGCGCGCCTGCAGGTTGAGCATCTGACCGCCGACGATGAGCGGCTGCGCGGCGGCGCGGGAGAACGCGTTGACCCGCAGCACGCTGTCCGGTTCCAGCGCGATGTCGTCGTCGAGCAGCAGCACCTGCGCGGCGCTGGAGTTGTGCACCCCCTCGTACATGATCCGGCCGAACCCGCCGGAGCCGCCGAGGTTGGGCTGCTCGATCACGCGCAGGCGGTCGCCGAGCACGGCGGCGGCCTCGTCGAAGCCCTCGGTGTCGCGGATGCGCTGCTGCCCCTGGTCGGCCACGACCACGGTGTCGACGAGGTTCATGACCTCGGCGTCCTCGCCCAGCGCGCGGAGGGTGAGCACGCAGTCCTGCGGGCGCATCGTGGTGGTGCCGACGACGACGTCCTGCCGGGGCAGCTCGGTGTCGGTGGTCCAGGCGGCCTGGTCGACCTCCAGCTCGGCGTCCTCGGTGGACACGTCGAACCAGATCCAGCCGCCGTCCTCGAACGGCGTGAGCGCGACCCGGAACTCCAGCGCGCTGGTCTCCTCACCGGAGGAGATCGGCGTGCCCTGCAGGTGCACGCTGTCACCGTTGGGCTTGGAGCGGTACAGGTCGAGGCGGCCGGTGCCCCGCACCCGCAGGCGCAGCACGACCTCGTCGACCGTGGTCCACCGCTTCCAGTAGCTGGCGGGGAAGGCGTTGAAGTACGAGGCGAACGACAGCGAGGCGTGCTCGGCGACCCGCAGGCCCCGGCGCGAGGTGATCGTCGCCGCACGCCCCTGCCCGGCGGGTTCGTCGAGGTAGAGCACCCGCACGTCCAGCGGGTCCTCGCGCCGGGGCAGGACCACGCGCTGCAGCACCTGCTCGGGGCGCACGTCGCTCGTCCCCACCGAGCTCATCGAGGTCACGTCGCTGAGCTTGCTCTCACCCGCGGTCGCGGAGCGCGGAGTCCGGTCGGTCACGTCAGTCCTCCAGGGAGCCGTCCAGCGAACGGCCCTCGGTGAAATACGGGGCGATCTTGTTGTCGAACATGCTCAGCGCCGAACCGATCGCCATGTGCATGTCGAGGTACTTGTAGGTCCCCAGCCGACCACCGAAGATAACCTTGCGCTCCTTGGCCTCGCGCTTGGCCAGTTCCCGGTACGCGGTGAGCTTGGCGCGGTCCTCGGCGGTGTTGATCGGGTAGTAGGGCTCGTCGCCGCTCTCGGCCGCGCGGGAGTATTCGCGGACGATCACGGTTTTGTCGTCCGGGTAGTAGTCCCGCTCCGGGTGAAAATGCCGGAATTCATGAATCCGGGTGTGCGGGACGTCCTCGTCCGCGTAGTTCAGCACGGGCGTGCCCTGGAAGTCGCCGGTGCCGACGACCTCGGTGACGAAGTCCAGCGTGCGCCACCCGAGCTCGCCCTCGCGGTAGTCGAAGTAGCGGTCGAGCGGGCCCGTGTAGACGACCGGGACCTGCGGCAGCTGGTCCCGCACCGCGAAGTAGTCCGTGCCCAGCACGACGTCGATGTTCGGGTGCTCGGCCATGCGCTGCAGCCAGGCGGTGTAGCCGTCGACCGGCAGGCCCTCGTAGGTGTCGCTGAAGTAGCGGTTGTTGAACGTGTACCGAACCGGCAGCCGCGTGATGATCGACGCGGGCAGCTCCTTCGGGTCCGTCTGCCACTGCTTGGCCGTGTACCCGCGGACGAACGCCTCGTACAGCGGCCGCCCCACCAGGGAGATCGCCTTCTCCTCGAGGTTCTGCGCGTCCGCGGTGTCGATCTCCGAGGCCTGCTCGGCCACCAGGGCGCGCGCCTCGTCCGGGCTGAACGCCCTGCCGAAGAACTGGCACAGCAGCCCCAGGTTCATCGGGAAGGAGTAGATCTGGTCCTGGTACTTGGTGAACACCCGGTGCTGGTAGTCCGTGAAATCGGTGAACTGGTTCACGTACTCCCACACCCGCCGGTTCGACGTGTGGAACAGGTGCGCGCCGTAGCGGTGCACCTCGATCCCCGTTTCCGGTTCGGGCTCGGAGTACGCGTTCCCCCCGATGTGTTCCCGGCGGTCCAGCACCAGCACGCGTTGGTCCAACTGGCTGGCGGCGCGTTCAGCGATCGTCAGTCCGAAGAATCCGGATCCCACAACGATCAGGTCATAGCCTGCGAAGCTCACACACGCGAGGGTAGCGGGCTCGCGCGGGGCGCCCGAAACCGCGGTGCGCCGAACCACGCAGCGCTCTGCACGCCGTGTCAGCAGCGCCTCCTCCGCCGAGGGCGGACGGCTTTCCGAATCACCGCACCGGGTGTCGATTCCGGCACGATATGCATTCGATTCCCGGATGAAATCCGAGCTCGGCGATCTCGATCGTCCGACCCCGCCGGCGTGTCGGGTTTCGCTATGATCCCACGGTGCCGCGCCCGAGGATCCACCGCGGAGGAAAACGGTAATTCGAACACTTTTCGCGCGGATGGGCCGGACCCGGACGGTCCGAGCCGAACGGGACGCGCCCGGGGCGGGCACGACCACGGCCGACCCGGCCAGGAACCGGCGCGGCCGGGACAGGCACGACCCAGGACAGGGACGCAGGGACAGGGACGCAGGCGGACAGATGGCGACGAGCGGCACGAACCCCGGCACCGCGCGCACCCCGGCTCGGCGGTCCAGCAGCGCGGGACCCGCCCGCGACTGGCGCCCGCTGCTGATCGTGGCGATCGTGCTCGAGATCTTCGCCGTGTGGCTCGTGCACTGGATCGACACCCGCGGCTACGTCGACACGCAGGTCTACCAGCTCGGCGGCCGCGCCTGGCTCAGCGGTTTCGACCTCTACGGCGACCTCACCCCGGAGAGCCCGGACTCCAGCACGCTGCCGTTCATCTACCCGCCGTTCGCCGCGCTGCTGTTCGCCCCGCTGAGCCTGGTGCCGACGAGCGCGGCCGTGCTGGTGGTCTCGCTCACCTCGCACCTGTCGATCCTGGTGACCGCCTACGCGCTGGCGCGCCGCTCGCCGTACTTCGCCGCCCGGGCACCGTTCGTCGCCGCGGGCGCGGCGGCGCTCATGCCGTGGCTGACGCTGATCGAACCCGCGCGCGAGACGCTGAACTACGGGCAGATCAACCTGCTGCTCATGGCGCTGGTCGCGGCCGACTGCCTGCTGGGGCGCACCCGCTGGCCGCGCGGACTGCTCGTCGGCCTGGCCGGGGCGATCAAGCTGACCCCGCTGGGCTTCCTGCTGTTCTTCCTCCTGCGCCGGGACCACCGCGCGCTCGGCACCGCGCTGGCCACGTTCAGCGGCACCGTCCTGCTCGGCGTGCTCGCCGCGCCGCGCGACTCGGCCACCTGGTGGCTGGAGCAGATGTTCGACACCGGCGGTTCGATGGGCTCGGTCTACGCCGGCAACCTGTCGCTGCGCAGCCTCATCGCCAAGCAGGACATCTCCGGGGCCGGCCTGAACCTGCTGTGGATCGCCGGGGCCATCGCCCTGGTCGGCATCGCGGTGTGGGCGATGCGCTACGCCCAGCAGCAGGCCAACACCGCGCTGATGCTCGCGTTCAACGCGGTGCTCGTCGTGCTCGTCTCCCCCATCTCCTGGTCGCACCACTGGGTCTGGGCCGGACCGACCCTGGCGCTGCTGCTGACCATGGCCGTGCGGCACCGCTGGTACGGGATCCTCGCCGCGGTGCTGCTGGCAGGGGCGACCGTGCTGTACGGGCCGCAGTGGCACCTGCCCTACACCGAGAACCGGGAACTCGACTGGACACCGCTGCAGCAGGTCATCGGCAACGCCTACACGCTCTGGGGCATCGCGCTGCTCATCGGCGGTGCGGTGGCGTACTGGCGCTGGACCGCACCCGCCGAGGACGCCGCCGGAACGCGCGGGAGCCCCGCCGCGCGGAACGGCGCTGCGGCCGCGCGCTCCGGGCCCGCCGCGCGGAACGGCTCGGCGGCCGCGCGCAGCAGATGAGCAGCGCCCGCGACGCTCACGAGCGTGCGGTGCGGCACCTGCCGTTCCAGCCCCGACACGTCGGTGCGCCCGGCGCGAGTCCGCAACCCCGTCGGAGCGGGCGCGCTCCGGTGCTTGACCCGACGTCGCCGCGTTGGCATGGTGATCCACAACACCGGCGGACGACGAGGGGAGCGAGGATGCGCCGTCACGGCACGACATCGCCGCTCGCCCGCGTCCGCCGCAGCGCGCCGCTGCCGCAGGATCCGAGCCTGCTCGGCCGCGTGAACCGCGCGCACCCGTTCTGCCGCATCCGCACCGGCCCATCCGCCTGAGGCCTCCGGCCCAGGCGAGTGTGTCCGCGGCGCCCGCGCGCCACCGATTCCACCGCTCCTCTCCGCCGGGAGGCCACCCCGCGGCGTGATCCCGGCGAGCACGCGTGCCCGGCCGATCCGCGCCGCCGCCGTGCCCGCCGCGTCCGAGGAGACCAACCGTGCCGCTCACGTCGCTGCACCACCGCATCGGAATTCCGTTCTCCCTGCGCTGGGGATTCGTTGGCCTGTTCGTGTTCATGGTCGGCGACGGCGTGGAGACCGGGTACCTGTCGAAGTTCCTGCACGAGCAGCAGGGGTTCCCGGAGAACCAGGTGGCCCTGGTCTTCACCATCTACGGGGTCACGGCCGCCGTGTCGTACTGGCTGTCCGCAGCGCTCTCGGACATCTGGGGCCCGCGCCGCGTCATGTACGCCGGAGCGGCGATCTGGGTGGTGTTCCACGTCCTGTTCGTCGCCGGCGGCATCATGGCGCACAACTACCCGGTCCTGCTGCTCAGCTACGCCGTCCGCGGGTTCGGCTACCCGCTCTTCGCCTACGCGTTCCTGGTGTGGATCACGTCGAGCACCGCCGCGCCACGCCTCGGCACGGCGGTGGGCTGGTTCTGGTTCGCCTACAGCGCCGGGTTCGCCGCGCTGGGGCCGCAGTTGGCGAACCTGTCCATCCCGCTGCTCGGCGAGTTGAACACGCTGTGGCTGAGCCTCGGGGTGATCGCGGTCGGCGCGCTGCTCATGCTGCTCGTCCGCGACCCGTACGGCGACCGCCCCACCGGCCACGCCGATGAACACCCGCTGCGCAGCCTGCTGTCCAGCATCACCGTGCTGTGGCACCGGCCGCCGCTGTTCGCCGGGCTGGTCGTGCGGATGATCAACAGCATCCCGCAGTACGGCTTCATCGTGTTCATGCCGATCTTCTACACCCGGCAGCTGGGGTTCGAGCTGTCGCAGTGGCTGACGGTCTCCTCGGCGATGTTCATCAGCAACATCTTCTTCAACCTGGTCAGCGGCGCGCTCGGCGACCGGCTCGGGTTCGCCGTCGTGGTCCGTTGGATGGGCGGGGTGGGCTGCGCCGCGACCGTGCTGCTCTTCCACCACGTCCCAGCTGCCACGCACAGCTACGCGCTCGCGCTGGTGACCTCCGTGCTTTTCGGCGCCACGCTCGCCGGATTCGTGCCCATGTCCGCGCTGATGCCGACGATGGCTCCCGACCGGCGCGGTGCGGCGATGGCCGCGTTGAACCTCGGCGCCGGACTGGCCACGGCGGTCGGCCCGGCCATCGTCGGCGTGGTGCTGCCGCTGTTCGGCGCCGCCGGGGTCATGTGGGTGTTCGCCGTGCTGTACCTGCTCGCAGCCGCGCTGACCTTCGTGCTGCGCATCCCCGCACCCGCCGCGGAAACCCGGCAACAGGAAGGAGTTCTGGAATGAACCCGATCGGCATCCACGCGGGAGTTTGGATCGGCGACTGGAGCCCCGAACGGACGCGGTTCGCGATGCGGCGCACGGCCGAAGCCGGCTACGACCTCATCGAGCTCAGCGCCAGCGACGTCACCGCGATCGACCCGGCGCTCGTGCGCGAGCAGCTCGTCGAGCACGGCCTGCGCGCCGCCGCGTCGCTCGGGCTGAGCTTCGACGCCGACGTCAACAGCGAGGACACCGCCGTGGTCCGGCGCGGGCAGGACAAGCTCGCCACGGCCCTCGACCTCGTGACGGACATCGGTGCGCACCACCTCGTCGGCGCGCTGTACTCCGCGCTCGGCAAGTACCCCGGTCAGCCCACGCGGGCGGCTCGGGCGAACGCCGTCGCCGCGATCCGCGAACTGGCCGCGCACGCGGAGCAGCGCGGTGTGCTGCTCGGCCTGGAGATCGTCAACCGGTACGAATCGAACCTGCTGAACACCACGCGGCAGGCGTTGGAGTTCCTCGACGACGTGGGCGCGGACAACGTGACCGCGCACCTGGACACGTATCACATGAACATCGAGGAACCGGACTTCACGCGTCCCGTCCGCGAGGCCGGTGACCGGCTGGGGTACGTGCACGTCGGGGAGAGCCACCGCGGCTACCTCGGCTCGGGCACGGTCGACTTCCGCCGGTTCTTCCAGTCCCTCGCCGACGCGGGCTACGCGGGTCCGATCACGTTCGAGAGCTTCTCCTCCGCGGTGGTCGACCCCGTCCTGTCGGACACCTTGGCGGTCTGGCGCAACCTCTGGGACGACAACGTCGACCTGGCCCGCCACGCGCACCGGTTCATCACCGATGAACTGCACGCGGCTCGGCAGCGGTGACCGCCGCCTGCGGAGCCCGGTCGGTGCCCTCCACCGATCGGGCTCACCCGAGTGCGCACTCGGCAGAACCACAACCGATGCCCGGCCGGTGTTCCCCGGGCGTGCTCCAAGCCTGGTCGAGGTGCATGAAGCAACCGGACGACCTGGTGGCCTCTCGCGCGCAGCGCTTCCAAGGGCGGTAGCGGGGTGCTCCGAGAACCACACGGCTGCGCGCTCCGGCTGCACCGGCTCCGACCCGGGTACGCGGCGCTGTGAGCGTCGGCCAGGACTCGACCCCCGCCCGCGGCCTGCCTGGAACAGCCGTGGAGGGAGCGCACGTCCGGGAGTTGCGCTGATCCTGTTAATCGAACCTTGGCGGTAGTAGATTGACAGCGGCCTCCGATCCGAGCGGTCGGGGGCCGTTTCACGCCCGTCCCAGCGCACGCCCGCACCAGCGGGCTCGCGCGGGAACGAGCACCCGCGCGAAGGTTGCATCCACTGTGGACGCACAGGGGCCAGGCCGGACCCACGTGGACAGATCAGAGCTCCCCGGTCGCCAGGCCTCCGGTCGCCAACCCCGTCGCCCTGATTCCCGAGATCCGGAACGCGGAGGGTCGCGCCCTGCCCCTCGCGCTGGCGACGCTCCCGCAGCTCTCGGGTGACGTCCTCCAGGCGGAATCGAGCCCGCCCCCAACCGTCACCGTCGCCAGTGTGATCCACCCGTCCCGCACCCGCGCGCTCGGGCGCGAACGCGCGGGCAGCACCCGTTCGGGCGCGTGCGGGACGCGTCCGCGCGGAGCACCGCCACCACTCCATCCGGTCGCCGGGCGCACCGCGTCCGCCACGCGCGGGCAGATCGGGTCGATACCGGGGGATCCGGACCGATACGGTCACGGTGTGCGCATCGGGATCGTGATTCTGCCGGAACATCGGTGGTGGGCGGCCGAACCGCTGTGGCGGATGGCCGAGGAGTACGGCTTCGCCCACGCCTGGACCTACGACCACATCGGCTGGCGGTCCCTTGTGGACAAGCCGTGGTTCGACGCGGTGCCGACGCTCACCGCCGCGGCGACCGCGACGTCCACGATCCGCCTGGGCACGCTGGTCACCTCGCCGAACTTCCGCCACCCGGTGCACTACGCCCGCGAAGTCACCGCGCTCGACGACGTCTCCGACGGCAGGCTCATCACCGGCCTCGGCGCCGGCGGCCCCGGTTTCGACGAGAGCGTCCTCGGTGCCGAGGAGCTCACCCCCGGGCAGCGCGCCGACCGGTTCGGCGAGTTCCTCGCACTGCTCGACCGCATCCTGCGGCAGGACACCACCGACTACTCCGGCGAGTACTACACCGCCGCGGGAGCGCGCCGCAGCCCCGGCTGCGTGCAGCAGCCGCGCGCACCGTTCCTCGTCGCCGCCAACGGACCGCGGACGATGCGCCTGGCCGCCCGCTACGGCGACGCGTGGCTGACCAACGGCATCCGCGACGCCGCCGACGACGAGAGCTGGTGGCGCTCCATCGCCGAGAAGTCGCTGCAGTTCGACGACGCGCTCGCCTTCGAGGACCGCGACGGGCCGCTGCCCCGCTACCTGTCCGTCGACGCCGCGCCCACGTACTCGATGTCCAGCATCGAGCACTTCCGCGACGTGGTCGGCCGCGCCAGCGAGCTCGGCTTCACCGACGTGATCACCCACTGGCCGCGCTCCGACGAGGGCCCGTACGCCGGGTCGGAGGCGATCGTCGAGCAGATCGCCTCCGAGGTGCTGCCCGAGCTGAATTGACGGAAAACGGCTCCGCCGCTTGCCTGACGGGCCGGTGCGGCCAAAACCTCGCCGCCTCGGCCCGCATCACTCGGCCGGTTCGAGCACCTCGCGGCCGCCGAGGAACGGGCGCAGCGCCTCCGGCACCCGCACGGAGCCGTCCGACTGCTGGTGGTTCTCCAGGACGGCCACGATCCAGCGGGTCGTGGCCAGCGTCCCGTTCAACGTCGCGGCGGTGCGCGGCTTGCCGTCCGCGTCCCGGTGCCGCGTGTTCAACCGCCGCGCCTGGAACGTCGTGCAGTTCGACGTGGAGGTCATCTCCCGGTAGGTGCCCTGGCTGGGCACCCACGCCTCGCAGTCGAACTTGCGGGCCGCGCTGGCCCCCAGGTCGCCGGCCGCCGTGTCGATCACCCGGTACGGCAGCTCGAGCTTGCCCAGCATCTCCTCCTCCCAGGCCAGCAGCCGCTCGTGCTCGGCGCGCGAGTCCTCCTCGGCGCAGTAGACGAACATCTCGAGCTTGTTGAACTGGTGCACGCGGATGATGCCGCGGGTGTCCTTGCCGTACGAACCCGCCTCGCGGCGGAAGCACGTCGACCAGCCGGCGTAGCGCAGCGGGCCGCGGGAGAGGTCCACGATCTCGCCGGAGTGGTACCCGGCCAGCGGCACCTCCGAGGTGCCCACGAGGTACAGGTCGTCCTCGGCCAGGTGGTAGATCTCGTCGGAGTGGGCGCCGAGGAAACCGGTGCCGTCCATGACCTCCGGCCGCACCAGCACCGGCGGCACGACCAGGGTGAACCCGGACGCGGTGGCCTGGGCGGCGGCCATGTTCAGCAGCGCCATCTCCAGCTGCGCGCCGACGCCGGTGAGGAAGTAGAACCGGGCGCCGGAGACCTTCGCGCCGCGCTCCACGTCGAGCGCGCCGAGATCCGTGCCCAGCTGCAGGTGGTCGCGCACCGCGAAGTCGAACTCGCGCGGCTCGCCGACGTGCCGCAGCACGGCGTAGTCGTCCTCCCCGCCGTGCGGCACCTCGGGTTCGACGAGGTTCGACAGCTGCCGCTGCAGGCGCTGCAACTCCTGCTCGGCCTCGTCCTGCCCGACCTCGGCCTGCTTCACCCGCGCGGCCAGCTCCTTGGCCTGCGCGAGCAGGGTCTCGCGCTGCTCGCCGCTGGCCCCGCCGACCTGCTTGCCGAGCTGCTTCTGCTCCGCGCGCAGGTCGTCGGCACTGGACACGGCGGACCTGCGACGCTCGTCGGCGGACAGCAGCGCGTCCACCAGGTCGGGGTCCTCCCCCCGGGCGCGCTGGGACACGCGCACGGCTTCCGGGTCCTCGCGTAGCGTCTTCAGGTCGATCACAGCTGGTCAGCCTAGCGTCAGCGGCGGTGCTCGACCGCGCGGGGGTTGCGGCGCGCCGCCCACCCGCGCGGTCGCGGTGCGGGATCGGCACGGTGCGGGCGCACTTCCGGCGGACACGGCATGATAGACGGCGATGGCCGAAACCGACTCCCCCCGATCGCAGCAGCGGCGCAGCCGCAACACGCGGCTGATCATGGTGTCCGCAGCGATCGGCGCCCTGCTGATCCTGCTCATCTCCACCCTGCTGAACTGGCCGACCGGTGAGGACGAGGGCTCCGGCGGCGGCCCGGGCGGGATCGGTGCGGCCCCCACGCCGCAGGAGTTCAACGCCCCGCGCGGCGCGTGCCTGAACTGGACCCAGGTCAACGCCTCCGACCTGGAACAGGTGCGCTGCGACCAGCCGCACCTGTTCGAGATCACCGGCAAGGCCGACATCGGCGGCGACTTCCCCCCGAACGCGCCCTACCCGAGCACCGAGCAGTGGCAGCAGCTCAAGCAGCAGCGCTGCGCCGAGGTCTCCACCGCGTACCTGCAGGGCGCGTTCGACCCGGACGGGCGGTTGGCGGTCGGCGCGTTCACCCCCAGCGAGGAGGGGTGGGGCAACGGCGACCGGACCCTGCACTGCGGGCTGCAGCAGCCCGGGCCCTCCGGGGAGCTGTACCGGATGAGCGAGCGGGCGGCCGACATGGACCAGTCCAACGTCTACGACGTGGGCCGCTGCCTGGGGATCAACGGCACGGCCGTGTGGGACCCGGTCGACTGCTCCCGCCCGCACGCCGCGGAGATCACCGGAACGGTGAACCTGGGCGACGAGTTCTCCGGCGAGTACCCGCCCGCGGAGGAGCAGGACAACTACCTCGCCACCCGCTGCCGGGAGATCACCGCGGAGTACGCCGGCGGTCCGCAAGTGGTCGAGGACAAGGGCCTGGTGACGTACTGGGACACGCTGTCCGAGGAGAGCTGGGCCGCCGGTTCGCGCCTGGTCAACTGCAAGGTGAGCGCCCAGCTGCCGGACGGCAGCGGACTGGCGCCGGTCACCGGCGGCGTGCGCGGCGAGGTCAGCATCGGCGACGAGCCGGCGCCGAAGAAGACCGGCCAGGCGCGGCCCGGTGCCCCGGCCGAAGGGCAGCGGTGATCCCCCCTTCGAGAAGCCGGTGGCCCCGCGCCCGCCGCGTCCTTTTCGCGCGGAACCCCGCTCGGGTACAACGGCGGCATGCCCGTGGAGATGCCCCGCGCCCGGTTCGAGGAGCTCGTCTCGGACGCGCTCGACCGCGTCCCGGAGGAGTTCGCCTCCGCGATGAGCAACGTGGTGGTGCTCGTCGAGGAGCACGACCCCGAGGACCCCTCGCTGCTCGGGCTATACGAGGGCGTCGCGCTGACCGAGCGCGATCACACCTACGCGGGCGTGCTGCCGGACACGATCACGATCTACCGGGAACCGCTGCTGGACATGTGCGACAGCGAGGAGCACCTCGTCCAGGAGATCGCGGTGACCGTGGTGCACGAGATCGCGCACCACTTCGGCATCGACGACGCCAGGCTGCACGCGCTCGGCTGGGGGTGAGCGGCGGTCGAGCGCCTCACGCCCGGCGGCCGGCGCGCACCTCCTCGAGCCACTGGCGGGACTGGCGGAAGGCCTGCTCCGAGTCGGCCGGCCGCACGCTCGTCGGTTCCCGGTCGGCCCGCGGGTAGGAGCCGAGGAAGCGGACCTCGCTGCAGCGGCGGCGCAGCGCGGTCAGCACGTCGCCGATGCGCGCGTCGGCGACGTGCCCGTCGAAGTCGAGGAAGAACCGGTACTCGCCGAGCCGGTCCTTGGTGGGGCGCGACTCGATGCGGCTGAGGTTGATGCCGCGCAGCGCGAACTCGGCGAGCATCTCGGCGAGCGAGCCGACCTCGTCGCCGATCACGGCCGCCACCGAGGTGCGGTCGGCCCCCGTGGGCTCCGGGAGCGAACCGGGCCGCCGCACGAGCAGGAACCGCGTGAGCGCGTCCTGGACGTCGGCGACGCCCTCGGCCAGCCGCTCGACGCCGGAGTAGTGCTGCGCGGCCAGCGGGGCGGAGATCGCCGCGTCCACCTCGCCGGCCTGGACCGAGGCGGCCGCGGCTGCCGTCGACGCCGCCGGGCGCACTTCGGCGTCGGGCAGGTTCTCGCCCAACCACCCGCGCACCTGGGCGAGCGCGTGCGGGTGGCTCGCCACGGACCGCACGGTGCCCAGCTCGAGCCCGGGGCGTGCGAGCACGTCGAACCGCACCGGCAGCGTGACCTCCGCGACGGAGACCACCGGCTCCCCGGTGACCAGCGAGTCCAGCGTCGCCGGAACGGCGCCTTCCACCGAGTTCTCCACCGGCACGCCCGCTGCGGAAACCTCGCCCGCGCGCACCGCCCGCAGCGCCAGCGGCACGGTCTCGTAGGGCACGAGCTCCGTGTCGAATCCGGTGGGGAACCGCTCGGTCATCGCGTGCACGGCTTGTTCGCTGAACGTGGCCCACGGCCCGAGAAACCCGATCTGTGGCACGAGCCCACCCCAATCGCCGTCCGGTTCCGTCCGAGCGTCACCGTACGCAACCGGTGGGACCGGCCGACGCGCCCCGACGCAGCCGACCACTCCGGCGCGGCTCGCCCGACCTGATTACACGCGGCGAGCAAAGTCGATCAACAACTGGGAGGATTCGGAAGATGCAGGAGGCAATATCACCCGAATGCGCTTCGGTTCTCGATCAGCGCCACGTTGGGACATCGCGGTGTGACCTACTCAATCCCACGGTCGAGAATGTTCCTGCGATGCTGTGGGGCGTGACTGCGCACGCGGAGCATTCACCGGAAGGAGCGGAACCGCATCAGCTGCGGCTGGTGCTGTGCGCGTTGGACGACGACCTCGCCGCGGCCTGGCAGGAGGTCGCCGAAGGTCGGCCGGGGGTGCACGTGCACCCCGGGTCGGTGCTGGACGTGCCGGCGGACGCGGCCGTGAGCCCGGCGAACTCGTACGGCTGGATGCGCGGCGGCGTCGACGAGCGCTACGCCCGCGCGTTCCCGGGCATCGAGGAGCAGGTCCGCAGCGCGGTGCTCGCCTACCACGGCGGTGAGCTCCCGATCGGCGAGGCGCTGCTCGTCCCCACCGGATCGCGCACCCCCATCTGGCTGATCAGCGCGCCGACGGTGCGGGACCCCGCGGAACGCCTCCCGGAGGACACGGTCCACCCGTACCTCGCCGCGCGGGCCGTGCTCCGGCTGTGGGCCGAGGGCGTGCTCGAGGACGGCGAACCGGTCCGCAACGTCGTGCGGTCGATCGCCATGCCCGGCCTCGGCACCGGCGTCGCCGGTCTCGACCCGCGGCTGTGCGCGCGGCAGGTCGCCGCGGCGTGGGACGAGGCGTTCGCCCCCGCGGACCACCCGCAGCGTTGAACGAGCGCGAGCGGCGGCTTATCAGTACGGTCAGGAGCAGGGACGATCACTGCGAGGAGGCCCACTCATGCTCATGCGCCGTTTGGCTCGTCCGCTGCTCGCGAGCATCTTCATCTACGGCGGGATCCAGGAACTGCGCAACGTTTCCGCCCACGCCCCGGCCGCGTCGCACCTGCTGCAGCAGACCGCCGGCCAGATCGACGAAACGCTGCCCGACCAGGTGCCCACCGACGCCGAAACGCTGGCCCGCATCGACGGATCGGTGAAGGTCGGCGCGGGCGCGCTGCTGGCCCTGGGCAAGTTCCCCCGGCTGTCCTCGCTGCTGCTGGCGGCGAACATCGTGCCGACGACGCTGGCCGCGCACGCCTTCTGGGAGCACGCGGACGCGGAGCAGCGCGGCGCGCAGACCATCCACTTCCTGAAGAACCTCGGCGTGCTCGGCGGCCTGCTCGCCAGCGCCGCGGAGACGGGCGGCAGGACCAAGCACGACCGGTGCCCCCGCAAGGCCCAGCAGAAGGCCAAGGCGCAGCACGCGGTGGTGCACACCCCCAAGGCCCAGCAGGCGGCGCACGCCCCCAAGGGCGGCAGGGGCGGCAAGGCGGGCCGGTGCGCCAAACCCGGCAAGAAGGCGGCCAAGGCGGCGAAGGCCAAGCGCTGAGCCGCGTCCCCGTTCGACCGCCGGCGACTCCGCACCTCGGGGCGGGTGCTCGGCGGCGGTCCACCGCGTCGTAGCGTGTTGACCGTGCCGGTGAAGGTGCTGCTCGTGGACGACCACGAAGTCGTCCGCCGCGGCTTGCGCGAACTGCTGAACATCGAGGACGACCTCGAAGTCGTCGCCGAGGCCGGCGGGGTGGACGAGGCGCTGGTGCGCGCCCGCGCCACCCGGCCGGCGGTCGCCGTCGTGGACATGCGCCTGCCCGACGGCGACGGGTTGGACCTGTGCCGCCGACTGCGGGAGCTGCCGTCCGCGCCGCGCTGCCTCGTGCTCACCGCGTTCGATGACGAGCAGGCGCTCGTCGGCGCGATCAACGCGGGCGCTTCCGGCTACCTGCTCAAGCAGGTCCGCGGGCAGGACCTGGTCAGCGCCGTGCGGGAAGTCGCCGCGGGCCGGTCGCTGCTCGACCCGGTGACCACGACCCGGGTGCTGGACCGGCTGCGCCAGTCCACCGCGCCCGAACCGGAAGGGCTCGCCGCCATGACCGAGCGGGAGCGGCGCGTGCTCGAGCTCATCGGCGAGGGCATGACGAACCGGCAGATCGCCGAGCGGCTGTTCCTCGCCGAGAAAACCGTGAAGAACTACGTCACCTCCGTGCTGGGCAAGCTCGGCATGGAGCGCCGCACCCAGGCGGCCGCCTGGGTCGCCCGCCACAACAGCGAGTCGTGAGCGCTCCGGCGGATCACACCCCGACCAGGGGGACTTCCCAGGTCACGATCGTGCCGGCCTCCGGGGAGGAGTCGATGTCGCAGTGGCCGCCGGCGGCCGCGGCGCGCTCCTCCAGGTTGCGCAGGCCGCGCTTGCTCACGTCCCGCGGGATGCCGCAACCGTCATCGGCGACCTGCAGCGACAGACCGCCCTCCCCGCGGCGCACCCGCACGGACACCGCGCGCGCCCCCGCGTGGCGCACCACGTTGGACAGCGCTTCGCGCAGCGCGGCGCGCGCGTGGTCGGCCACCGCCACCGGCACCTCGGAGAGATCGCCGGTGATGTCCAGCTGCGGCTCCCGCCCGAGCAGTTCGCCGGCGATGCGGACCTCCGAGCGCATCGACTCGTGCAGGTCCGCCGCCTCCCGCGAGGACTCGGGGTCCGCGGAGCGCAGCGTGCGGGCGGTCGTGCGCACCTCGTCGATGGCCTGGTCGATCTCCTGCATCGTGTCGGTCAGCCGCTCGCTGTCGGCCGGCGCCAGCTGCCCCGACAACCGCCTGCCGAGCACCTCCAGCTGCATGCCCGCGGCGTAGAGGCGCTGCACGATGACGTCGTGCAGCTCGCGCGCGATCCGCTCCCGCTCCTGGTACACGGCGATGCGCTGGCGCGCCGTCGAGCCCTCCGCGAGCACCAGCGCCAGCCCCGCCTGGGCGGCGAACGAGGTCAGCACGTCGACCGCGCTGCGGGCGAAGGACGTCGCACCCCGCCGCCGGTACACCGCCAGCGCGCCGAGGCGGCGCTCGTTCGTGCCGAACGGCGCGACCGCGAACGGTCCGTACACGCGCAGCTCGGCGGGCACGTAGGGCGCGGTCAGCGGGTCGTCGACGAGGTCGTCCACCACCACGGGCACACCGCTGCGGGCCACGCGGGCCGCAGCCGAGTTGGACGAGAGCACCGTGCCCACCGGGTCGCCGAGCGGTGCCGTGTCGTCGGAGGCGCCGTGCACGGCCTCCACCGTGACGCGGCCGTCGTCGCCGCGCGCCGTCACCACGCCGAGATCGGCCCCGACGAGTTCGGCGGCGCGGCGCACCACGAGCGGCAGCACCGCGTCCGGGTCGTCCGCCGCGAGCGCGGCCTTGGTGATCTCGGTGGACGCGTCGAGCATCCTGCCGGCGAGTGCGGAATCCATGGCGCACTCGACACTACCGGCCGCACGCGCAGCGGACCGCCGCCTCACCGCACGTCACAGCGGACCGCGCCGGAGGTGGTCCCGCAGCACCCGCGCCACCCTGCTCATCAGCACCTCGGCCTCCGGCTGGTTCACCGCGGGCACGCGGGACTCGGTCAGCGCTGCGACCGCGAACGCCCGACCGTCGGCGTGCTCGACCACGCCCACCTCGTGCCGCAGGTTCAGCAGCGTCCCGGTCTTGGACGACCAGGTGGCCGCGTCCGAGGTGAAGTCGGGCGCGAGCCGCTGCCGCAGCACGTTGGCGCCCATGAGCTCCCGGACCCGTTCCGCCGCACCGGCACCGAGCCGCGACGGCCGCCACAGCTCCTGCAGCAGATCCGCGAACGCCCGCGCCGAGCCGGTGTTGGCGCGCGTGACGTCCAGCTGCGGGATGCGGTGCCCGCGCCCGCCGGTGCCGGCCTCGATGGCCAGCGAGTGCGCGAGGTGCGCTGCGCCGGAGGGGAACCACTCCGCCGGGGTGCGCACCAGCTGGCCGAGCAGGTGCCGGGCGGTGATGCCGCGCAGCTCCCACTCCCGCAGCTTCCGCGTGACCGCTGCCGGCGGGGTGAGCCCGAACAGCGCGTCCGCCGCCGCGTTGTCGCTGATCGCCAGGCTCAGGTACAGCAGGTCGTCGACGGCGATCCGCGCCGGATGCCGGAAACGGGTCACCCCGGTCGGACCGGGGGTGTCGACCCGGCCGGGCCGGACCGTCAACTCCGCCGAACCGTCGAGCTCCCCGCCCGCGATGCGTTCGGCCGTGACCGCGGCCAGCGGCACCTTGATCAGCGAGGCCACGGGGAACAGCAGGTCCGGCTCGATGCCGACTTCCCGCCCGCTGCGCAGGTCGCGCACCAGGAACGAGCCGCGCAGCCCGCCCTCGTCGAGTTCGGCGCGCAAGTCGCCGACGAGTCGCGCGGAGTTCACTCCCCGCCACCTCCGAGGCACGCCGCGACGGGTTCCCGCAGCTTCGCGCGGAGCCGTTCGGCCTCGTCGCCCACGTCGGCGGTGATCTCGTAGCCGCGCACCGGGCGGAGCTCGGCGAGCGGCCGCCAGTGCAACCCGAACTCCGCGGCCTGCGCGGCGGAGCACAGCAGCAGGTCGGCCGAGCCGTAGGCGGTGGCGACCGCGGAGGTGAGCGATTCCGCCACACCGACCTGCGTCGGCCGCAGCCCCACGTGATCCCGCACGCGCATGAGCGGGTCGCGCACGTGCGGCACGTCGTCCTCCGGCTGGATCCACACCCGCCGCGGTGCACGCCCGGAACGGCCGACCCGCAGCGCCTCGAGATGCACGGAACCGCTGCGCAGCGATACCGCGCAGGCGACTCCCAGCGGCACGGTCCAGCTCGCCTCGTCGGCGGGCACGGCGACGAGCGCGGCGCGGACCTCCCCCGCGCGCACGAGTTCGGCGCGTTCGGCGGGGCACGCCGCGCGGAATTCCAGGAACAGCTCGTGCGCGCGGGCCTGGACGTCGAGTTCCGCGAGATCGCGGCGCCGGCAGAGGGCGGGCACGGCCATCCGCAGCGGCCGCAGCCGGGAGCGCTCGGCGTCCTGCTCCATCGCGTCGGCGAAGTGCACCAGCCGCTGCGCCCACGGCAGCATGTCGCGCCCGAACGGGGTGAGGTGAGCGCGGCGGGCGGAGCGGTCGAAGAGCCGGTCGCCGAGGTGCGCCTCCAGGGCCGCGACGCGGCGGCTGGCCACCGGTTGCGGGATGCCGATGCTCGCTGATCCGCCGGTGAAGCTGCCGATCTCGGCGACGCTCACGAACGCGCGGCAGCCGCTGACCAGGTCCACGCGCTCATCCTATGCGATCCCGGCATCGAAGTTCCGGTTCGCGTCTTGGAAAGCATGGCGCCGTCCGGTCGAGACTCGCGGCAACCGACCGGAGAGGACCTTCCATGCGATTCCTGCCACGGGCCGCGGCGGCCCTGCTGGTGCTGTGCGCGCTGCTCGGCTGCACACCCCGGGACGGGCAGCAGGCAGTGCCGCCGACGCAGGCCTCCGCGGAGGCCGAGGAGCCGGACTTCGCCGGGCTGGAGCGCCGCTCCGACGCCCGGATCGGGGTGTACGCGGTGGACACCGCGACGGGCGCGGAGGTCACCCACCGCGCCGACGAGCGGTGGGCGTTCGCCTCCACGATGAAGACGTTCACGGCCGCTGCCGTGCTCCGGGACAACGGCGCCGGCGGGTTGCGCGAGCGGGTCCACTACACCCGCGGGGACCTGGTGGCGCACTCCCCGGTGACCGAGCAGCACGTGGACACCGGCATGTCGCTGCGCGGGCTGCTGCGCGCCGCCGTCCGGGACAGCGACAACACCGCGCAGAACCTGCTGCTGCGCGAGCTCGGCGGGCCGACCGGGCTGCAGCGGTGGCTGCGCGCGATCGGGGACACCACCACGCGCGCGGACCGGTTCGAACCGGCGTTGACCGAGACGACGCCCGGCGACCTCCGGGACACCAGCACGCCCCGGGCGCTGGCGGCCGATCTGCGCGCCGTCGCGCTCGGGGACGTGCTCCCGCCGGAGGAGCAGGAGGTCCTGCTCGCCGCGATGCGCGACTCGCCGCTCACCGCGGACCTGATCCAGGCGGGCGCGCCCGCGGGCTGGCGGGTCGAGGACAAGTCCGGCGCCGCCGACCACGCGACGCGCAACGACATCGCGGTGCTGCACCCGCCGAACAGCGCACCGATCGTGCTGGTGGTGATGTCGGACCGGCCGGAGGCCGAGGCGGGAGCCGAGCACGAGGACGCCCTCGTCGCGGAGGCCGCGCGGCGCGCGCTCGCCGCGCTCCCCTGAGGCAACGCGCCTGCCCCTGCCGAGCACCTCACCCGGAAGGAGGGTTTGAACATGTCGCGGGAAGTGCGCAAACCCCTGGGCACGGGTGCGGCGACCGCGAAGGTGCGGGCGGGAGCGCAGCGGGAGTGCGCACCGCAGGGCGGCACCGCGCGGTGCAGCGGGAGCGCCGCGCGGGGCGCTGAGCTCCGCCTCAGGTGAGCGCCGCGGGGGCGCTCCGGTGCGGGTCGTGTCCCGGTGCGACTCCGGTGCCGGTGCCGATCAGGTCGCGGAGCACCGCGACCTGACCGTCGGCCACGCGGAGCACGACGTCGGCGTGCTCGGCCTCGGCCCACCGGTGCGTCACGTGCACCACGGTGCGGTCGCGCAGCGCCCGCCGCAGGCAGGTGACCACGGAATCGGCGGTCCCGGTGTCCACGTGCGCCGTCGGCTCGTCGAGCAGCACCAGCGCGGCCTCCTCGTCGAGCAGCGCCCGCGCCAGGGCCAACCGCCGCGCCTCGCCGCCGGACACGGCCAGCCCGTCCGCGCCGACCACCGCGTCCAAGTGCTCGGACCAGCCGGCCAGCCCGGCCAGCCGCAGCGCCCGGCCGAGGCGGGCGTCCGAGGCCTCCGGGTCGGCCACGCGCAGGTTCTCCCGCACGGTCGTGGACACCAGCTGCGGTTCCTGCGGGCACCAGGACAGCCGCGGCGGCGCGGCGACCGCGCCGCCCTCCGGGACGAGGTGCCCGAGCAGCAGCGCCACCAGCGTCGACTTGCCGCCGCCGGACGGGCCGACCACGGCCACGTGCGTGCCCGCCGGGATCCGCAGGTGCACGTCGCGCAGCGCCGGTTCGGCGGCCCCGGGCCACCGCGCCGTCACCCCGCGCAGCTCCACCGACTCCGCCGGTTGCGGCGCGCAGCGCTGCTCGGCGCACTCCTCGGCGGCCGCGAGCACCGGCGCGACCCGCCGCTGCGCGGCGCGCAGCGCGGAGGCCTGCTGGGCGGCAGGCGGGAACAGCCCCACCGCTTCCGCGGCGGCCAGCGGCACCAGCCCCAGCACCGGCGCCAGCTCCGGGGCCAGCGCCCCGCTGGAGACGGCCGCGGCCCCGGTCCAGACCCCGCCGAGCACGGCCACCCCGATCGCCAGGGTCTGCACCGCGGTGGCCGCGCCCGATCCGAACGCCGCCCGCCGCGAGCGCCGCGTCAACAGCGCGTCCGCCGCGGCCAGTTCCCGGCGCTGCCGCGCGTCGGCCCCGAAGGCCACGTGCTCGGCGATGCCGTCGAACAGGGCGAACACCCGCGCGGCCACGCTGCGCCGTCCCGCGGCCGCGGCCGCGGTGGCGCGGCGCTCCGCAGCGAGCGCGACGAGCGGTCCGGCCACCGCCGCGGTGATGCCGCCGCCGGCCAGCCACCACCCGGCCGCGGGCAGCACCGCCGCCTGCACCGCGACCGCCCCGAGCAGCACCACCCCGCCGACGGCCGGGGGGAGCAGCACGCGCGGGACGAGGTCGCGGATCGCGTCCACGTCGTCGACGAGCCGGCGCAGCCCCTCCCCGCGGCGCAGACCGGCGGTGCGGGCGGGTCCGAGCCGCACCAGCGCGTGCCACAGCTGTTCGCGCAGCCGGCCGGACAGGCGGAACGCGGCGTCGTGGCTGACGACGCGCTCCACGTAGCGCAGCACCGCCCGGGACAGCGCGAACGTGCGCACGCCGACGACGGCCACGGTCAGCGCCATGATCGGCGGCTGCTGCGAGGCCCGCGCGATCAGCCACGCGGAGGTGGCGGTCAGCGCGAGACCGGACAGCAGCGACAGCGCGCCCAGCGCGATGCCGGCGAACGCGCGGGGCGTGAGCAACCGCCGCACCCGCCGCGCGCGGGGTCCGTCCACATCGGATTCACCGGCGATCTCGCGGGTCCCGCCGTCCGCCGCGTCCGCGGCCGGTGCCGGTTCCTCGGGGCGGTGGCTGGCGAGCACCACCACGTGGCCCGCTCGCGCGGCGCGGTGCACCGCCGCGTCGACCCGCCGCGCCGCGTCCACGTCGAGGTTCGCGGTGGGTTCGTCCAGCAGCAGCACGCGCGCGTGCCCGCGCAGCCGCAGCAGCGCCCGCGCGACCGCCACGCGCTGGCGCTCCCCCGTGGACAGCCGGTCCACCGGGCGGTGCAGCAGCGCCGCGGCGCCGATCTCCGCGAGCGCGGTTCCGGCGGCCTCGCCGGTGCCGGGCGGCTGGTCGGACACGGCCAGGGCGAGCTCCTCGGCCACGGTGCCGCCGCTGAACGCGGGCCGCTGCGGCACCCACGCCACGCGCTGCCGCCAGGCCGCCGGGTCGAGCTCGTCCAGCGCGGTGCCGCCGTAGCGGACCTCGCCCTCGTCGGCGCGGGTGAAGCCCAGCAGCACCGACAACGTGGTGGACTTGCCGCTGCCGCTCGGACCGAGCCCGTCGAACCCGTCGAGCCGCAGGACCTCGCCGGGGCGCGCGGTGAAGCCGACCCCGTCGGGCGCGCTGCCGGCGCGGCGCAGCACCCGCAGGTCGCGCACTTCCAGGGGGGCGGCTTCCCGCGGGGGCGGGGTGGTGCCGCCGCGGTGCTCCGCGGGCTCGTCGCGCAGCGCCTCGTCCACGCGTCGCACCGCCTCCACCCCGTCCTCGCTGGCGTGGTGCGCCGAACCGACGGAGCGCAGCGGCAGGTACACCTCGGGGGCGAGGACGAGCACCATCAGCCCGGTGGCCAGGTCGAGGTCGCCGCCGGCCAGGCGCAGCCCGATGCCCACCGCCACCACGGCCACCGACAGCGAGGCCAGCAGCTCCAGCACGAGCGCGGACAGGAACGCGATGCGCAGCGTGGCCATCGTCGTGCGCCGGTGCTGTTCGCTGACCCGCCGGACGACGTCGCCCTGCTTGCGGGCGCGGCCGAAGGCGGTGAGCACGCCGAGCGCGCGGACGAGCTCCAGCAGCTGGGCCGAGAGCCGTTCGACGGCGCGGGCCGCGCGGCTGGTGCGGTGCTCGGTGTAGCGGCCGACGAGCCAGCCGAACAGCGGGATCAGCGGCACGGTGAGCACGAGCACCAGCGCCGAGATCCCGTCGTGCAGCAGGATCCACGCACCGATCGCGGGCGGCACGACGCCGGCGGTGATCAGCTCCGGCAGGTAGCGGGTGAAGTACGCGTCGAGCGCGTCCAGCCCGCGCGTGGCCACTGTGGACAGCTCGGCGCGACCGCGCCGGTCGACCCACTCCGGTCCGCGCCGCACCGCGGCGTCCACCAGGTTCCGCCGCAGCTCCGCCTTGGCCCCGGCAGCGGCGCGGGCGGAGACCGCCTCGGTGGCCCAGCCGATCGCGGCGCGCGCGGCGATCGCGGCGGCCAGCACCACCAGGTGCGCGGTGACCTCCGCCGGTGCGGCGGCGCCGGTGACCACGGCGGCGAGCGCGCTCGCCAGCGCCCACGCCTGCACCACGAGCGCGGCGGCCTGCGCCGCCGCCAGCGCGCCGCCGAGCACGAGGGCGCGCCGCGCGGACGTCGACAACCGCGGCAGGGCTCCCAGCGGGGACATCGGCCTCCTGCTCCAGGTTCGTAGTAGTGCTCTGTCCAGTCGTTCGCAGTTCTCGCCTCGAGGTAACGCCCCCGGCGCGTCAGCTCAACTACCCCACCCCCTCATCGCATCGCAGCAGCACCCACCGCGGGTTCTCCTGTGCGGCTCCTCGCGAGGACGGCGAACATCGCCTGCTTCCGCTGTTCGGGGTGGGGGTCGGGGGTAGCTGGGAGTGCAGGAGGTTCCGCTACGCATGCGCAAACGCCCTAACAAAGTCCTACGGCCTGTTTCATAAGCGGTGTAGCCGCTTGTCCTTTCACCACCCGCGCAACGTGCACCGCCGCCACGGAAGCCCGTACGCAGCCCACATGTGAAACTCTTCCTGGTGTCAGTGCGCGTGCACGGGGATGTGGTGCGTGCCGATCCGCTTGCGGAACACCCAGTACGTCCAGCCCTGGTAGATGATCACGGCCGGTGCGCCGATCAGGGCGGTCACGCTCATCACGGTCAGCGTGTACGGGCTCGACGCGGTGTCGGCGATCGACAGCGACCAGGCCGGGTTCAACGTGGAGGGGAGCACGTTCGGGTGCAGCGCGCCGAACAGCGTGACGACCACCGCGGCCAGGCTGATCCCCTGCAGGGCGAACGCCTGGCCCTCGCGCCAGGCCGCCATCCTGGCCAGCGCCGCCAGCGCGGCCAGCAGCGCGATCCCCAGCGGCACCCAGGTCCAGGCGCCGCCCTCGGCGAGCTGGGCCCACAGCACGAGCGCGACCACCGGCGCCAGCAGCGGGACACCGCCGCGGAGGGCCAACCGGTGGGCCCGCTCGCGCACCTCGCCCTCGGTCTTGAGCGCGAGGAACACCGCACCGTGCAGCACGGAGAAGGTGCACACGGCCACGGCGCCGAGCACGGCGGGGCCGGTGAACACCCCGTACCACGGTCCGACGCGGTCACCGATCGCGTTCAGCGGCATGCCGAACACCGACAGGGTGAGCACCAGGCCGACGACCAGCGGCGAGATGTACGAGGACACGACGATGACCCGGTCCCACGTGCGCCTCCAGCGCGCGGAGTCGACCTGGTGGCGGTACTCGAAGGACACGCCGCGGCCGATGAGCGCCAGCAGCAACAGCAGCAGCGGCAGGTACGCGGTGCTGAACAGGGAGGCGTACCAGCCGGGGAAGGCGGCGAAGGTGGCGGCGCCGGCGACGATGAGCCACACCTCGTTGCCGTCCCAGACGGGCCCGATGGTGTTGATGAGCACGCGCCGCTCCTGCTCGTCGCGCCCGAGGATCGGCAGCAGCATGCCGACCCCGAAATCGAAGCCCTCCAGGAAGAGGTACCCCAACCAGAAGAAGGCGATGACGATGAACCAGACGGTGGGCAGATCCATGGTCGTGTCCTCGCTTGACGGTGCGTCTCAGTACGCGAACGACAGGGCCTGGTCCTCGCCGTCCCCTCCGGACCCGGTCGGTTCCTCCTCGGTGATCCCGCCGCGCACGACGCGGACGATCAGGAACAGCTCGACGACGAGCAGCACCCCGTAGAGCACGCCGAGCGTGATCAGCGAGGTGAGGATCTCGCCCGCGGCGAGGTTCCCGGAGACGGCCTGCGCGGTGTGCAGCCAGACACCGTCCACTCCGGACGGATCCGGGTTGGGGGCCACGACCCACGGCTGGCGGCCCATCTCGGTGAACACCCAGCCGGCGATGTTGCCGAGGAACGGCAGGGCGATGCTCAGCACGGCGCCGAGCGTCCAGATGCCGTGCCGCGGGAACCGCCGCTTGCGGGTGAGCACGAGCACGAGCACCGCGCCGAGCGCGGCCATGCCGCCGAAGCCGATCATGAGGCGGAAGCCCCAGTAGGTCACCGGCAGGTTCGGCACGTAGTCGACGGGCTGGCCGGCCAGCGGGCCCAGCCGCGGGTCGTCGGGGTAGTGCGTGCCGAAGTTCTCCTGGTACTGCGGGATGAGCGACTGCACGCCGTCGACCTCGCTGCTGAAGTCGCCCTCGGCCAGGTACGACAGCACGTAGGGGACGGTGAAGCTCTTGACGTCCTCGCAGTCGGGCCGGCTGACGTCGCCGACGGCGAAGATGGAGAACGACGCGGGCGCTTCGCTGTGGCACAGCGCCTCGGCCGAGGCCATCTTCATGGGCTGCTGCTCGAACATGAGCTTGCCCTGCACGTCACCGCTGACCGCCAGGCCGATGAACGCGACCAGCCCGACCCAGGCGCCGAGCCGCAGCGAACCGTGCCAGGCGCGGTAGTTCTCCTCCTCGCGGTCCGAGCCGCGGTGGTGGCGCCACAGCTGCCAGGCGGAGATGCCGATGAGGAACGACCCGGCCACGGCGAAGCAGCCGAAGATGGTGTGCGGCCACGCGGCCCACAGGGTGCTGTTGCCGAGCACGGCTCCGATCGAGGTCAGGCGCGGGCGCCCGTCGACCATCTCCACGCCGACGGGGTGCTGCATCCACGAGTTCGCCGCGAGGATGAAGAACGCCGACAGCACCGTGGCCAGGGAGAACGCCCAGATGCAGGCGAGGTGCACGCCCTTGGACAGCCGCCCCGCCCCGAAGATCCACAGGCCGAGGAACACCGACTCGACGAAGAACGCCATGAGGCCTTCCATGGCCAGCGGCGCGCCGAAGACGTCCCCGACGAACCGGGAGTAGGCGTTCCAGGCCATGCCGAACTGGAACTCCTGCACGATCCCGGTGACGACGCCCATGGCGAAGTTGATCATCATCAACTTGCCCCAGAACAGCATCATCTTGCGGTACCGCTGCTTACCGGTGCGGTACCACGCTGTCTGCATCGCGGCGACGAGGATGGACAGTCCGATCGTCAGCGGGACCATCACGAAGTGGTAGACGGTCACGATGCCGAACTGCCAGCGGGCGATGTCGAGCAGGTCCACGACTCCACCCTGGCTCGGTGACGATCGACTGCGCAGAGTCAGATGTCCCGATTCCCACGGTCGGAGGTCGCCGGTTCGGCGGGACTTTCGTCCCGCGAACCGGCGACCTCCCGGTGAGCGGACATGCGATCACTCGACGCGCAGTTCGCGCAACCCCGCGTGCTTCTCCGCATCGGCCGGCCCCGTCAGCTCCACCCGGACGAACCGGGCCAACCGGGGGTTTTCCGGCTCGGCCGGGGTGGGCGTGAAGTGCTCCCCGTCCAGCGAGGTGGACAGCCGCACCTGCTCCGGCCGCACCTCGGAGAACTGCGCGACGATCCTGCCGACCTGCTGCGGCCTGCCCAGGTCCGCGGTCAGCGCGCCGGAGCGCTCGTCGAGCACCCACGCCGTCGCCTCGCTGCCGTCCACGGCGGCCTCCGCGTACTTGCCCGGCTCCGCCGAGGTGGCCTGAGCCGGCTGGCAGCGGGCCACGTTGTCCGTGGGCGCACGGTCGGGTCGCCGCGTCTTCATCGTCAGCGGCGCCCCGTCGCTGACCACGCGCTCGCCCTCCGGGGTGCGCACCGTGAACGGCTCGCCCGAGCGCAGCTCGACCGTGCTCGTCTCGCCCCCGAGGCGGACGTCGAACGTGCGGCCCTGCCAGTGCAACCCGGTCAGCTCCACACCGCCCTCGGCCAGCTGCGGCGGCAGCATCGGGTCCAGCTCCACGGCGTCCTCGCGCAGCCGCAGCCCGGTCAACCCGTGCGTGAACGCCTGCTGGAAACCACCGCCACCGGTGAGGAAGTTCAGCGCGGGAGCGCCCGCGTCCTCGCCCGCGGTCTCCCCGCGCGCCTCCGAGAACTGCGCGAACGGCTCCTCCATGAACGGACGCACCGAGCGCTCGAGGTACGTGTTCGTCACGCACCCGGGCTCGCCGATCTCGGCGGCGTCGATGGCGTGCACCGCGTCCGTCATCGCCGGACCGTCCGGATCGGTGCGCTGCGCGTAGTAGTCGAGCGTGTTGCGCGCCACCTCGTCGGACATCGGCCACTCCAGCGGGTACTGCAGCAGCACCGTGTCGGCCTGCTTGATCTCGTGCCCGTCGTAGCCCGCGTACTGCACGAACCGCTCGTTCTGCGCGTCGAACGGGATGCGCAGGTTGTCGGCGATGTGCCGCCACTCCTGCGGCGCGTCGGCACCGATGACCTGCGCCGCGCGGGTGGCCTTGCGCAGCGCGATGGCCGCACCGGCGTTGGTGAACACGCCGTCGTCGACGCCGTTGCTGTACTCGTCCGGGCCGGCGACGTTCTCGATCGAGTAGCTGCCGTCGTCGTTGGGCGTGACGCGGCCGGCCCAGTACCGGGCGATCTCCCGCATCACCGGCCAGCCGTGCTCGCGCAGCCACTGGCGGTCGCCCGTGGCCAGGTAGTACTGCCACGCGGCGAAGGCGACGTCGCTCTGCAGGTGGTTCTGCGTCAGGCAGTGCGGCGGGTCCCAGCTGTGGCAGTCCTCCTGCAGGTCACCGCTGTTGGCGCTGGTCCACGGGTAGAACGCGCCCTGCTGGCCGATCGCGGAGGCGTTCCGCTTCGCGGCCGGCAGCAGCTTCTCCCGGTACTCCACCATCGACTTGGCGATCTCCGGGTTCTGCAGCAGCAGGTTCGGGTACATCCGCAGCTCGGTGTCCCAGAACGCCAGGCCCGCGTAGTTGTCGCTGCTCAGACCGGCCGGCCCGAGGGCGTGGGCCCCCTCGGCGCGCGTGCTCGACAGCACCGCGTAGCGCGTGGACCGCAGCCACCGCTGCATGTCCTCGCGCCCCGGCGTGCGCACGTCGCTGCGCCACAGCTGCAGCCACCTGCGCACGTGCTCCTCCCACACGCCGTCCCAACCGCGGTCGGCGGCGCTGCGGGAGTGCTTCGCGGCGGCGTCCGCGTGCTGCCGGCCGGTGTCCACGCCGACGAACTTCGTCAGCTGGTAGCTGCGGCCCTGCTGCACCGGGAACGCGACCCGCTGCCGCGCGGTCAGCCCGTCCCGGCCGTGCCCGGCCGGTTCGGCCCGCACCCCCGGGCCCGCTCGCAGGGTCGAGGCGAGGCTGCCGGTGTCGCCGACCTCGGTGGTGCTGAAGCTGACGTGCTGGGTGGAGCCCGCGCGCCCGCCGCCGGTGGCGTGCATGCGCCGCGCACCTCGGCCGTCGAGCGCGTCGGTGACGCGGACTTCGCCGCTGTAGTGCGGGGTCACCGTCACCCGCACCGCTCCCACGTGCCGGTCGGCGCGGTCGGCGAGGACCTCGTAGACGAGGTCGGTCTTCCTGCCGTCCGGTGCGGTCCACGTCAGCGAGGTGCTCAGCAGTCCGCAGCGGACGTTGAGGGTCTGCTCGAACCCGGAGATCCGCCCGGCCGGTGTGTCCGAAGTGTACTGGTGCTCGCCGGTGCCGACGTTGAGCGTCGACCACGTCGGCAGCGCCGCGATCGCGCGGCGCTGCCGAGGGGACTGCGACGTCGGCGCCTTGCCGTACCTCCCCGCCACGAAAGCCCCGTCGTAGCGCGGAGTTTCCAGCGGGAAGCCGGTCTCCTCCCCGGTGGCCGCGTAGCCCATCCCGTTCGGCGGCACGCGCTGCGACAGCAGGCCGTTGCCGACGAAGGCGTGCCGGGTGTACGCGTCGTCGAGGCGCCGCGTCGACATCTCCCACCCGGGCCCCGCGGCGCAGCGCGGATCCTCCGCGGCCGCCCCGCCGGCGCGCGCGTCCGAACCGCCGGGGGACGCGTCGGCGCGGGACGGCCCCGCGGACGCCGGTGGAGCCCCGGCCAGCGTCGCGGCCAGCAGCGCGCTGCCGAACAGCCCCGCAGTGCGTGAGTACCTCATCCGATCACCCCGGAAGATCGCATCCGAATCGATTGACCGGGGAGCTAAATCTCTTTCGCCCGTTCAGTCAACCGAGACGCGGGATCTCCGGCGGATCCGCCAGAACCCGCTTCCGGTGATCGGAAAAGCGGTGGTGGGGCTTCCGGAACCACGGCGGCGACGGCTGCCCCCGAGCACCCGCCCCGCAGCGCAGCGCTCCGGCCGCGAACCGCGCGTGCAGCGCTCCCTACCGCCGGGGCGCGGCGAGCACGGTCCCGGTGACCTCGCCGAGCCCCACGACGGAACCCTCCGGCCCCGGAGCGCTGCCGGTGAGCGTCACCCGGTCGCCGTCCTGCAGGAACGTGCGCTGCTCGCCGTCGTCGAGCGTGACCGGCTCGGCCCCGCCCCAGGTGAGCTCGAGCAGGCACCCGCGCTGGTCCCGCTCCGGACCGGAGACGGTTCCCGAGGCGTAGAGGTCGCCCGGCCGCACCGACGCGCCGTTGACCGTCAGGTGCGCCAGCTGCTGGGCCGGCGACCAGGACATGTGCACGAACCGGGGCTGGGCGACGGGGGTCTCGTTGCACCGCACCGCCAGGCGCAGGTCGAGCCCCCACGGCTCGTCCTCCACCAGGTACTCCTGCAGCGGGTGCTCCGGCTTCGGCACGTCCACCCGGGCGTGCTCGAACGCCTCGAGCGGGGTGATCCACCCGGACATGGACGTGGCGAACGACTTCGACAGCATCGGCCCGAGCGGCTGCGACTCCCACGCCTGGATGTCCCGCGCCGACCAGTCGTTGACGAGGACGACGCCGAAGACGTGCTCCGGCAGCTCGCCGGGGCGCAGCTGGCTGGCCGGTTCGCCGCCGCAGACGAACCCGACCTCGCACTCGAAGTCCAGCCGGCGCGTCGGGCCGAACGCCGGCTGCGCGTCCCCGGAGGCGCGGCGCTGGCCGCACGGGCGGTGGATGTCCGTGCCCGACACGCACACCGTCCCCGCCCGCCCGTGGTAGGCCACGGGCAGGTGCGTCCAGTTGTCCGTCAGCGGGCTCGTGGCGCGGCGCAGGATCCGCCCGACGTTCTCCGCGTGGTGCCGGGAGGAGTAGAA
Source organism: Salinifilum aidingensis (assembly GCF_054782015.1). NCBI lineage: Bacteria > Bacillati > Actinomycetota > Actinomycetes > Pseudonocardiales > Pseudonocardiaceae > Salinifilum > Salinifilum aidingensis. The sequence goes on along the minus strand of NZ_BAAGTH010000003.1, from coordinate 215,290 downwards.
GTCGACGTAGTCCCCGACGGTGAACGGGCGCACCAGGGTGTGCCAGTCGGTGCGGACCAGTTCCGCACCGCGCGGCGCCCGCTCCGCCGTGACGATCTCGATCAGCCGCTCCCGCAGTTCCCGCCACCGCTCGCGGCCCGCGGCCAGCAGCGGGTCGAGCGAGTCCCCGCTGACCAGCTCGGCGAGCCGCGCGGAGAGCTGGTCCGCGATGCCGCGCAGCGGCAGGGCGTGCCGCCCCACCCGCACCGCGACGACCGGTCCACCACCGGTCACCAGCACCCCGTAGGGCAGGGTCTGCGGCCCGAAGGGCTTGTCCGCGGCGAACTCGGGATCGTCGATCCAGCTCACAGCAGTTCCAACCTTTCCAGGTCGGTTACCGGACCAGTCGGCGAAACAGCACCGCAGGAGGCGAACACGTCCCGCACCGCGCTCGCCGCCGCCTCGGACAGGGACCGGGCCTCCTCGGCGAGCGCCGCGCCGTCCGTGCTCTCCAGGGCCGCGCGCACGTCCTTGCCGGACAGCGAGCGGGCCGTGGCGACCAGGAGGTTGAGGAAGCCGTGGTACACGGTTCCGGTCCCCTCGTCGGCGCCGCGCACCGCGGCGTGCATGCCTGTGGTCGTTTTGAACGGTACGTCCAGGCTGCTGGCCACCGCGAGGAACTCGGCCACGACGTCCACCGATGGCACCGATTCGGGGGTGTGCCCGGCGCACCGGAGCTTCGGCCAGCACCCGTGCTCGGCCACCCGGCGAACGCCCTCGAGCCACTCGGCGCCGCCGCGGCGCGGCTCCACGACGCGCACGACCTCCTCGGGCACGAACTCGGAGACGCGCTCCAAGAACTCGTCGTCGACGTCGGACGGGGCGGGCATCTCCACCATGCGCAAGTCCAGCAGCTCCTGTCTCCCCTCGATGATGGACAGGGCCTTGGGTACCCCGCCGAGCCCGCTGTCGCACACCAGCGAGAGGGGCACGGGGCTGCTGGGCTTGATCTTGGCCAGTTCGGTGATCAGCTCGGGAAGTCTGGACGCGGGGCACAGCAGCGGCCCCAGCACGCCGGCGTACTCCCCGCCGCGCACGTCGAGGTGCGCGGACACCGCACCCGGGGCGGAAGCGGTGTCGCTGGAGAACAGCGACGCGTCATCGACCAGACGGGCGAACAGGGGCGGGATGCCGCGCGGACCGGGCGCGCGTAGCTCAACAGCGCTTGACACGGCAGACACGCTAATGCCGCGGCGATGAGTGAACAAAGTTGCCCGATACACGGGCGTCTGCGTCATTCGAATCGGCTGGAAACGGGCACGACACCCCGCCGATCAGACACGGAGAGTAGCAGTTCCCGCAGCGTGAACATCCCGTGAATCTTCTCGGTGATCACCCGGCCGCCGCCTTTCTCCACCACCCCCGATGATTTAGGGTTGCCTAAGTCGGAGGTGAGCAGAGCAGTGGGCAACATGACGACATCGACATCCCGCCGACCCGCTACCCCGAGCCCGGCGGAGCGGGCGCGCACCATCGCCAAACGCGTCGGATGCGCAGAACTGCTGTCCTGCGGTGTGGAACCCGAGCGCAGCACCCCGCTGCTGCACCACGTGCACGCGGACGGCACCGCCACGGTGCTGCTCGACGACGACCACGCGTTCGTCGACCTCGCCCGGCGCTCCCCCAGGCGGGAGGTCGGCGCGGTGCTCGAGATCACCGACTCGGCGCCCGTGCCCGTGCGCGAACCCGTGCGCGGGCTGCTGTGGCTCACCGGGTGGGTTCGGCTGCTCGAGCACGAGGCCGCCGCGCGCGACGCCGTGCTCGCCGTCGCCGAGGAGCGCCCGGACTCCCGGCTGCTCGACGTGGGCCACGGCGCGTCCGTGCTGCGCGTCGAGTCCGCCTCGCTCGTCCTCGCCGACGCCGAGGAGAGCGGCGCCATCGCCCCCGCGGGGTTCCGCGCCGCCGAGCCCGACCCGTTCTGCCTGCTCGAGAACGGCTGGCTGCGGCACCTGGAAGTGGCCCACCGCGACGTCGTCGGGCTGCTGACCCGGCACCTGCCGGAAGAGCTGCGCGGCGGCCACCTGCGGCCGCTCGGCATCGACCGCTACGGCATCCGGCTGCGCGTGGAGTCCCCCGACGGGGACCACGACGTGCGGCTGGCCTTCTCCCGGCCCGCGACCACCACCGAGCACCTCAGCCACGAGCTGCGCCGCCTCGTCGGCTGCCCCTTCCTCGCCGCCCAGCAGAGCGGGTGAGCGCACCGGCGGAGCAGCACCCCGCCGGTGCACCGGCACCGCGTGCGCGATCGGTACGGTTCCGGCCGTGAGCCTGCGCGCCTGGCTGGCCCCGCCCCGCCCCGCACAGCCGGAAACGATCACCGGCCGGGCGGAGCGCCGCGCGATCCTCGCCGAGCTGCTGCTCGTGCTCACGATCACGCTCGGCCTGTCCGCGGCGCAGAGCCTGCTGTCGCTGGTCGACTCGCTGCTGACACCCGAACCGCTGTCCGAGCAGCAGGTCGCCCTCAACGCCCCGGGCGCGCGGGTCGGCCTGCTGGACCTCGCGCACCAGCTGCTCGGCGCGCTGCGCCTGCTGGCCTGGGGAGCGCTCGGCGTGCTCCTGCTGTGGCGCAGCGGCCTCGGCCCGCGCCGCATCGGGCTGGACCGCACGCGGCCGCTGGCCGACGGCGCGGGCGGTGCCGGACTGGCAGCGCTGATCGGCCTGCCCGGTCTCGCGTTCTACCTCGCCGCGCACGCCGCGGGCCTCGCGCTGACCGTGCAGCCCTCCACGCTCGACGACACGTGGTGGCGCGCGCCGGTGCTCGTGCTGTCGGCCTTCGGCAACTCCTTCGCCGAGGAGGCGCTCGTCGTCGGTTACCTGCTCACGCGGCTGCGGCAACTGGGCCACTCGGAGAACGCGGCGCTGTGGACCTCCGCGGTGCTGCGCGGGGCCTACCACCTCTACCAGGGCTTCGGCGGGTTCGTCGGCAACGTCGTCATGGGCCTCGTCTACGGCCGCGTCTGGCAGCGCACGAACCGGCTGTGGCCGCTCGTCCTCGGCCACGCCCTCATCGACGTGGTCGCCTTCACCGGCTACGCCCTGCTGCGCGGCCACGTCGGCTGGCTGCCGTGACCGGCGCGGCCGCGCCTCCGGAGGCCGCGCTCGCGGAACGCGCGGAACCCCGCGACCGCGGGATCCGGCGCGCAGCACTACTGGGGCCGCGGCAGCGCTACTAGGCTGTGGCGGCGTGACGCGCGCGCAGGTGGACAACGAGGTCGAACCGCTGCGAACGGTGCTGCTGCACCGCCCGGGCCCCGAGCTGAAGCGGCTCACGCCGCGCAACAGCGACCAGCTGCTCTTCGACGCGATCCCCTGGGTCGAGCGCGCCCGCGAGGAGCACGACGCGTTCGCGGAGCTGCTGCGGCAGCGCGGGGTGGAAGTGCTGCTGCTGCGCGACCTGCTCGAGGAGACGCTGCGGGACGAGCGCGCCCGCGCCGCGGCGGTGCACGCGGCCGTGCGGGAGCGGGAACTGGGCGAGCACGTGGCCGACGTGCTGCGCGCGCACCTGTCCGGCGCGGACGAAGCAGGGCTGGCGGACGTGCTCACCGCCGGGATGACCTTCGAGGAACTCCCGGACGGCGAGGAGCGATCACTGGTGCGGCGGATGCGGCACCCGCACGACTTCGCCGTCGAGCCGCTGCCGAACCTGCTGTTCACCCGGGACTCCTCGGCCTGGCTCGGGCCGCGCGTGGCGATCGCCTCGCTGGCGATGCCCGCGCGGCGCCGGGAGTCGGCGCTGACCGATCTGATCTACGCCTACCACCCGCGGTTCACCCGCGCCCCCCGCGCCTACGGCGCCCACTCGGCACCGGTGGAGGGCGGCGACATCGTGCTGCTCGCACCCGGCGTGGTGGCGATCGGCGTGGGCGAGCGCACCACCCCGGCGGGTGCGGAATCCTTGGCGCGCTCGCTGTTCGCCGACGGCCTGGCGCGGACCGTGCTCGTGGTGCCGATCGAGCAGGCGCGCGCGTCGATGCACCTGGACACGGTGTGCACGATGGTCGACCGGGACGCGGTGGTGATGTACCCGGCGGTGCGGGATGCGCTGCGCGCCTACACGCTGCGTCCGGCGGGCGAGGACGTGCGCATCGAGGGGCCCGCACCGTTCCTGGGCAGCGCCGCCGAGGCGATGGGCATCGAGCGGTTGCGGGTCATCGACACGGGGCTGGACCCGGTCACGGCCGAGCGCGAGCAGTGGGAGGACGGCAACAACACGCTGGCCCTGGGCCCCGGGGTGGTCGTGGCGTACGAGCGGAACGTGGAGACCAACGCCCGCCTCGAGGAGGCGGGCATCGAAGTCCTCCGCATCCGGGGATCCGAGCTCGGGTCGGGTCGGGGCGGACCGCGGTGCATGTCCTGCCCAGTGCTGCGGGGATGACCGCGGCCGCGCCGCGCGTCCCGACCGTCACACGGCGCCGCCGGCCGCTTCCGGCGCCGTCGGGTCCTGCCCGCCGTCGCCGAGCTGCTCGCGGGACAGGAAGGTCTCCACGTCGAACATGTTGCCGCGCGAGCGGTCCACGACGTTGAGCAGCGTGGACATCTGCGAGACCTCCTCGACCTGCTCCTTGAGGAACCAGTGCATGAACTGCTCGCCGATGTAGTCGTCCTCGGAGCGCGCGGCCTTGGCCAGGGCCTCGATTTCCCGGGTGACCTCCTGCTCCTGCTCCAGCGCGAGAGCGACGAGTTCGCGCGGTTCGCCGAATTCGTTGCGCACCGCCTCGATGGCCGGGATGCTCGGCGAGATCCCCCGGTCCAGGAGGAACTGGACGATCATCATGGCGTGGTTGCGCTCTTCCAGGGACTGCTTGTAGAAGTGCTGGGCCAACCGCGGCATGTCCTCGTTGTCGAACCAGGTCGCCACGGCGATGTACTGCTGCGACGACGTGAACTCGTTTTTGATCTGCTCCTGCAGAAGCTGGCGGAACTGCGAGTCCTGCTGTTGGAACTTCTCTGCTGTGGTCATGCCGCCAGCATACTCTGGAACAAATCAAGATACATCCAAGGCAAGCCTCATGGAACTTTGGTTCGCCTTTCCTTCCGCTCGGGAAAGAAAGGCAAACCTCACCTGTCCCCACCGGTGCCCCGAATCCCACGGAAGCGCTCTTTCCCGCCCCTCGGGAACGCCCGTCCGGGCGCCCTCCGGAGCTCTCCCGGCGGTTTGCCGGGAACCCTCCCAGGCATCTTCCCCGACATCCTCCCGAGGCGGAAGAATTGCACGAATCACAGCAATCATGGCACAGATCATCAGAAATGTTCCATACCACCGCACCGAGCTTCCCGGTAACCGCCGACACGCGAAGAACTCCCGTTACCTCCTCCGAAAGAAGGACACCGGCAGCGCCGCACGCACTCCTCCGGAGCTGATCCCCCCGCACTGCACCTCCCCGCCCCGGCGTCCCACCTCCCCGCACCTGCGCACTCTGGACTCGTTCCAGAGAGCGCAATTTTCATGAAAATTGTAAGCTGTCCCCACCCGTATGGAGCACAAACTGTCCCCAAGGGGTGGGTTGTCCACAGGGAGGCGGGTGGGGGATTGACACCGGCGCGGCACCGTCAGGTCCTCCGGACGAGGCGAGGAGCTCGGTCGCGTGGCTCAGGCCTCAGGAGGTCTCGGCCTCCAGGCGGCGGCGCAGGGTGCTCAGCGCCTTGCTCGACTGGCTCTTCACCGTGCCGCAGCTGACGCCGAGCAGCTCGGCGATCTCCCCCTCGGACAGCCCGTCGAAGTAGCGCAGCACGAGCACCGCACGCTGGCGCTCGGGTAACGCCCGCAACGCCTGCCGGACCGGCTCGTCGTCCCACCGGTCCCGCTCGGGCTGCGCCGGAACCTCCGGGCACTCGGCGAACAAGGTCTCCCTGCCCGCGCGGCGCCACCGCGAGATGTGCGCGTTGACCATGGCCCGGCGGACGTACGCGGCCGGGTCGGCACCGCCGCGGATCCGCCCCCACTGCGCGCCGACCTTCTCCAGCACGGCCTGCACCAGGTCGGCAGCGTCGTTCGGGTCCCCCGTCAACGCGTGGCCGTAGCGGAGCAGCTCGGGCAGACAAGCCCGGACGAACTCCGTGAACTCCTCGTCCCCCATGTCCCCTGCCGTTCCCGCCCCGGCACCACCGGGGGCTCGACGGGGTGCCCGTCCGCACCGGGAGCAGCGGCCGAAGAACCGCTGCTCCCCCTCAGCCGAGTGCCGACGGAACACGCCGGTTCACCGACTCAGCTTGCCCCCGGTGGAGGATGAACGCCCGACGGGCGGGAACGCCGCGACTCAGCGCACGGTGACCTGGCGGCCGCGCAGCCCTTCGCGGACGCGCCGCTCGTCCGCGGACAGCGGCGCGTCGTCCAGCGAGGCCAGCGCCTCCTCGAGCCGCGCCCCCAGCGCGGCCGCGGAGTCCTCCCACTCGCGGGCGTGGGCTTCGCGGTCGACGTCCCAGACCGGAACGAGCAGCCCGTGCGCGCGGAACGAACCGGCGTAGCGGGTCCCCTCGCCGAGGTCGAGCTGATCGCGGTGGCTCAACCGCGCCAGCGCCGCCACCAGCCGGTCCTCCGGCTCGGGGCGGACCCAGCGCACGTGCGCCTTGCTGCCGGTGTCCACCCAGTACGCCGAACGCACCCCGCGCAGCCGCACCGTCGGTGTGATCGCCGCGTTGGCGCGTTCGAGCGACGTGGCGATCTCGCCGGTGGGCTCGACGCCCTCCGGCAGCCACCAGGAGAAGTCCTCGTGCGTGACGACGTCCAGGTCCGCCGCGGGGTCGAGCAGGTCCTGCAGGCGCGTCGGCACCGCATCCGCGGCGGCGTCCTCCGGTCCGACCACGGACAGCGTGGACCCGGCCGCGGCCTCGCGGACCCACTGCACCGCGCGCGCCACGTCACGGCTGACGTCACCGGAGCGCGTCTGCACCTGCATGCCCACGAAGGCCTGCCCGTCGGTGCGGCGCATCGCCGCGGCGGCCACCGGAAGCACGCTGGCCGCGGTGACCTCGCCGCCCTCGACCAGCGGGAGCCGCGCCGTGGCCGCGGGCACGAACTCGCGCAGCGCCACCAGCTCGCACTCGGCCGCCAGGCCTTCGAAAGGCCTGGTCACGATGACGTCGGCAGCGCCCTTCCGCTTGCCGTGGCACGCCTTGTACCGCTTGCCCGAACCGCAGGGGCAGGGCTGCCGGGGGCTCACTCCGCCGGAGGGGGTCTCGGAGGTGGTTCGCTCGGGCACCGGGATCTCCCGCCTTGTGCACGCGCGGCCGCGCGGACGACGATCATTGCTCCCCGCACGGTATCCCAGGCGTTCGGGCAGCCGACGCGGCGGAACCAGCCGCAGCCGGCGCGCAGTCTGACCTGCCGGGGAATGCAGCAGCGGCCTCAGCTGCCCTCGCACTGCTGCTCGCGCTCGGAGTGCCACCGGGGCGGACGGCCCCGAGCGCGCTGTTCAACACCCCTCCTGACCAGGGGTTTGGATATTTCTCGAGAAATGCGCAAACCCCTCGATGCGGTGAGGTGCTTGCGAAATGGCCGCCATTGCGCCAAGCGGCTCGATCGAGCGGGCCACGCGACCGCCGGAGCTCCGCATTTCCACGCCGCAAGCGGCCATGAGTCAGCCCGCCACGCCGTCGGGCCGCCGCGATGCCACCGCCGCAGGCCGGTCGCACCGTCAGGCGGCCACGCGCTCGGCCGGGGCGAGCCGGTTCAGGTGGCTGCGGGTGGCCGCGGGCGCGTTCGTCGCGAGGTACCGCACCCCGGCCTGCCGGCACAACGCGATGTCGTCCGGGGCGTCCACGGTCCAGCAGTAGGTGCCGTGCCCGTGCCGCGCGGCGCGGGCGACGAACCCGGGGTCGGAGCGGACGACGTCGATGCCCGGCCCGGCGTGGTCGACCCACGGGGGCAGGGCGCCGGAGCGCCAGCGCCGCCCGCCCTCGAACAGCAGCACCGTCGGCACGGTGGGGGCGAGCCCGCGGAAGCGGCGCACAGCGGCGGAGGAGAAGGACATCATCACCGCCGAGGGATCGTGCTCTCCTGCGGTGAGCATGCCGTGGCGGTGCAGTTCGCCCGCCAGGAGCCGCTCGACGAGACCGCCGTAGCGGACCGGGTGCTTGGTCTCGACGAACAGCCGCACCGGCCGGGCGAAGTCGCGGATCATCCCGAGCAGTTCGGGCAGCGTCAGCACGCCGCGCTCGGGGGACGGCGGGTCGCACAGCAGCCGGTCCGCCGAGGCCGGCCAGCGCCGCTGCCAGCTGCTGAAGTCCCAGCCGGACATCGCGGGAACGGTCAGGGTGCTCACCACGCCGCTCCCGCTGGACGTGCGGTCCACGCGGCGGTCGTGCACGAGGACGAGCTGGCCGTCCCTGCTCACGCGGACATCGCACTCGACGGCGTCGGCGCCCTGTCGCATGGCCAGTTCGTAGGCGCCGCGCGTGTGCTCGGCGCGGTCGGCCGAGGCTCCACGATGCGCGACGACTTCCGGGGTCGACTGCGGCACACCCTCAGTGTGCTGACGCAGCGTGAACAGTGTCCGCCAACTGTGACCTACACGGCGAAAGTGTCACCGAGGTGAGGCACGGGGGCGTGCACGCCGCGGAGGCAGTTCGGCCCCGCGCACCGCGACGACGCGGTCGCGCCGCAGCTCGGTCGGGTCGAGCGGCGCGAGCAGCCGCCGCAGGTGCAGCACCACCCGGGACGACAGCACGGCCACCGCCGCGGCCACCGCGGCGATCCACGCGTGCAGCAGCACGCCGTCGGCCTCCGCCTGCACGCCGTCGCGGAAACCCCAGGCGATCCCGGTCCAGCCGAGCAGCAGGCTCGCCGACCAGCACGCCCACCACACGCGGACCAGCGGCGACGGCACCGGCCGCCCGGACGAGCTGCGGTCCCCGGTGCCGATCAGCGCGGTGTGCTCCAGCTCCGCCAGCGCGGCACCGGGCACGATCAGGTTCCACCCGGGCACGAGCGTCCCGAGCACCACGGTCCAGTCCGAGCGGGCGTTGCGCACCCCGGCGCCCCGGGCCGCCGCGGCCCGCGCGCGCACCAGCCACACCAGCGCGCACCCCGCGCTGATCACCGCCGCGACCAGCAGCAGCGTTTCGCTGAGCACCACGAGCGCGTCCGAGGCGGCCACCACCGCCGCCGACAACGTGCCCGAGCGGCTCATCAGCAGCAGCCCGTAGCGCCACAGCTCGGCACCGAGGGCCAGCAGCGCCACAACGGCGGTGCACCGCAGCCACAGGGCGGTCGGCCGCGTGATCGCGGCCGTGCGGGCGCCCGCGTCCGCGCGCAGGTCCGCGGGCACGCCCCGCGGCCGCCGCCACGCCACCCGCGGGAAGCCCCACCGGGGCGGGGCGGCGTACGCGGGCGGACCGGTGTAGCGGTGCGGGCCGCGGCGCACCGGCCGGGAGCGCGGAGCTCCCGGCGGTGTGGCGACCCACCGCACCGGTGGGCGCTGCGGCTCCGCGGTCACAGCACGTACGGCTCCGCGTCCGGGTCATCGGAGACCACGCTGCGCCCGTTCGCGGCCCAGCCGTTCATCCCGCGCTCGACGTTGACCGCGTCCCAACCGTTGGCGTTCAGGTACGCGGTGACCTTGGACGACCGGCCGCCGGAACGGCAGATGACGTACAGCTGGTCGGCCTCGGGCACCTCGTCGAGCCGCTGGGGGACCTCCGCCATGGGGATGTGCACCGCCTCGGGGGCGTGGCCCGCGGTCCACTCCTCGTGCTCGCGGACGTCCAACAGGGCGCTGCCCTCAGGGATCTGCGCGGGCATGTCCTCCGGCTGCACACCGGGAATCTGACCAGGCACTGGAGTAGTCACGCCCCGATGCTGCCACGCGGGCCCGGCCGCGCGCCGCCGGGTCGGCGGGCGCGGGCCGGGCCCGCTGCCGGTGTTCCGGTCGCTCAGCGCTCGAGCGCTCAGTGCTCGGCCGTGGCCTTCTCGGCCCCGGCGCCGGTCAGCGACCGCACCTCCATCTCCGCGTACTTCTCCGCGTCGTGGGGCTCCTTGCTCAGCACCGTGCCCAGGTAGCCGAGCAGGAACGACAGCGGGATGGACACCAGGCCCGGGTTGGACAGCGGGAACCAGGCGAAGTCCGCGCCCGGGAGCATCGCGTCCTCCGAACCGGACACCGCCGGCGAGAAGACGATCAGCCCGACGGTGCTGATGAGACCACCGTAGATGCTGCACAGCGCACCGGTGGTGTTGAACCGCTTCCAGAACAGCGAGTACAGCAGCGTCGGCAGGTTCGCCGAGGCGGCCACCGCGAAGGCCAGCGCCACGAGGAAGGCCACGTTCTGCCCGTTCGCGGCGATCCCGCCGAGGATCGACACGAGGCCGATGACCACGGCGGTGATCCGGGCGACCTTGACCTGCTTCTCGCTGTCCTCCTCGCCGCGCTTGATCACGTTGGTGTAGATGTCGTGCGCGAACGAGGCGGAAGCGGTGATGGTCAGACCGGCCACCACGGCGAGGATCGTGGCGAAGGCGACCGCGGAGATGAACCCGAGCAGCAGCGGGCCGCCGATCACGAAGGCCAGCAGCGGCGCCGCCGCGTTCTCCCCGCCCGGTGCGTTCTCGATCGTCTCCGGGCCCACCAGGGCCGCCGCGCCGTAGCCGAGCACGAGCGTGAACAGGTAGAACAGCCCGATCAGCCAGATGGCCCAGACGACCGAGCGGCGCGCCTCCTTCGACGTCGGCACGGTGTAGAAGCGCATGAGCACGTGCGGCAGACCCGCCGTGCCCAGCACCAGGGCCACGCCGAGCGAGACGAAGTCCAGGCGGCTCATCGCCGACTCGCCGTACTTCGCACCCGGGTTGAGCAGCGCCTCACCGCCCGGGCCCGCGCTGTCCACGGCGGAGCCCATCAGCCCCGAGAGGTTGAACCCGAACATGGCCATGACCCACACGGTCATGACACCGGTGCCGGCGATGAGCAGCGCGGCCTTGACGATCTGCACCCACGTGGTGCCGCGCATCCCGCCGATGAGCACGTACACGATCATGATCATGCCGACGATCGCGATGACCAGCGACTGCCCGGCGCGGCTGCCGATGCCGAGCAGCAGCGCGACGAGCCCGCCCGCACCGGCCATCTGCGCCAGCAGGTAGAAGAAGGTCACGGCCAACGTGGACAGCGAGGCCGCGGTCCGCACGGGGCGTTCCCGCATGCGGAAGCTGAGCACGTCGGCCATCGTGTAGCGGCCGGTGTTCCGCAGCAGCTCGGCCACCAGCAGCAGGGCCACGAGCCACGCGACGAGGAAGCCGATCGAGTACAGGAACCCGTCGTAGCCGTAGACGGCGATGGCCCCCGCGATCCCGAGGAACGAGGCGGCCGAGAGGTAGTCACCGGAGATGGCGATGCCGTTCTGCGCGCCCGAGAACGCGCGCCCGGCGGCGTAGTAGTCGGTGGCGCTGCGCGTGTTGCGGCTGACGCGGAACACGATCACGAGCGTGGCCACCACGAACAGGGTGAAGATCGCGATGTTCAGCCACCGGTTCTCCGAGGTGGGGCTCTGCGCGAGCGGGGAGAGCTCGAGTGCGGGCCGGATCACCGGTCGTCTCCTTCCACTTCCTCCCGGATGCGCTCGGCAGCCGGGTCCAGCCGTCGGTTGGCGAAACGCACGTACAGCGTGGTGATCGCGAAGGTCGACACGAACTGCAGCAGGCCCAGCACCAGGCCGACGTTGATGTTGCCGACCAGCTTGATGCTCATGAACCCGTGCGCGTAGTCGGCGAGCAGCACGTAGATCAAGTACCACGCCAAGAACAGCGCGGACACCGGGAAGACGAAGCGGCGCAATCGCCGCCGCAGGTCCGCGAACTCGGAACCGGCTTGCACGTCAGCCCAGGTCTCGGGAGGATTTCCCGCCCCGGGCTCGTGCTCGTCAGTCGTGCTCACTGTGCTCCTTCCACATAGCGGCTCCCCAACTCGGAACCGACGTCGCTGTCGCCCCTGGACAGTCGGTTCGGCCTGCGAACGCTACGGAGGCGTGCAGGAATTGTGAAGGGACGCCGGAAGGCGCGGGTCTAACGATCGAGTGACGCCGGCGGGGGTTCCCGCACATTCCACAGGGGACTGCACCCGTTCAGCGGTTGACCCGGGAATTCCCACCGCTCGGCGAGGCGGTTCCGCCGCTGTCAATGCTCCGCGCGGAGCATTGCTGCGCGCGGAGGTCCCGTGGGCGGGCTACTCGCGGTGGTGCCGCCCGCCGCGCCGCGGGACCTGCGCGTCGTGCCGCGGTCCCGGTTCCCGCTCGTGGAAGCCCAACCGGTCCGGCGCGTGCAGCCGCAGCATCACCCGGCCCGCGCGGGGCGGCACCCGGCCGCGCGTCGCCGCGCTCACCGCCCAGGTCACCGCGAACGCCAGCGGGACGGTCACCAGCGCGGGCTGGCCGAGCAGCGCCGACCACCACACCTCCGCACCCGCCCCGGCGAGCACGTGCGCCACCAGCGACACCAGCACCAGCACCCCGCCGGTCACCATGCCGCTGAGCGCGCCCGCCGCGGTCAACCCGCGCCACCACACCCCCAGCACCAGCACCGGGCCGAACGTCGAAGCGGCCAGCGCGAACGCCATGCCCACGCTGCGCACCAGGTCCTGCCCGCCGACCACCAGCGCCACCAGGGCGGCCACCAGGCACGCCGCCACCGCCATCGAGCGCACGTCCCGGAAGCGCTCCGGCACCACGTCCACCGCCAGCACCCCGGCCAGGCTCACCACCAGACCGGTCGATGTGGACAGGAACGCCGCGAACGCACCGGCACCCGTCACCGCAGCGAGCAGGCCGCCCACCCAGTTGTCCAGCATCGCCTGCGGAAGCAGCAGCACCGCCGCGTCCGTGCGGCCGGTGACGAGCAACTGCGGCACGTACAACCGGGACAGCAGCCCGAACACCGCGGGGAACAGGTAGAACGTGGCCAGCAGCGCCAGCACGTACAACGCGGTGCGCCGCGCCGCATGCCCGTTCGGGTTCGCGTAGAAGCGCGCCAGCACGTGCGGCAGCCCCATCGTGCCGAAGAACGTCGCCACCAGCAGCGAGTACGTCTCCACCAGCTCGCCCGCACCACCGCTGAACGGCCGCAACCACTCCGCGTTGGTCGCCTCCGCACCGAGGACGACCGGCGCCGGGCTCCCCGCCGGGAACCGCAGCTCGCTTCCCGCGCTGATCTCGTGCTCGCCCGGCTGCAGCTGCACGGTGCTCACCTGCCCGCCGGTGCGCTGCTCCAGCCGGGCCGGAGCGGTGACGCGCAGGAGCACGTCGGTGTCCACCGACACCGTCGTGGCGTGCTCGAACACGGGCGGCGCCGGTGCATCCAGCTCCTGCGGCACGTCCGCCCGCGCGCCCAGGAACACCACGAACAGGGCGAACGCGGGCAGGGTGACGGCGAAGAGCTTCACCCAGTACTGGAAGGCCTGCACCACGGTGATCGCCCGCATGCCACCGGTGAGCACGCTGGTCACCACCACCGCGACGACGACGGCCAGGGCCGCGGCGAACCGCAGCCCCGTCGCCGCGGCCAGCGTCGACCCCGCTCCCTGCAGCTGCGGGACGAGGTACATCAGACCGGCGAGCACCACGAACGCGGTGCACACCCGCCGCAGCCGCGGCGAGTCCAACCGGGCCTCGGCGAAGTCCGGCAGCGTGTACGCGCCGGAGCGGCGCATCGGGGCGGCCACGAACAGCAGCAGCGCCAGGTACCCCGCGGCGAAGCCGACCGGGTACCACAGCGCGTCCGCGCCCTCCTTGACCACCAGCCCCGCCACGCCGAGGAAGGAGGCGGCGGAGAGGAACTCGCCCGAGATCGCCGCGGCGTTGCGCTCGGCCGGCACGAGGCGGCGCGCGGCGGACGGGTCCGTCGTCGTGCGGGCCGAACGCACCGCCCACAGGCCGATCGCCAGGGTCGCACCGGCGATGGCCACCATGCCGGTCAGCGACCACGGGTCCGGCGTCACTGCTGCTCCACCATGTGCACGAACTCCCGCTCGTGGCGTTCGGCGAACCGCGTCGCCACGACGCCGACCAGCAGCAGGAACGGGTAGATCAGCACTCCCACCAGCAGCCACGGCAGCGGGACGCCGAGCACGCTCGCGCGCGCGAACGCCGGGAACGCCCACAGCAGCAGCGGCAGGGACAGCAGCACGAGCGCGGGCAGCCCAGCGGCCGCGAGCACCGTGCGCAGCTGCGCGCGGACGAGGTGGCGCACCAGCACCTCACCGACGCTGGTCTGCTCCTCCAGCTCCATCATGGTGCGCGCGACCTGCCGGGTCCGCCGCCGGTCGGCCAGCACCACGCGCTTCCGGCGGGGTCGGGAGGACGTGGCGAACCGGCCGCGCCGGTCCGCGATCTGGCGGGTCATGCGCTCGCGGACCATGACGTCGCGCTACTCCCAGCCCTGGCGCGGGGCCCGCACCAACCGGTCCTTCAACTCCCGCGTGTGCCTGCGGCTGACCGGCAGCTCCTCCTCGGGGTCGCCGAGCACGACCGAGTACCCCGAGGAGGACATGCGCAGCTCGGTCACCTGCGCCAGGGACACCAGGTACGAGCGGTGGATCCGCAGGAACCCGGCGTCGCCCCACCGCTCCTCCAACTGCGCCAGCGGGATGCGCACCAGGTGCGAGCCCTCCGCGGTGTGCAGGCGGGCGTAGTCGCCCTGGGCCTCGACCCAGCGCACCGAGCGGCGCGGCACGAGCTTCGTGGTGCCGGCGAGTTCGACGGGGATGACCTCGTCGTCCTCGCCCGGGTCGGAGGAGGTCAGCGCCTCCTGCTGGGTGCCGGGCTCGACCGCCGCGTTCACCCGCGCGTCGCGTTCCACGGCCCGCAGCGCGCGGTCCACGCGCTCGGTGTCCGCGGGTTTCATGATGTAGTCGATCGCGCCGACCTCGAAGGCCTCCAGCGCGTTCTCCTCGTGGCCGGTGATGAACACCAGCGCCGGCGGGCGGCGGAACGCGGAGAGCACGCGCGCGAGCTCCATGCCGCTGAGGCCGGGCATGGACACGTCGGCGAACACCACGTCGACGGGGGGTAAGTCCTCGGCCACCCGCCGCGCGAGCTCCGGGTCGTCGCCGCGCAGCACGCGCAGCGCCTCCGCCGCGTCGAACACGCTGATCACGCGCCCCACGCGGGGATTCGACTCCAGCAGGTACTTCGTCTCGTCGAGCCCGGCCACCTCGTCGTCCACGGCGAGGACGACGAGTCCGGAAGTGTGCTCTCGGGTACTCACTGCACTGCCACACCCTGCCGCGCCGACGGCGCACTGTCCACGTCTCCACCCAGCCCCGCACTGCGCGGTCCACGCCGCGCGATCCCGCACCGCGGTCGGCACCGCTCGGTGATCCACGACATGCGCTGGGTGTTCAAAAGTACGTGCTCACGCAACGCACAGAACACCGGGGCAGCCCCGGAGGTCGTGACGCGCCGCAGTGACCGGTCCCCGCGCCCGGAACGCGGGCGCCCGCACCGGTCCCGCTGGTGCTCGCAGCCGGTTCACAGCCCGAAGCGCGACCACAGCGCCCGGTGCTCCAGCGCCTCCACTGTGGACATGACCGGGTCCGATCCGCCGAGCAGCGAGCCGAGCCCGGTGGACGCCGGCGAGGACACGCCCAGCCGCGCCAGCAGCGGTTTGCGCGGCTCGACGGAGACCAGGTGCGCGTCCGGGAACTTCTCGCGCACGACCGAGCGCATCGTGCCCAGGCCGTCGAGCAGACCGAGGTCGACCCCCTTGCGCCCGGTGTAGACCTCGCCGCTGAACAGCTCCTCGCTGTCGGCGAGCCGGTCCGCGCGGCGCGCGGTGACCCACTCGCGGAACTGCTGGTGCAGTTCGTTCTGCATCCCGGTCAGCCACTCGACGTCGTCGTCCTTCTCCGGGCGGTACGGGTCGAGCCGCACCTTGTTCTCACCGGCCGCGTGCACGCGGCGTTCCACGCCGATCCGGTCCAGCAGGCCGTGCAGTCCGAACCCGGCGGTCACCACGCCCACCGAACCGATCATCGAGGTGCCGTGCGCGTAGATCTCGTCGCCCGCGCAGGCCAGCCAGTACCCGCCGGAGGCGGCGACGTCCTCGCAGAACGCCAGCACGGGCACGTCCTTGTCCTTCGCGAGCTCGCGGATGCGCTCGGCCACCAGGGCCGACTGGGTGGGCGAACCGCCGGGCGAGTTGATGGCCAGCGCCACCGCCTGCAGCCGGTCGTGCGCGAACGCCCGCGACAGCGCGGTCTCCACGTTCTGCATCGAGATCGTGGGGCGGCTGACCGGCGAGGGCGTCGAGGTGATCACGCCGTGCAGCCGGACGGCGGCGACCACCGGTCCGCGCTCGGCGCGCTCGCCCAGCTTGCCCGGCAGCTTGCTCGGCAGGCCGGTGAGCACATCGCTGAACTTCTGCGGAGTCTTGTCGGTCATGCTCCGCACGCTACCGAGCCGCGCCGCCTCGTCCCACCGGCCACGCCAGCAGGTGTGGACAGCTCGCAGGGCTGTGGATCACCAACCGCAGTCTTCACCACAACGGGTGATCACGTGCCTGCCGTTCCTTCCCCGTCCAGATGATCTCGCCATCCGGGTGATCGCGCTCGTGCCGCGGGAAGCCTCAGTGCAGGGGCGCGGCGGTCCGCGAGGACCCCTGCCCGCCGCGCACCCGCCGCTCGTTCGAGCGGGTCCGGGCCTGCTGCTCGCCAGCTGACCGCTCGCCGGTCTGCCCACCAGCATCCTGCTCGTCACCGGCCTGCTCCCCGGCGGCCTCCGCCGCACCGGACTCCGGCTGCGCCTCGTCCCCACCGGGCGAGTCCGACTCCCCACCGGGCGAGTCCGGCTCCCCGCCGGTCGACTCGGGGGACACGCGCACTCCCGGGGCGAACTTCGGCACGCGCATCAGGACCTTCATCCCCGCGCCCTGCTCGGTCTCCACCACGAGCGCGTAGTCGTTGCCGAACGTGGCCCGCATGCGGTTGTTGATGTTGCCGAGCCCCACGTGCGCGCCGGTCATGTGCGCATCGGCCAGCTCGGCGTCGAGCCGGTCCGGATCCATGCCCACGCCGTCGTCGTCGACGCTGATCAGCGCCTCCGCGCCGTTGTCCTCGGCGATCAGCGTGACCGTCCCGCCGCCGGGCTTGTCCGCCAGGCCGTGCCGCACCGCGTTCTCCACCAGCGGCTGCAGCGCCAGGAACGGCACGACCACGGGCAGCACCTCGGGCGCGATCTTGAGCTGGACCTTGAGCCGGTCCGGGCCGAACCGGGCCCGCTCCAGCGTGAGGTAGCGGTCGATGTTGCGGATCTCGTCGGCCAGCGTGGTGTACAGGCCGGTGGTGCGGAACGAGTACCGCGTGAAGTCGGCGAACTCCTGCAGCAGGTCCCGCGCGTGGTCGGGGTCGGTGCGGATCAGCGAACTGATCGTGTTCAGCGCGTTGTAGATGAAGTGCGGGGAGATCTGCGCCCGCAGCGCGCGCACCTCGGCCTGGGCGAGCTGGCGCCGCGACTCCTGCAGCTCGGCCAGCTCCAGCTGGGTGGCCACGTGGTGGGCGACCTCCCCGCTCGCCCGCAGCAGCCGCTTGCGGTCGCCGTCGGCGATGATCACCAGCGCACCGCGGGTCTCACCCTCGACGTCCAGCGGCACGACGATCGCGTGCCGCATCGGGCAGGAGCGCTGCTCGCAGGGGACGTCGGAGTGCTCGACGTACTCGCGCTTGCCCGTGCGCAGCACCTGCTCGATCGTGCCGCGCAGGTCCTCGTAGTGGTGGTTGGCCCCACCGTC
Source organism: Salinifilum aidingensis (assembly GCF_054782015.1). NCBI lineage: Bacteria > Bacillati > Actinomycetota > Actinomycetes > Pseudonocardiales > Pseudonocardiaceae > Salinifilum > Salinifilum aidingensis. The sequence continues at coordinate 197,541 of NZ_BAAGTH010000003.1, read as the reverse complement.
CCAGCTGAGCAGCTGCCCCTCGGCGTCGACGATGCCGACGGCGCCGCAGGAGAGCAGGTCCCGCAGGTGCGGGGCGGTCCTGTCCGCCGACTCCTGGCTCAGGCCGTCCCGCAGGTGCGGGGCGGCGCTGGTGACGCGGTGCAGCGCGGCGAGGGTGGCGTCTTCCACGGAGGTGCTCACCCGGCGGGCGCGGCACAGCAGCACGAACATCCCGAGCACTGCCAGTGCGGCGAACGCCGTGAGCACCGTGCGCTCCGTCAACAGCTCCGGCACGGGCTTCACTATTTCCGATGGCCACCGGCCGGGACAAGGTAACCACGTCGGGTGCACTTCGTGCGTCGACGAGCGGTAGCCGCACTTCCGCTGAGCAGAACGAGCGCGGCCGAACTCCGCCGCGCCCCCGCTGCTCCGCGAGCGGGCGCGGCACCGGCGACGCCGCTCCGCGCCCGGGGGACGCGGGAGTCCGCGGCCGGCCGCTCGACCGGTCGCGACCTACTCGACCGGTTGCAGCTCCCCGTTCATGTCGGGCTCGGCGTACAGCTCGATGTGCCGGGCCACCTGCGCCGCCTGCTGGCGCACGTTGACGGGGCCGCGCACCGACCCGGTCCACTTCTCCGGCGGGTGCTCGTCGGCGTCGCCCGGGGTGCTCGCGGTCAGCTGCCAGGGGCGGCGCATGATCCAGCGCACCGGGAAGAACAGCACCAGCACGGCCAGGGCCGCGATGAGCCACACCGGCACGACGACACCGTCGGGCGTCCACAGCACGAACAGCACCACGAGGAACAGCAGCGCCGAACCCATGAGGATCGGCGGCATCGAGCCGCCGTTGATGTCGTGCTCGAACTCGTCGGGAGCCAGTGGGTTGGACCACTCGACGTGGGCCTCGATGCTCCACTCCCGGCCATCGGATCCCCGTACGACCCGGTTCATCCTCGCCTCCCGCCAGGCGGTCCGCACACGTGTGCACGTTGATCATGCGCGGGCCCACCGTACCGCGCGGAGCCCCGCCGCGGAGAGGGAAGCGCGGTCGAACCGCCCCCATCGTTGGAGCGGACGCACCGCGCCGAGCCGGCGGCGGCTCCCGGCGAGGACCCCCCGTCGGGTCCCGTGCGGGGGTGCGTTAGTGTGGTGGCACCGGCGAACGAGGCCGGGACGAAGAGAATATGCGGATGTAGCGCAGCGGTAGCGCATCAGCTTGCCAAGCTGAGGGTCGCGGGTTCGAATCCCGTCATCCGCTCCACCCGAAACCCCCGGTCCGCGGACCGGGGGTTTCGTCGTGCGCCGCCGGCAGGAGCTGCCCGGGAGAGGTCCTCGCGGCGAGGTGCGCCTTTCCGGGAGATGTGCGCACCGCTCCCACCGGCTACGTTGCCGCCATGGACGTGAAGCGGACCTTCTTCGACGGCTTGGAACTCTTCGGCGGGGCGGTGCGCGCCGTACCCCCGGACGCCTGGGACAGGCCCACCCCCTGCGCCGAGTGGAACGCGCGCCAGCTGGTGGGACACCTGGTGAGCGTGCTGGAACTGGCCGGCGCCACCATCCGCGGCGACGAGAACCCGCCCGGTTCCACCGCCCCCGCGGAGCTGGGCACGGACCCGGCGGCCGAGTGGCCGCGCGCGGCGGCACGCACCCGTGCGGAGGTGGAGCGCGCCGATTTGGACGAGGTGCGTACGACCATGTTCGGGGAGGTCCCGCTGCGGCAGGCGCTGGGATTCCCCGCGGTCGACCTGTACCTGCACACCTGGGACCTCGGCCGCGCCCACGGGCGCCGGGTCGCACTCCCCGACCACGTGCTGACGTGGGCGGAGCAGTTCCTGCGGCAGATCCCGGAGGAGGCGCTGCGCTCGCCGAACGCGTTCGGGCCGGAGCAGCCGGCTCCGGAGGGGGCGGACGCGACGGAGCGGTTGATGGCGTTCCTCGGCCGCACGCCCTGAGGAGCGGGGTCCGCTCCCCGTCCCGGAGCCGGCGTGCCCGAACGCGGTCGCGTCCCGAGCTCCGGTCCGCCCGAGTCCCGGCTCGTCCGCTCAGCCGCTCGCGATCGCGGCGAGTTCGCGGTCCAGCTCCGCGCGCACCTCGGCCTCGCCGATCCGCCCGAACAGCAGGTGCAGCGACAGCCCGTCGACGAGGAGGTGCAGGCGGCGCGCGGAGCCCTCGACGTCCTGCGCGCCCCCACCCGCCAGGTGCTCGACGACGTCCCGCAGAAATGCGCGGAGCTCGTCGAAGTGCCGCCGCTGCTGCTCGGCGACGCCCGGATCGACCCGCGCGAGGTCGAGGAACGCGAAGGAGATCGCGGCTTCGGTGCTGCGCTCCGCGTCGAACGGCAGGACCTCGCCGATCAGCTCCCGCGCGGCCGCGCACCGCGTCCTGCCCGCGAAGCCGCGCTCCATCCGCTCGCGGAGGCGGGCGGCGACGCGTTCGGCGACCAGTTCCGCGGTGAAGGCCAGCAGCTCCGCCTTCGTCGCGAAGTAGTGGCGCAGGGCTCCGGTGGACCAGCCGGACTCGGCGGCGACGGTGCGGATGCTCACCGCCTCGGCCCCCTCGCGCGCGACGAGCCGCTGCACCGCCGCGCCGATCTCGGCGCGGCGCTGCTCGTGATCGACCACCTTGGGCACGTGGCTTTTATAGCACGACCGTGCTACAAAGGTTTCAACACAGTCGTGCTAAAAAATGGGGGAGTCATGCTGGTCGGACTCATCGTCGGCTGCGAGATCGGCTTCTGGGCGCTGCTGCTCGCCGGGCTCGCCGCGCGCTACCTCGCGCGGCGCAACCGCCTGAGCACGGCGCTGCTCGCGGCCATCCCGCTCGTCGACGTGGTGCTGCTGCTCGCCTCGGTCGCCGACCTGCGCACCGGTGGCGCGGCGAGCCCGGTGCACGGCATCGCCGCCATCTACCTGGGCGTGACGGTGGTGCTCGGCCCGGCGATGGTGCGCCGGGCCGACGAGCACTTCGCCCACCGCTTCGCCGGCGGACCGCCGCCGACCCGCGCACCCCGCACCGGACGCGCCAGGGCGCGGCACGAACGGCGGCAATGGCTGCGGCACTTGGCGGCGTGGACCCTCGGCGCGCTCATCGGCGGCGTGTTCCTGCTGCTCATCGGGGACCTGCAGGCGGCGCTGCCCGCCCTGCAACCGCTGAAGGTGTGGACGATCGTGCTCGCGGTCGACGCGCTCATCACTCTGAGCTACCAGCTCGCCCCTCCCCGCCGGGAGCGGGAGCCGCAGCGCGGCTGAGACGACGCGGCCCGGGCCCGCGCACGCGGGCGGCGCCCGATGCCCGATCGACCCGCGCATCCGCCGTCACGCGCGGTGAGCGGAACCCGGGAGCGGAGGAACGGTCCGGGCCGGCAGCTGGTCCTCCGGCGCGACGCCGTGCCGCGCGATGAACGCGGCCACCCGCGCGGACGACTGCGCCGCGGGCGTGCGCGGCCGCTGCAGCGACCACCACGCCGCCGCCAGCCCCGCGACGTCCACGGTGACCACGAGAGCGATGACCAGGAAGAACGGGATCACGCGGCACCTCCCGCGGTGCACTGGTCCTCGTGCGCGTCCAGCTCCTCCGCATCGGTGGAGTACCAGCCGCAGCGGTAGCACGACCGCGACAGCCGCTCCCGGTACTGCTGCTGGGTCTCGTCCGGGCGCCTGCGCATGTGCGGAGGCCGCCCGCTCGACCGCCTGGTGCTCGGGTAGGCCGCCCGCCCGCTCGGCTGCGCGCTCGGTCGCCCGGGGGCCAGGCCGGCCGTCCGGTCGGCCGCCTGCTCGGTCCCCTGCTCCGCCGCCGGACCGTCCGCCCGCACGCTCGGCGGGCCCGTCCGCCGCCCGGTCACCGCGCCCTCCCGGTGGACCGCCGCTGCGCGCCGGCATCCCGCCGGTGCGCGCGGATCTCGGCACGCGAGCGGGCCCCGACCAGCGCACGGGCGCGCTCGTCGCAGTCCGGGCAGGTCTCCCACAGCCACGCGACCTCCCCGGCCGCCGCGGGCACCTCCTCCCCGCACAGCGTGGACACCACGACGTCCGGCGGGTGGACGCGACCGCTGCGCGGCGGCCGCGGATCGGTGGTGGCGTGCCTCGCGCCCTGCGCCGGCACCCACGAGAACGGATGGGGCATCTCGGGGCTCCTGCCTTCTTGCGCTCCTGTCCGCCGGGTTGCCGCTGAGCCGATATGAGGGCTCGCGATCTTGAGGAGACATTCACACAAGACATGTCCCATATCAAGTTTTCAAAGGACTATTCCCTTGAGATGCACTCGAACGGTGTACAACGATCACGGGAGGATGCGCGTGCCACACTGCTCGAGCGCCAAGTAGCTGCTTCGAAAGGTCAGCCATGACACGTACTCCGGGGCCGAGCGTCCGCCGCCGGCAGCTCGGTGCCATGCTGCGCCAGCTGCGACAGGAGTCGGGATACACGCTCAAGGACGCGGCCGAGTGGCTGGGCATGGGCGAAAGCGGCGTTTCGAAGCTCGAGAAGGCCAGGTCCGTCATCAAGGCGCAGACCATCCGAGCGCTCGGCCAGTTCTACGACGTGGACGCCGCCAAGCTCGACTACCTGCTCCGCCTGGCCAACGAAGCGAACCAACGCGGTTGGTGGGCGGCCTACCGCGACACGGTCCCCGAGTGGTTCAGGACCTTCGTCAGCCTCGAGGCCGACGCGCTCGATCTCTGGAACTACGAGGCCGAGCACGTCCCGGGGCTGCTGCAAACATCCGGGTACGCCAGGGAACTCCTCCGCGCGAATCGTCCCGACCTTTCCGAGGACGAGATCGAGCGCCAAGTGCGGGTGCGGCAAGAACGGCAGACCCGGATCGACGACGAGGAACCGCCGAGGCTGCACTTCTACATCAACGAAGCCGTCATCCGCCGTCCGACGGCCGACCCGTCCGTCTGGGGTGAACAGCTCGACTTCCTCGTGAAAGCGTCCCAGCTCGAGCACGTCTCGCTGCGCATCCTGCCGTTCACCGCCGGCATTCATCCCGCCATGGCCGGAGCGTTCGTCATGATGCAATTCCCCGAGGAGGATGCGGCCGCGTTCGTGTACGTCGAGAACGAACGCGGTGGGATCTACCTGGAAGACCCCGGCGACATCCACCGCTACACGTTCATCGTGCACACGCTCGACGAGCAGCAAGCGTTGAGCTGCGCGGAATCGCGCACGATGCTGGTGGAAGCAGCTGAAGAGAACAACACATAGGCGGAAGGGCGAACACGACCATGTCCGGCATCAAGCCAACCCATTGGCGCAAGCCTGAACGTTCCGGCAGCAACGGCGGCAACTGCGTCGAAGTCGGCCGCATCGGCGGCGGCGCCGCCGTGCGCGACACGAAGAACCGCGCGGCCGGCCACTTCACCACCAGCCGCGCCCAGTGGCAGGCGTTCATCGCGGCCCTGAAGACCGACCGCTTCACCTGAGCACGAGCGCAACGGCGTCCCACCAGCCGGCGGGGCGCCGCGCGCCGACTACACCGCCGAGGTCCGTGCGGTGAAGCGAACGTCCAGCTCAGCACCGAGCGCACGGGCGAGGCGTTCGAGCACGGGAATCGTCGGAACGGTGCCGCCGGCTTCGAAACGCGCCACTGCCGGCTGGGTCATGTCGGCCTCTTCAGCGAGCTCGGCCTGGGTCCACCCGAGTCGCTCGCGCATCTCGCGAACCCGCTTGCCGAGTTCGAAAGTCAGGCGTGGGCTTCGCAGGCCTCCTCCGCACCGGGCTCGCTCATGCGCCTGTCGCGGAGCTCGCGCCAATCAGCCCGCTCGGCCACCTGCCTCACTCCCCGTAGTGCTCCTCGACCGCGTGCGCTTCCGCCGTGCAGCGCTGCATCGCCCTTCGAGGGCGTTCCACTTCGCGCGGCTCACTCCGCGGTGACGCCGAGGCCCGCCGGGCAGGCCACGCCCGTCCCGGCGATGCCGCAGTAGCCGAACGGGTTCTTCGTCTCCGCCAGGTACTGCTGGTGGTAGGTCTCCGCGTAGTAGAACTCGCCGAGGTGGGCGATCTCCGTGGTCACCTCGCCGTGGCCGGCCTGGCGGAGCGCGTCGGCGTAGGCCTCGCGGCTCGCCTCGGCCTGCCGCAGCTGCTGCTCGTCGGTGCAGTACACCGCCGAGCGGTACTGCGTGCCCACGTCGTTGCCCTGCCGCATGCCCTGCGTCGGGTCGTGGTTCTCCCAGAACACGCGCAGCAGGTCGGCGTAGCTGATCAGCTGCGGGTCGAACACGACGAGCACCACCTCGGCGTGCCCGGTCAGACCGCTGCACACCTCTTCGTAGGTGGGGTTGGGGGTGTAGCCGCCCGCGTAGCCGACCGCCGTGGACCACACGCCCCCGGTCCGCCAGAACACGCGCTCCGTGCCCCAGAAGCAGCCCATGCCGAACACGGCGGTGCGCAGACCTTCCGGAAACGGCGGCGCGATCCGGCGGTCCGGATGCACCTCGTGGTGCTCGGCCACGGGCATCGGCGTGGACCGCCCCGGCAGGGCCGCACCGGGCTCGGGCATCGTGCTCTTGTTCCCGAAAAGCGCCATGGGACCGAGGATACGCCCGCGACGCGGCCGCGCGTACCCGTGCGGGCACCCCCGCGCGTCCGCGCGGCCGTGCCCGCGGACGACCCGGCGCGTGTGCGCTGCAGCACACCTGCCCGCGATCGCCGGCGGAGCGGGCCCGCCCACCGGAAGACCGGCCCCGGCGGGCCCGTCCGGGAGCACGATTTCGCAGAGCTCACACCTCGGGTGGTGTACCCGGCGAAGAGCGCGACGTGCAGAATGACGACTGGTCGCGTGCCGGTTTCGCGTGGCCGGAAATCCGGAAAGGGAATCATCCGTGACCTGGCAAGACGAGCTGCAGCAACTCGACGCCGAGTTCGAGGCGGGCCGCATCTCCGCCGAGGAGCACCGCCGCCGCCGCGAAGCGCTCCTCGGAGCCGGCAGCACCGCCCAGCCGGACGCGTCCGAGCAGGACGCGCCGGAGCAGTCGCAGCACGGTCCCGCCGGAGCAGGCCAGGAGCCCGCCGCGGGCGGGGTCGACCCCTTTCCGCCGCCGTTCACCTGGCCCGGCTCGAACCGGAGCGGCGAGCAGGGCCGGAACGAGCAGCCGCATCCCCCGCCGGCGCCGCAGTCGCCGCGACCCGCGCAGCAGCACGGCCCGGCACCCCGACCCCAGCAGCCGGCACAGCCGGACCCGCAACCGCAGCAGGACCAGTCCCAGCAGCCGGAGCAGGCCACGGAGCAGAACGCGCCGGTGAGCCCCGCGGCGCAGCTGCCCCCGGAGATGGGCCGCGCGCAGTCACCGGCCGACGCCAACAGCACCCAGATCGTCGACCCGCAGCAGCTCGGCCAGGTCCAGGCAGCCCAGCAGGGCCAAGCGGCCCCGCAGGCGCCGCCGCAGCAGCCGCCCGGTCCGGGTCAGCCGCAGCCGGTGCAGCAGCCCTGGCCGCAGCAGCCGTGGGGAGGTCAGCACCCGCAGCAGGGCTGGGGCGTGAACACCGCGGGCACCCCGTGGGGGAACGCCGAGATCCCGCCGCCGGACGGCGGTGCGCCGTGGCTGCGCCACACCCCCGGCGGCTTCGAGGAGCCGATCGAGCGCAAACCCAAGCGCGGCAAGCTCTACGCCTGGCTCTCGGTCGTCGGCGTGCTGGTGGTCGCGGGGGCGGTGGCCGCGGTGGCGCTGTTCGTGCCGCTCGGCAGCGGTGACGAGCAGGCGCAGCAGCCCACCTCGCAGCCGGCCCCGCCCCCGCCGTCACCGACGCCGACGACGAGCGCGCCGCCGGAACCGCCCGCGCCGAAACCCGCACCGAAGGACTCGGGCCAGGTGCTCGTGCCCTCGCCGAAGCCACCGCACCCGTGGGCCGGCGGATTGGACCGGCGCGCGTGGGCGAGCCCGAAGGGGCAGGTGCTGAAGCCGCGCCAGGTGCGGGACTTCGCCTTGAACAACGGGCTGCGCGGGGGTTGGTTCTCCGGCAGCGAGGGCCCCGGCCCGCGCGTGACGATGCTCGCCCTGCGGATGCCGAACGAGCGCACAGCGCGTTCCGTGGCCGACCGGTACCTGCAGGCCCAGCGGGACCTGTCCCCCGTGGACGAGATGTCGTACCAGGGGGTCGAGGTGCTCGGCGGCGACGCCACGTACCGCACCGCCTACGTCGCCCACGACTGGGCCGTGATCGTCGACGTCAGCGGCGAACCGGAGCAGAGCAAGCAGGCCGACTCGCTGTTCTCCCGAGTGCTCGACGCGCAGCTGGCGAAGACCCCGCCCACCGTCCGCGACTGACCCCGAGCGGGGCGATCACCCCACCCCGCGAAGCTCCCGAACGGGACGATCACCCCGCCCCGATCGACCCCGCCTTCCGAGCTCCAGCGAGTGGCGAAGACCACCCGACACGCGGAAACCCTGTGGACAACTCAACCCCTTGTGGATGGATCATGCTCCATTCGCGTGGGGACGGCTTACAATTTTCATGAAAATTGTGCTCTCTGGAACGGGTCCAGAGAGGGGCACTCCTGCACGGAGCGGGGAGACAGGGGCCGGCGGGGCGCGGGGTGATCACCTCTCCGCGAGGATCTTGCCGAGTTCGAGCAGGCCCCGCACCGCCGCGCGGTGGGCCTCGGGGCCGCACTGCTCGGCCACGGCCTCCTGGCCGGCGCGGGAGAACTCCCGCCACTCGGCGCCGTCCGCGAGCAGGCGCACCGCGGCCTCGGCCAGTTCCGCGGGCGTGCCGCCGACGCGGATGCCCTCGCCGTCGCCGAGCAGCAGCCCTTCGGGCGCGATGCCCGTGCCCACCACCGGAACTCCGCACGCCAGGCTCGCGCCGACCACCTCCGCCGCCCCGGTGCCGAACCGCAGCGGTGCCAGGGTCACCCGGGCACGCGCGCACCACCGGGCGAGCTCGCCGCTGAGCTCGTGCACGGCCACGCCGGGCTGTTCCAGGTCGCGGACCTCGCCGGCGGGACCGGTGCCGACGATGTCCAGCCGGACCTCCGGGAACCGCCGCCACACCAGCGGCATGATCTGCTCGACCGCCCACCGCGCAGCGTCCACAGTGTCCTCTTCCGTGAAATCTCCTGCGAGGAGTACCCCCTCGCGATCACCAGGATCATCCTGGACGGACTCGATTCCCTGCACAGTGGACAGAACATGGACCTCCGGTTCCGGTGCCTCCCCGGTCAGCGCCCGCCGGTGCGCCGCCCCGGCGACGAGGACGGCATCCGCCGCCCGCACCGCGGCCAGTTCCCGCTCCCGCGCGGCGGCGCTGCGCCGGCGCAACGCGCTCGCCGCGTCCGCGTCGCCGAGTTCCGAGGCCAGCTCGGCCCGCCTGCGCAGCCCGAGGAAGGACGGTTCCACCGCGTCGTGGACGACGACCGCCCCGGGCGCGCTGGTGCGCAGCTGCTCCAGCAGCGCCCACGTCGCGCGCGAGCGGGACAGCACGGCCAGCGCGACCTCCGTTCCCACCTCGCGCAGGAACGCCTGCTGCGCAGCGGCCCGCGGCAGCACGAGCACCCCGAGCTGCCGCAGCTCGCCCGTGTCCGGCTCGGGCGTGCCGTGGTCGTCCGGGAGGAACACCACGCGACAGCCGAACTCCCGCAGCTGCTCCAGCAGACCGCGCATCCGCCGCGCCCCGGCGTCCACGCCCGGCCGCGGCACGCGCTCGCCCGCGACCAGCACCACGGGGCCGTGGTGGCCGTGCGTGCCGCGCTGCCGCGCCAGCCACAGGTCGCGCGCACCGGACCCCGCCAGGTGCTCGCGCTCGAGCACCTCCGCCCACTTGCCCGCGAACGCCGCGCGGTCGTGCTCGAGGCGCTGCGCGCGGTCCTGCTCGCCCCGGGGCTGCGCCGCACCCGGCTCCTGCGCACCGGTATCCCCGACGTCCCCGGCCGCGCGGTCCCAGCCCCCGGCGTCCTGAGCACCGACCTCCGGGGCACCGAGGTCCCCGGCCGCGCGGTCCTGGGCGTGCTGCACGACGGCGGCGCGCGGCTGCACCACGGTGCGGAAACCCGCCGCACGCGCGGCGAAGGACAGGTCCGCCCCGGCGTAGTCCGCCGAGGTGAAGCGCGCGTCGAACCCGCCGAGGTGGCGGAACAGCTCCGCCCGCACCAGCAGCGCCGCACCGGAGCAGTAGTCCACATCGCGCAACACCCCGGACACGGGGTCCTCGTCCGCACCGGAACCCGGTGAGTGCGCGGTGCCATCGGAGAAGACGACGCCGCCGGCCTGCCGCAGCCGACCGTCCGGCGCGAGGAGCGCGGCCCCGACCAGCCCGACGCCCCCGTCCGCGCGCAGCACATCGACGAGACCGTCCAACCAGGACTCGGTGACCCCGCCGGTGAGGAACAGCAGGAACTCGCCCCGCGCGTGCTCCGCGCCGAGGCCGCAGGCGCCGGCGAACCCGAGGGGGCGTTCGCCGCGCACCGCCCGCACTCCGCCGCACTCGGCCAGGCGCCGGGTGGTCTCCTCGGACGCGCCGTCGTCGACGACGATCACCTCGAACGGCGCGGAGACCACGTGCCCGGCCAGCAACCGCAGGCGCTCGCGCGTGCGCGCCCACGCACCGCCCGCCGGGACGATGACGCTGACCTGCGGATTCCGCGAACGCGGCACGTCGACCGGGCCGCTGCCGCCCCCGGCGGGACCAGGACCACCACTGGGACCGCCCCCGGTGACGGCACCGCCGGCACCGGGCAGGTGCCGCAGCGCGCCGTCGACGAGGTCGCGGCGCCGCGTCCCACCGGGGGCGACCCGGTCGACGGCGCGCCGCACCAGGGCGCTGCGCTGCTGCTGCTCGGCCTCCCGCGCGGTCAGCTCCGCCGCCACCTCCGCGACCCGGCTCTGCGCCGCGGCGGCGCGCCCCTCCAACCGCGCAGCCGTGTCACGCAGCCACTGCACCTGCTCCTCGGCCCGCTCCGCCCGCTGCTCGGCCCGCTCCGCCCGCTGCTCGGCCTCGGCGCAGTCGGCGCGCAGGCCGGCCGCCTCGTCCGCACCACCGCGCACCAGCTCCAGCTCGGGGTCGAGCAGCACCGCGGCCGCGGGCAGCTTCGGCAGCTGCCGGTCGGAGGCGAACCCGATGAGACCGGTGTGCGGCAGGCCCTGCCGCACCTGCCAGCCGGTGGCGGTGCGCTGCGCCGTCTGCAGCCGCACGCCCTCGATCGCCGCGTCCGGGTCCCCCGGGTCGCTGGGCACGACCAGCGAACCCGCGGCGGGGTTCTGCTGCAGCACCGCCACGTGGCGGAACGCGCCTTCCAGCAGCGAACCGAAATCGGGCGCGGTGAGCCGGCGGGCGGGGTCGACGGCCCCGCCCTCCTCCGCGGACGCCGTGTCCCCGGTCTCCCCGGCAGCGGCGTCCGGGGTGCTGATGAGGACGAGCCCGCCGGGCGCCAGGCGCGAGCGAATCGCGTCGAGGACGGATTCGTGGTCCTCGACGCGCTCGAGGACGTGGAAGCAGACGATCACGTCGAAGGGGCGCTGCTCGGCCAGCAGCTCCGGGTCGGTGACCGCACCGGCCTGGAACTCCACCCGCCGCCCGCCGTGGGCGGCGCGCGCGTGCTCGACGGTGTCCGCGTCGTCGACGCCGACCACCTCGTCGGCCTCGGCGGCGAGCAGCGCGGAGCCGCGGCCCTCGCCGCAGCCCAGGTCGAGCACGCGCCTGCCCCGCGCGTAGCGCGACGCCACCGCGTACCGGTGGTGCTCGCAGACCAGCCGCGGGTCGTCGCCGGCAGCGCGGCGCCGTCCGCTCGGCTCGCTCGATCCGTCCTGCATCTCACCGCCACGATCCGCGCGCGTCAGTCCGGTTGTGCGCACACTAGCGGTTCCCGGTCGCGGGGATCGACATCTCGCCCGCCGGGAACGTCGCGACGGGCGCGGATGAAGGCTTCTTCATCCGAGTTTCACGTCCGTTCCACCGCTGATCGCCATGATGGGGCGCATGAAGCCAGCTTCCAAGGTGGCGCTGCTGCTCACCGCGATGGCGCTGCCGCTCGGTGCCGTCCTGGTGAGCTTCGCGCTCACCGACGAACCACGCGCCCCGCAGGTCCCCGGTCGTGTCGAGGTGCGCACGCCCGAGGGAACGGCCCCGCCGTCCGGAGCGGGGGCTCCCGAGCCGTCCCCGGGGCGGGCACCCGGCAGCGCGACGGGACCGAGCGACCTCCCGCCCCCGCCGCCCGCGCACGACGACGACGCCGACGACCGGTTCGATGACGACCAGCGCGACGACTGACCCGGCCGACCGCTCGCAGGAGGCCTCGCGCCGGCGCACCGGCACGCGCATCCCGGCCCGCGCGCAGATCATGGGGTGGCTGCTGCTCGTGCTCGTGGTGGTGCTGCTGGCGGTGATCATGCTGACGCGGCAGTTCCTGCACACCGACGTGCTCAACAAGACGAGCGCCGCGCTGGAGCAGCAGGCGCGCGAGTTCAGCGCCTTCGCCGAGCAGGGCCGCGACCCGGCCACGGGGCGCGCGCTGGACGACCCCCGCGCGCTGTTCGAGACGTTCCTGTCGCAGCAGTACCCCGACCCGGAGGAGGCCCTGGTCGGCGCGTGGCGCACCCCGCAGGGCCCGCGGGCGCTGTCCCAGGAGCAGTCCCCGGCGGTGGAAGCCGTTGCGCAGGACCCCGCCGTGCTGCAGCGCCTGCTCGACGACCCGCGCACGAGCGGGCGCACGGAGACCGCCCACGGACCGATGCACTGGGTCAAGATCCGCGCGGACACCGCGCAGGGGCCGGCCTGGTTCATCACGGAGCGGTTCACCGGGCAGGACGTGGCCAACGCCGACCGGACGGTGCGGCTGATCATCGGGGTGAGCGCGGTCGGCGTCGTGCTCGCCGCGGTGGCCTCGTGGATCATCGCCGGGCTGATCCTCGCGCCCGTCCGGGACGTGCGGCGCACCGCCGCGGAGATCAGCGAGCACGACCTGACCCGCCGCATCCCGGTGCAGGGCCGCGACGACATCGCGGCCCTGGCCGAGCAGTTCAACGCCATGCTGGACCGCCTGCAGGACGCCTTCGCCACCCAGCGGCAGTTCGTCGACGACGTCAGCCACGAGCTGCGCACGCCGATCACGATCGTGCGGGGCAACCTGGAGCTGCTGGGCTACGACCCCGCCGAGCGGCAGGAGGTGGTGCGCCTGTGCACCGACGAGCTGGACCGGATGACGCGCATCGTGGAGGACCTGCTCGTGCTGGCCAAGGCCGAGCGGCCCGACTTCGCCGCGCCGGCGACCGTCTCGCTGGCCGAGCTGACCAGCGACGTGGAGACGAAGATCCGCTCGCTGGGTGATCGGCGGTGGGTGCTGGAGCACCTCGGCGAGGGCGAGGTCGTGGTCGACGAGCAGCGCGCGACCCAGGCGATGGTGCAGCTGGCGCAGAACGCGGTGCAGCACACCGAGGTGGGCTCCGAGATCCGGATCGGGTCGCGGCTGCGGCAGGGGGCGGCCCTGCTGTGGATCACCGACCACGGGCCGGGGATCGACCCGGAGCGGGCCGAGCGGATCTTCGACCGCTTCGCGCACGGCGACGGCCAGCACGCCGGGGGCGCGGGCCTGGGCCTGGCGATCGTGCGCGCCATCGCCGATGCGCACCGCGGCCGGGTGCACGTGCGGTCGCGCCCGGGCGAGGGGGCCACGTTCACCCTGGAACTGCCGGTAGCCGGACCGGACGAGCGGGAGGAGGAGCCGCAGCAGGCATGAGCAGGATCCTGATCGTGGAGGACGAGGCCCGGATCGCCGCGTTCATCGAGAAGGGGCTGCGCGCGAACGGGTTCACCCCGACGGTGGTCGCGGACGGCCCGACGGCGCAGGACCACCTGGTCACCGGCGACTTCGGCCTGGTGGTCCTCGACCTGGGGCTGCCCGGCCGGGACGGGTTCGCGGTGCTGCGCGCGGCGCGGGAGCAGCGGGTGACCGCACCCGTGATCATCCTGACCGCGCGGGACTCGGTGCACGACACGGTCGCCGGCCTCGAAGGCGGTGCGGACGACTACATGACCAAGCCGTTCCGCTTCGAGGAGCTGCTGGCCCGGGTGCGCCTGCGGCTGCGCTCCACCGACGGGGCGGGCGAGGCGACCGTGCTGCGGGCGGGTGAGCTCTCGCTGGACCTGCGCAGCCGCCGGGCCGGCACGCCGGAGGGCGCGGTGGAGCTGACCGCGCGGGAGTTCTCGATCCTGGAGGTCTTCCTGCGGCACCCGGGCCAGGTCCTGGCGCGGGAGCAGATCCTGTCGCACGTGTGGGGCTACGACTTCGACCCGGAGTCGAACGTGGTGGACGTCCACGTGCGCGGGCTGCGCCGCAAGCTCGGCGCGGAGCGCATCCGCACGGTCCGTGGCATGGGGTACCGCCTCGACGGGTGACAGGAGCACACACCTGTGGACAACTCCCTCCACAGGTGTGCACAACTCGCGTCGATCAGTCGTTTTCGCAGATCAACTCCTGTGGACAACTGCGGAACACCCGTCCGCGCGGTCGCCGCGGGAGGAGTTGTCCACAGGCCGTACCGGCCGGGGACGCGTTCCGGGAGGACACGCGCACCCCGGCTGAACGCGCTCCCGCTGCTCGTCCCGGCCGGATGAAGAAGCCCTCATCCCGGTTTCACGATCCGCTCAGCCGCCCCCGGGAACGTGGGGACCATGCAACGCGCGCACGAGGCCGGGGCGCTCGGCACCGCAGGGCCCGCGACCGGCGACCCCGGGGACGGGCGCCCCGGTGGCCCCGAGACCGGACACCCCGGCGACGGGGCGGTCGAGTACGCCACTCCGCTGCGGGCGGCGCGGGGCGCACCGGAACCCGGCACCGACACCGGCTGGGGCGTCGGCGTGACGCTCGGGGCGCTGGCCGTGCTCGGCGCCGCCGCGCTGCTCGTCGGGCCGGCACCGCCGGCACCGTCCGGGGGCGGGCTCGACCCGACCGCCCTCGGCACGATCGCCGTGTTCGCCGCCGCGATCTGCGGCTGGGTCAGCCGCCACGCCGACGACACGTTCGTGGCCCTGGCCGCGGCCGCGGCGGTGGTCGTGCTCGGCGCGCTCGACGCGGAGGACCTCTTCGAAACCCTCGGTTCCGAGCAGATCTGGCTGCTCGTGGCCGCGTTCGTGCTCGCCGCGGGCATCAACCGCACCGGCCTGCCCGCGCGGGTCGCGATCGGCCTGGCCGCCCGGGCGCACCGGCCCCGCGGACTGGTGCACCTGCTCACCGCAGGACTGGTCGTCACCGCGCTGCTCGTGCCCAGCACGAGCGGCCGCGCCGCCCTCGCGGTGCCGATCCACCGGGCACTGGCCGGGGCCTTCCCCCGCAGACCGCAGCTGGTCCGCGGGCTGGCGCTGCTGATGCCCACCGTGGTGCTGCTCTCCGCGGTCGCCACCCTCGTCGGCGCGGGCGCCCACCTCATCACCAGCCAGATCCTGGACAGCACCGTCGAGGGCGGCATCGGCTTCGCCGCGTGGCTGGCCTGGGGCCTGCCGCTGGCCGTGGTGAGCTCCCACCTCGCCGCCGAGATCGTGCTGCTGCTCAGCGCGGACCGCGCCGAGCGGCGCACCCCGCTGCGCGTGGACGCGGCGGTGCTGCGCGCCGAGCTCGGGGTGCCCGCGCGGATCACCCGCTCCGAGCAGCGGGCCCTCGCCCTGCTGCTCGCCGTCGTCCTGCTGTGGTGCACCGAAGCGGTGCACGGCCTTCCGCCGGCCCTCGTGGCCCTGGCCGGCGCCCTGCTGGTCACCCTGCCGCGGACCGGCACCGTGCCGTGGAACACCGCCATCGCCGAGATCCCCTGGTCGCTGCTGCTGTTCATGGCCGCCACCACCGCGCTCGGCACCGCCCTGCTCGAGTCCGGCACGGCGGAACGGGCCGCGGCGCTGCACGAGGGCCTCCCCGGCGGGGCGCTGCTGGTGAGCGTGGTCGTGCTCAGCGCCGCGGCCCACCTGGTGCTGCAGTCCCGCTCGGCGCGCTCCTCGGTGCTGATCCCGCTGGTCATCCCGGCCGCGATCGGCGCGGGGCTCAACCCCGTGTCCGTCGCCTTCGCCTCCACCGCAGCGGCGGGCTTCTGCCACACGCTGCCCGCCTCGGCCAAACCCGTGGCGATCTTCGCCCGGCTCGACTCCGCCCCCACCTTCGCCACGCGCGACCTGCTGCGGCTGTCCGCCGCGCTCGGCCCGGTGCTGGTGGGGCTCGTCCTCGTCTTCGCCGTGTTCATCTGGCCGGCGCTCGGACTCCCGCTGCGCTGACCCGTCCCGTCCACCCCCGACCGATGGAGCGATCCATGCGCGTGCTCATCGCCCCCAGCGGCTTCAAGGAGTGCCTCGAGGCCGAGGACGTCGCCGAGGCGATCCACCGCGGCGTCCGCCGCACCGAACCGACCGCCGCCGTCGACGTGCACCCCGTCGTCGACGGCGGCGAGGGATCGGCCCGGCAGCTCGCGCGGGCCACCGGCGGCGAGCTCGTGCCGGTGGCGGTCACCGGCCCCACCGGCGGGCCCGTCGCGGCGCACATCGCCCTGCTCGGCCCCGCGGGACCGCTCGGGGCCGCGGGGACCGCGTACGTGGAGCTCGCCGCCGCGGCCGGGCTCTCGCTCGTGCCCCGGCACCTCCGCGATCCCGGCGCGACCACGAGCCGCGGCGTGGGCGAGCTGATCCGCGCGGCGCTGGACAGCGGCGCCCATCGCGTCCTGCTCGGCTGCGGCGACTCCGGGGTGTGCGACGGGGGCGCGGGAGCGCTGCGCGCCCTCGGCGCCCGCGTGCACGACGCCGGCGGTACCGAGCTGCCGCCGGGCGGGGCGGCGCTGGCCCGGGTGGCCGGCATCGACCTCAGCGGGCTCGACCCGCGGCTGGCGGAGGCGGAGATCGAGCTCGCGGTCAACCCGAACAACGTGCTCTGCGGGCAGCGCGGCGTGGCCCGCGTTTTCGGGCCGCAGAAGGGAGCGGGTCCGCAGCTCGTCGAGCAGCTCGACGCGGCCATGCGCGCCTGGGCCCGGGCGCTGGCCGCGCGCGGGGCCGGTGATCTCGCCGCGGTCGCCGGCGGTGGCGCCTCCGGCGGCCTCGGCGCCGGTCTCGCCGGTGCGCTCGGCGCCCGCCTGCGCTCGCGGTTCGACGTGTTCCTCCCGGAGTCCACACTGGACGCGCGGGTGGCCGCCGCGGACCTGGTGATCACCGCGGAGGGCTCGGTCGACGCCTCCACCGCGGGCAAGGTCCCCGCCGAGGTCGCCCGCCGCGCGAAGCGGCTCGGCACACCGGTGATCGCCCTGTGCGGCACGATCGGTCCGGACGCGGAGGCCGACCTCCACGCCGGAATCGACGCCGTGGCCAGCATCCTCACCGGACCCGTCGACCTCGGCGCAGCCATCGAGCGGGCGCCGGACCTGCTCGCCGGCGCCGCGGCCCGCAGCCTGCGGATGGTCATGGTCGGACGGCAGCTGCCCGCAGCGTGAGGCGCGCGCCGGCCGCTGCGCGCTCAGCGGCCGGCGGCGTAGCCCTGCGCACCGCGCGGGTTCGCCGCCGCGCGCAGCACCCCCGTGTCGGGCTCGCGGGAGACCGCCGAGAGCCGCCCCAGCGCCCACGACCCCGCGTCGACGACCTCGTGGCCGCGCTCGCGCAGCGCGGCGAACCGCTCCGCGCCGAGCCGGGACTCGGCCACGACCCGGCCCGGTTGCCAGGACCGCGGGAAGAACGACCCGGGGAAGGCGGTGGTGTGCCAGGCGGGCGCGTCGATCGCCTCCTGCAGGTTGAGCCCGCCGTGCACGTGCGCCAGCCAGAAGCACAGCTGCCACTGGTCCTGCTGGTCCCCGCCCGGCGTGCCGAACGACAGCACCGCGTCGTCACCGCGCAGCGCCATCGACGGGCTCAGCGTCAGGCGCGGCCGCCTGCCCGGGGCCAGCGAGTTCGGCAGGCCCTCGTCCAACCAGAACATCTGGGCCCTGCTGCCCAGGCAGAACCCGAGCTCGGGGATCCACGGGGAGGACTGCAGCCACCCGCCGGACGGCGTCGCCGAGACCATGTTCCCCCACCGGTCGACGACGTCGAGGTGCACCGTGTCGCCGCGGGTCGCGCCCGTGGCGGCCACCGTCGGCTCACCGAGGCCGACACCGCTCGTGTCGATCGCCGCACCGCGGCCGCGCTCCTCGGCGATGTGCCGCGGCAACCGGACCGCGCGCCCGCCCGGGTTCCCGGGCCGCAGCTCGAACGAGGCCCGCTCGCCCAGCAGCGCGCGCCGCTGCCCGGCGTACTCGCGGGAGACCAGGTCCGCGGCCGCGGCCGGGTCGGCCGAGTCGCCGTAGAAGGCCTCGCGGTCGGCGAAGGCCAGCTTCGCGGCCTCCAGCGCCAGGTGCACCGCGTCCGCGTCCGGCACGCCGTCGACGTAGCGCAGGCGCTCGCCGGACCCCTCCAGCAGGCGCAGCTGCTGCGCCAGCACCGGGCCCTGCGTCCAGATCCCGAACTTCGCCAGCGTCCACCCGCCGTCCAGGTCGGTCAGCAGCGGGTCCTCGTAGCTCGCCCGGAAGGAGGCGAGGTCGTGGGCGGTGATGACCCCGGCGTGCTCGCGCCCCGAGTTGTCCCGGTGCGGAGTGCGCGCGAACTTCTCGACCGCCTCCGCGACGAAGCCCTCCGCCCAGGCCCGCCGGGCCGCGTCGATGCGGTTCTCCCGGCTGCCGCCCGCGCCGTCGGCCGCGGCGAGCAGCCGCTCCCACGTGTCCGCCAGCACGGGGTTGCGCAGCATCGCCCCCGGCGGCGGGGCCTCGCCCCGGACGAGCCACTGCTGCGCCGAGCTCGGCCAGTGCTCGGTGAACAGCGCGCGCACCGCCTCGATCGTGGTGCTGATGCGCTCGACCGCGGGGAACCCGCCGCGGGCGTAGCCGATGGCGTGGCGCAGCACCTCCCGCAGGGACTTCGTGCCGTGGTCGCGCAGCAGCACCAACCACCCGTCCCACGCGCCCGGCACCGTCGCGGCCAGCAGCCCGGTCCCGGGGACGAGGTCGAGGCCGAGCTCGTCGCGGTAGTGCTCGATCGTCGCCCCCGCCGGCGCCGGTCCCTGCCCGCACAGCGCGCGGGTGCGGCCCTCGCGCGCGCTGTGCAGCAGCGCGGGCAGCTCACCACCGGGGCCGTTCAGGTGCGGCTCGACGACCTGGAGCACGAAACCGGCGGCCGCGGCCGCGTCGAAGGCGTTGCCGCCGTCCTCGAGCACGGCCATCCCGGAGGCGGAGGCGAGCCAGTGGGTGCTGGCGACCATGCCGTGCGTGCCGACCAGTTCGGGGCGCGTGGTGAACATGGGCTCACCGTACGTCGAGATCACACGGCCGGGCGATACCCGCGCGCGGACCGGCGCACCCGCCCGGGAGCCGGGGGCGCGCCCGCGCATCTCCCGTGCGCCGCACCGCAGCCGCGCGGAGGATGGCCGCAGCAAGGGCCGCGCGGCGGGCCGGAACGCGCCGGCGCAGGCAGGACCGAGCGGAAGGGAACCGGTTCATGAGAGCCGTGCAGTACACCGAAGTCGGAACGAAACCCCGCGTCACCGAGATCCCCGCACCCGAACCCGGCCCCGGTCAGGTGCTGCTGCGCGTCACCGCAGCGGGCATGTGCCACTCCGACCTGGCCGTGATGAACTGGCCCGCCGAGCAGTTCCCGTACGAGCTGCCGCTGACGCTGGGCCACGAGGGCGCCGGCACCGTCGCCGCCGTCGGAGACGGGATCACCACCGTCGCCGAGGGCGAGGAGTACGCCGTGTACGGCTCGTGGGGGTGCGGCCGGTGCCACTCGTGCTCGCTCGGCCGGGAGAACTACTGCACCCGCGCCGAGGAGCTCGGCATCCACCCGCCCGGCCTCGGCGCGCCCGGCGCGCTGGCCGAGTACCTGCTCGTCGACGATCCGCGCCATCTCGTCCCGCTGGACGGCCTCGACCCGGCGCAGGCCGCACCGCTCACCGACGCCGGGCTGACGCCGTACCACGCGGTGCAGCGCTCGCTGCCGAAGCTCGGCGGCGGCAGCACCGCCGTCGTCATCGGCGCCGGCGGTCTCGGCCACCTGGCCGTCCAGATACTGCGCGCCTGCACACCCGCCCGGGTGGTGGCCCTGGACGTGGCCGACGAGAAGCTCGAACTGGCCCGGGAAGTCGGCGCGCACGAAGCCGTGCGCGCCGACGACGGCGCGATCAGCAGGGTCGCCGGGCTCACCGGCGGCCGCGGTGCCGAAGTGGTGCTGGACTTCGTCGGCGCGGAACCGACGGTGCGCCTGGATCCGCGCCTCGTCGCCGTGGAGGGCGACATCACCATCGTCGGCATCGGCGGCGCCTCGGTGCAGGTCGGGTTCGGGCTGCTGCCGTTCGAGGCCTCCGTGACCGCCCCGTACTGGGGCACGCGGGCGGAGCTGATCGAACTGCTCGCGCTGGCGCGCAGCGGCGACGTGCGCGCCCACGTGGAGACCTTCGCCCTGGACCGCGGCCCCGAGATCTACGAGCGGTTCGAGCGCGGCGAGATCCGCGGCCGCGCGGTGCTGCTGCCGGACGGCGGCTGAGGAGCGGGCCCACCGCTCGCCGGGACCGCGCTGTTCACGGGCACGCGCTGTTCACAGGTCCGCGGCGGCGGGGACGTCGTAGACCCCTTCCGAGGTCATCCACTCCCGGACGGTCCACGTCGCCCGCACGTCGTCCTCGTTGTAGGTGAGCAGGCGCGTCCGCTGCTCCGGCGCGGCGGGCGTGCCGCCGAGCCCGACGGCCGCGCGGTACCAGCGCATCGAGTTCGCCCCGCCGGCCTCCGCGTCGCGCCAGGAGAAACCGGCGCACGGGGCCACCACCTTGAGCCCCTTGCCGTTCGGGCACAGGAACTGGTCGCGCACCACGGCGAACAGGTCCACCCACTCGTGGGACCTGATGAACCTGCGCACGTCCTCCACCGGGGGCACGCCGGGCTTGCCGGCGAACCGCTGCGCCGAGGAGAGCAACCACCGGTTCTCCGCGAGCTCGTTGTAGCAGTACGCGCGGAAGCTCAGGCCGCGCTCGGAGGCGAGCTGCCGCACCCGGCGCAGCCAGGTCCAGAACTCGGCGAACGAACGGGCCTCGTCGTCCGACGGCAGCGGGTCCCACGTGGCGAAACCGTGGTAGCCGCGGCGAATCCCGATGTCCACACCGGACAACCAGCAGCCCCACAAGTAGGCGCCGGAGTCGGCGTAGCTCTCCATGTCCACATCGACTTCCACGTCCGCACGCGGCACCTGGACGGTGCGGTTCCGCCGCACCATCGGGAAATCGTTCAGCCACGCCTTCGCCAGCAGCACCACGTCCGCGCTCTTGCCGTTCGCCAGCGGCAGCTCGGAAGCGCGGCTGACGGGAAGCGCCGCGAGGTCGTCCACTGTGGAAACACCGTGCTCGCGCAGGGCCGCCGCGTCCTCACCGCGCACCACGAGGCTGACGTCGCGCGCGGCGTGCAGCTGCTGCGCGCACACCGGCCACCACGGGCACGTCTTGCACTCGTTGATCCGCGACGGCTGCGCCAGCGGCTCCGCCCCCGCCGCGGCCGCGGCGGCCACGGCCACCCGGTCGGCGAACCGCCGGTCGTACTCGGTCAGCGCCGTCCGCCCGTCCGGCCACGTCGGCGCACCGAGGTCGTGCCAGAGCACGGCATCGGCCTCCACCCCGATGACGCCGCCGGCCGGGCCGTGCAGCGGCGGGACGGGGGTCGCGGCACCCATGCCGCACGCCTGCAGCAGCCGCATCGCGTGCGCCAACCGCAGCTGGTCCCGCGCGTTCGACCGCGGCTTGCGGGTCTCGTCCACCCACGCCGCACCGGGCACCGGCTTGTCCACAGCGGAAACACGCGCGCCCCGGCCCGGGTTCGTCGTCTTGTGCCGCACCACCAGCACCGGCACGTAACCGTCGCCGAAGCGGACCAGCAGATCGATCCCGCCGGTCGCACCGCGCTGCCCGTCGGTCGGCAGCTGGGCGTCCGAGATGTAGGCGGCACCCGCGCGCATCGCCGCGGCCGTGGCCTCCTCCCGCGCGGCGCCGCCCCCGCCCCGCGGGATCACGACGAGCTCGGAGCCGAACAGGTGGCCGAGCCGCTCCGCGACGAGCGAGCGGTGCTCGGCCGCATCGGCGATGCGCTGTTCCGCGCCCGGGTCCTGCGGCGCGGTCACCGCACCGCGCATCCCCGGGTCGTGGTCCAGGTGCACCCGGCGACGGCAGCGCGAGACCTCAGCGGCCTCGAGCAGCACCTGTTCGTTCACAATCCGCAGCGTAAGCCCCACCTCCAGGGGGTGCGGAGTGCACCCCGGGCGCACAGTGCGTGATTTCACCCCTTCACGAGTGGTGTGGCCCGGGTGGCGGCGTGGTCCGGTGGCAGAACCTCGGGCAGATTCCCGCTCCGGGTGCTCGACATCGAGCAGCCACGCTGATCGGGCAGTTCGCATCCGACTGTCCCGTTTCGGCGCGGCAGCGCCGAGGAAGTCTCGTCGCAGATCCACTCACCTCACATGCCCCCCGACACGCGAGGAGGGGTCGGCGCTGAGTCGTGCGTGACCGCCCGCCGACGTACAGTGATCGCCGAGGGGTGGCGAGCGCACGGCACCACCGGCCGCGAGCGAACGATCAGGGAGGTCGGCTGCGATGACACGAGTGGGGCGGCGGACGCCGGGCGGCGGCAAGCACAGCACCGCCGTGGAGTCCGCGAAGGAGCAGCGCAAAGCGGCCGCTGAGCACCGCAAAGCAGCCAAGATCGAGCAGCGGGCGCGGCAGGCGGAGCAGAAGGCCCGCGAGAAGGGCGAGCACGGCCGGGTGACACCCGGCAACGCGAAGAAGCTCATCGGCGTGGCCAAGGTCGTCGGCCCGGTCCTCGCGCCCTACCTCGCCGCTGCCGCCGGGACCGCCCGCGAGCGCTACGACCGCATGCGGGCCCGCCACCTCGGCGTGGCCGTCGAGGACGTCGGCCACTACACCGGCCACGGCGCCGCGCTGCACGCGCGCATCGCCGGGGACCACCGCGCGCTGACCGACCTGCGGCAGCAGGCCGCGCGTTCGGGCGCGGAGGAGAAGGCCGCCACCGAGCAGTTCGCCGAGCGCACGGACGCGCGGCTGGAGCAGCTCACCGGAGCCGTCCGCGCTGCCGAGCGGCTGCCCGCCGCCCGCCGGCGCTCGGCCCACCGGGCCGTGACCGAGGACCTCGCCCGCATCGAGGACGAACTGCTCGGCAAGTTCGGCGTCTGAGCCGCGGATCCGGCTGGCGCGGTGGTCCGGTGCTCAGGGGATGCGCACGAGCCCCTTCGCGGCGAGCCACTCGCGCGCCACGTCCGCCGGGTCCCGGCCGTCGACGTCGACCCGGGCGTTCAGGCGCATCAGCTCGTCGTTGCTCAGCAGCTCCGAGATCCTGCCGAACAACCCGGACAGCTGCGGGTAGCGCTCGAACGTGGGCACCCGCATGGTCATCGCCAGGTTGTACCGCGGGAAGAACGACCGGTCGTCGACGAGCACGCGCAGGTCCATCGCCCGGATCCGGCCGTCGGTGGTGAACACCTCGCCGAACGTGCACGTCCCGTTGGCCGTGGCCTGGTAGATGCTGCCGGTGTAGAGCGTGCGGACCCGCTGCGGATCGGCCCGGAACCCGTAGGCCCGCTGCACCCCGGGGAAACCGTCGTTGCGGCTGGCGAACTCGGTCTCCACGCAGAACGTGGCCTCCTCCGGCCGCTCGCGCACGATCCGCGGCAGGTCGGAGAGCTCGTGCACGTCG
This sequence comes from Salinifilum aidingensis, assembly GCF_054782015.1. NCBI lineage: Bacteria > Bacillati > Actinomycetota > Actinomycetes > Pseudonocardiales > Pseudonocardiaceae > Salinifilum > Salinifilum aidingensis. Next base: position 173,903 of record NZ_BAAGTH010000003.1, on the reverse strand, counting down.
AGGCGGCGCTGCGCCTCGGCGCTGACGGCGAAGCCGTAGGTGTTGTCCACGGCGAAGGCGGGCGAGGTCCACGCGATGTCGTTGCGCAGGCGGTCCTGCCGGCGCACCGCCCGGTACTGCTCCTGCGGGTCCGCGATCGGCTCGGTGTTGCCGTTGTAGTTCACCCAGGCGACGCCGGTGTACTCCCACATGAGGTCGATCTGGCCGCCGACCAGCGCGTTGCGCGCGCTGGACGAGCCGGTGATGTTGCTCAGGTCCCGCACGCGCGCCCCCGCGGCGCTGAGCGCGAACTCGGCCAGGTAGGCGAGCACGACCTGCTCGGTGTAGTCCTTCGACCCGACGGTGAACGTGACGCCCTCCAGCTCCGGCACCGGGCGGATCCGCCCCGGCCGCACCGGCAGCGGCAGCGCCGATCCGGAGCTCAGGCCGCACCCGGCCAGCGCCGCGCCCGCGGCGGCGGCCCCGGCCAGCCGGAGCAGGCCCCTGCGCGGCACGCCCGCCGTCATCGCAGCCCCCTCGGCGACAGGTAGGTCTCGGCCAGCGCCCCGAGCCAGTCCACCAGCAGCGCCAGCGCCATGGACAGCACGGCGCCGACGCCGAGCACCGTCCAGTTGCTCAGCTTGTAGCCGGTGTCGATGAGCTCGCCGAGGCCGCCGGCGCCGACGAACAGCGCCAGCGTCGCCGTGCCCACGGCCAGCACGAGAGCGGTGCGCAGCCCGGCGAGGATGAACGGCACGGACAGCGGCAGCTCGATGCGCAGCAGCACCCCGGTCGCGGACATGCCGATGCCGCGCCCCGCGTCGACCAGCTCGGGATCCACCTGGCGCAGCCCCACGATCGTGTTGCGCAGCACCGGCAGCAGCGAGTACAGCGCGATCGGCAGCACCGCCACCCAGAACCCGGTGGAACCGCCGGTGAGCAGGAAGAACAGCACGATCAGCCCGACGGCGGGCGCGGCCTGGCCGACGTTGGCCACGCCGATGACCAGCGGCGCCAACCTGCGCGCCCGCGGGCGGCTGAGCAGCACGCCCAGCGGCACGGCCACGAGCACCACGATCAGCGCCACGGCCGCGCTCATCAGCAGGTGCTGCCAGGTCAGGCTCAGCAGCGTGGGGGCGTTGAGGCTGCGCGCGGTGACCTCGTCCACGCCCCGGCCGAAGGCCCACCCGAGCACCGCGGTGACGAGCACGACCGCGGTGACCGGCTGGACGAGCAGCCGCCACCGGTTCGACCGGGCGCCCGCCGGCGCGCCGCTCACCGCGCCCCCTCGGAGCTGCCGGCCCCGCCGGCGGCACCGCCCTCGGCGGGGTTGCCGGGGCCGTGCTCCTCCTGCAGCGATTTGATCGTGGCCATCACCGTGTCGATGTCCACCACCCCGACGTACTCGCCGCGGGACCCGGTCACCACCGCCACCCCGTCGTCGTCGGTGAGGATCGCCTCCAGGGCGTCCTGCAGCGTGGAGGCGGGCGAGACGCTGTCCTCCACGGCGCGCCCCGCCGCCGACAGCGTCCGCACCGAGGCCGCCTCGCGCGCGGTGGCCCAGCGCACCGGGCGGTCGCGGCGGTCGAGCACCAGCCCGATCGCGCCGCGCCGACCGCCGAGGCGCTCGCGCAGCGCCGCCGGGTCCTCGTCGAGCTTCGCGGTCGGCACCGCGCCGAGGCTGATCTCGCGCACGCGGCGCAGCGTCAGCTGCTTCAGCGCGGCCCCGGCGCCGACGAACCCGGCCACCGTGTCGTCCGCCGGACTGGCCAGGATCGCCTCGGGCGCGTCGTACTGCAGCACGCGCGAGCGCTCGCCGAGCACGGCGATGCGATCGCCGATCTTGACGGCCTCGTCGAAGTCGTGCGTGACGAACACGATCGTCTTGCCCAGGTCGGCCTGCAGCCGCATGAGCTCGTCCTGCAGCACGCCGCGCGTGATCGGGTCGACCGCGCCGAACGGTTCGTCCATGAGCAGCACCGGCGGGTTCGCGGCGAGCGCGCGGGCCACCCCGACCCGCTGCTGCTGCCCGCCGGAGAGCTGCCGCGGGTACCGGCCGCGGTACTCGGCCGGGTCCAGCCCGACCAGGTCGAGCATCTCGTCGACGCGCTCGGGGATGCGGGCGCGCTCCCAACCGACCAGCCGCGGCACCATGCCGACGTTGTCGCCGACGGTCAGGTGCGGGAACAGGCCGCTGTGCTGGATGGCGTAGCCGATCTCGCGGCGCAGCCGGTCCGGGTCGAGCCCCAGGACGTCCTGGCCGCCGATGGTGATGCGCCCGGACGTGGGCTCGATCAGCCGGTTGATCATCCGCATCGTGGTGGTCTTGCCGCTGCCGGAGGGGCCGACCAGCACGACCGTCTCGCCCGCCGGGATCGTCATCGTCACCGACTCGACGGCCGGCTCCTTCTGCCCGGGGTAGTGCTTCGACACCGACTCGAGACGGATCTCCACCCCGTGGCCGCTCACCGGCTCGCCGCCGGCCTGCTCGCGTCCCTCAGCCACGCAGCCCCCTCGGTGTCGTCACCCTGCCGACGAGCACGAGCAGCGCGTCGAGCACGAGCGCCAGCACGATCACGCCGATCGTGCCGGTCAGCGCCATGTTCAACGCGTTCGCCCCGCCCAGCCGGGTGAATCCGCTGAAGATCAGGTTGCCCAGGCCCGGGCCCTTCGCGTAGGCGGCGATGGCGGCGATGCCCATGAGCATCTGCGCGCTCACGCGCATGCCCGCGAGGATGGCCGGCCAGGCCAGGCGCAGCTCCACGCGCAGGAGCACACCGGCCCGGCTCATGCCGATGCCGCGGGCCGCGTCCACGACGGGGCGGTCCACGGCGGCCAGGCCGACGATCGTGTTGCGCACGATCGGGAGCAGCGCGTAGAGGACGAGGGTCACCACCGACGGGGCGACCCCCAGGCCCAGCGCGGGGATCAGCAGTCCGAACAGGGCGAAGGACGGGATCGTCAGGACCGCGCTGGACAGTGCAGTAGCGATCGCCGCCCCGGCGGGGCTGCGGTAGACCGCAACCCCGACCAGGACGCCGAAGAGCGTGGCCAGCGCGACGCACTGCACCACCATGCTCGCGTGCTGGTAACCGTCGACCAGCACCTGCTGCCACCTGGATGCGAGGTAATCCAGGAAGTTCACTCAGCGACCGCTCCCCGCGGAGGAGTCCTCCCCGGAGTCTTCCGAGCTCTCGTCGCCGTTCTCGACCGGCGTGGTCACCAGCTCGAAGTCGCCGTCGTGCTCCTCCGTGCCGGCGATGACCGCCCGCTCGAGCACCTCGGCACCCTTCTCGCTGCGCAGCATCATCGGGTCGCTGCGCAGGTCCTTGACCAGCGCTGCGCACAGGAAGATCAGCACGATCACGAACGGCGAGGCCGCGATGATCGTGGTCTGGTTCAACCCGTCGAGCGCGTCCTCACCGCCGATGAGCAGCATGGCCACGGCCACACCACCCATGACCAGACCCCACAGCACGACCACGTACTTGCTCGGCTTCGTGCTGCCGCGCTGCGACATCGAGCCGACCACGACCGAGGCGGAGTCCGCACTGGTGATGAAGAAGTTGATGATCAGCAGCATGGCCAGCACGCTGGCGATCAGGCCGAACGGCAGCTGGTCGAACAGCTGGAACAGCTGCGCCTCGGCGCTGTCCGCACCGGCCAGGTCCGCGCCCGTCCGCTGCTGGTACAGCGCGGTACCGCCCATGATCGCGAACCAGACCAGGCTGATCACGCTGGGCACGAGGATGACGCCGCCGACGAACTGGCGGATCGTGCGGCCGCGGCTGATCCGCGCGATGAACATGCCGACGAACGGCGACCAGGAGATCCACCAGGCCCAGTAGAAGATGGTCCAACTGGACAGCCAGCTGGACATCTCCTCACCGCCGGTCACACCGGTGCGGGAGACCATCTCGCCGAAGTTCTGCAGGTAGGACCCGGCCGACGTGGGCAGCAGGTCCAGCATGAACACGGTCGGGCCGACGATGAAGACGAACAGCGCCAGCAGGAACGCCAGGACCATGTTGCTGTTGGACAGCAGCTGGATGCCCCTGGCCACGCCCGACACGGCCGAGACGATGAAGATCGCGATCAGCACGGCGATGATCATCACCAGAACCGGCTGGGTGACGTTGCCGACCCAGCCCACGTGCTCCAGACCGGCGCCGATCTGCGTGGCACCGATGCCCAGCGAGGCCGCGGTGCCGAAGATCGTGGCGAACACCGCCAGCGAGTCGATGACCTTGCCGATCGGCGTGTCGTTCGCGCGGTTGCCGAAGAACGGCACGAACGCGGAGCTCAGCAGCTGCGGCCGACCGCGCCGGTAGCTGGCGTAGGCGATCGCCAGGCCGACGACCGCGTAGATCGACCACGGGTGCAGCGTCCAGTGGAACAGCGACGTGGACATCCCCGTCCGCAGCGCGGCATCCGTACCGGCCGGCACCGATCCCGGAGGAGTATCGGTGAAGTGCGTGAGCGGCTCCGAGGCCCCGTAGAACATCAGGCCGATGCCCATGCCCGCCGCGAACATCATCGCGATCCACGAGCTGGTGCGGAACTCCGGGCCCTCGTCGTCCGCACCCAGCGGGATCCGCCCGTAGCGGCTGAACGCCAGCCACAGGGCGAAGACCACGAAGCCGGTGCCCGCGAGGACGAACAGCCAGCCGCCGTCGGTGACGAGCACATCGATCGCGGAGCTCGCGAACGAGGTCAGCGACTCGGTGCCGAGGACGCCCCAGGCGATGTAGGCCACCGCGGCGACGCCGGCGATGGTGAACACCACCCAGTCCATGCGTCCGGGCCGGTCAGCGGCGCTCTGGACCGTTTCCTGCTCTTCGGTTCTGCGCTTCTCGGTTATTTCTGTTTCAGTCGACACAGATGCTGGCGTCGGATCGACGACGCCCCTCCTTTCCGACGTCAGTGGCGAACACCCGTCCACGGCCGCCCGGCAGTGCCGGCCACCGAAGCAGGTCCGGGTGGCGCACCGCCTAGACAGTGGCCCAAACGGGTGAAGATGGCAAGAGCACCTGCGCTCAGCGTGTTGGAACCGACACTTAGACTCGCCACCGTGTCCGTTCAGCTCGCTCCTGCGCAAGGCCTCCTTCGCTGGCTGCGCGGTGTTGGGCTGACCACCACCTCGGCTGCACTCTCCGTGGCCGCGCACGCGGCCGCCGGAGGCGCGCTACCCGACCCCGGGGTCACAGCCGTTATCACCGCCCTCCTCGCAAGTGCCGGTGTAGCGCTCGCCGATCGCCAACGCGGACCGCTCGGGATTCTAAGCGCTCTCGCCGCGAATCAAATGGCGTTTCACGTATTTTTTCAACTCTCCGGCGCGCACGCGGCCCACCCGGTGCATCCGGCCACACCGTTCGCACCGGTGCAAATGGCGTTCGGCCACATCGCCTCCGCAATCTTGACCGGATTGTTACTGAGCAGCGCCGAGCGCGCGCTGTTCGGGGTCGCGCGCTTTCTGCGCCGCGTCCTTCCGCGAGTTCCCCACCGTACCCCGCCGCCCGCGCGGGAAACGTGCGTCGCGTGCATTCCCGCACGTTCCCGGCGGCTCATCGCGCAGTTGACCGCCCAACGAATTCACGCGCTCCGCGGCCCGCCGGCGCCCGCCCGGTAACGCATTTCACGCGACGGCGAGCGGAATCACCGGCGCTCGATTGTTGCGCTTTCGTCATTCGCGGCGCGAATCCAGCGCGATTCGCGCCGAAACCCGGACCGCGGAGAACGATCGCAAAGTTGTCAACAAAAAGACTTGTCACCCGATCAGGTGTACTTCTCGGGACGTGCGGGCTCACCGGCCTGCTCGGCGCGCCGCTGGCCGCGGCGCACGTCACGGTCGAACCGGACACCGCCGCGCGGGGGGACAGCGCCGACGTCACCTTCACCGTGCCCAACGAGCGACCCGACGCCGGCACCGTGCGCGTCCGCGTGCGGTTCCCGCAGGAGGCCCCCATCAGCTCGGTGCGCACCAAACCGGTGCCCGGCTGGGACGCGCACGTCGAGAAGCGGCACCTCGACCGCCCGGTCGAGGTCGCCGGCAGCGAGGTCACCGAAGTCGTCCGCAGCATCACCTGGACCGCGCAGGAGGGCACGCGGATCGGCCCCGACCAGTACGCCGAGTTCGAGGTCAGCATCGGCGCGCTCCCGACGAGCACCGACCGGGTCGTGCTGCCCACCGCGCAGACCTACGACAGCGGGGAGGTCGTCAACTGGGACGCGCAGCCCGCGGGCGAAGGCCGGCCCGAACCGGAGCACCCCGCCCCCAGCGTGCAGCTGACCAGCGGCGGCGGAGGTGGTGAGCAGGAGCGCGGCACGGCCCGGGCCACCGGATCCGGCGAGTCCGCGGGACAACCGGCCACCGACACCACCGCCCGCTGGGTCGGCGGTGCCGGGCTCGCCGTCGGCGCGCTCGGTCTCGGCATCGCCCTCGGCACCCTGCTGCGCATCCGAGGAGGCAAGCGGTGACCCCGAGCGCGCGATCCACCCGGACGGCACGAGTCCCGCACCGCCCGGCCCGCCTGCTGGTCGTGGCACTGGTCACGCTCCTGGCCGGGCTCGGCGGCGCGGGAACCGCCTCCGCGCACAACACCCTCGTCGACAGCGACCCCGCGGACGGTGCGCAGCTGCGCAGCGGACCCGGCGACGTGCATCTCGTCTACGACCAGCCCGTGCGCGAGGGGTACAACACCGTCAGCGTCACCGGCCCGCACGGCGGGCACTGGACCGGCGGCGAGGCGCGCGTGCGGGACAACGAGGTGACCGTCCCCGTGCGGGAGCTCGGGCCAGCCGGGGAGTACACCGTCGGCTACCGGGTGCTGTCCAACGACGGGCACCCGGTGACCGGCGAGATCACCTTCCGGCTCACCCGGGAGCAGGGCGGCAGCCCGGCACCACCACCGGAGAGCTCCGCGGACGGCGCCGAGGCCGGCGGCGGCGCGCCCGCGTGGCCGTGGATCGCCGGTGCCGCCGCGCTCGTGGCGATCGGGGCGGGGCTGGCGCTGCGCCTCGGGCGCCCCGGCAGATGACGAGGACCTGACGCGGGCTCCCTCAGCGGATCGGCTGGCGCAGCGGAGCGGGCCTCGGGCAGCCACCGGAAGGGCCCGCTCCCGCCTCGAACTGGCGGGCGAATTCGGCCGCGCCGAAGACCGGACGATCCACCTGGGATTTTCCCGCTGAGCGGAAGAACGCTCCGGCTGTCGCCGAGCGGTGCCCCAGCGGCGGTGAATCGCAGCCGGCATCGCCCGGGCGGTCAACTCCGGCGCGCGGTCAGCACGAGCGGTACGGCGCCCACGCGGTGTCCAAGTCCCCCGCGCGCATCGTGCGCAACCGGTGCCGCAGCTGCTCGGCGATCCGCGGATTGCTGCGCAGCACCGGCAGCGCGCTCGCCGTGATCTTCAGCTCGCGCAGCGCGCGCAGCAGCGGGAACTCCGGCCGACCCGTGACATCGGTGCCGTAGGTGGCCGCGAAGCGCCGGTACCGCTCCGGCGGGTGCCCCATGCGCAGGTGCCCCACCGCCAGCGGTGTCATGTCCCACTCGGGCGGGCCCGCGCACATCGAGTCGAGATCGCACAGCACCGGTCCCCGCGGGCCGAGGATGACGTTGCCCAGGTGCGCGTCCCCGTGCACCGCCGCGCGGGTGAGCCGCGCCCGCTGCGCCGAGAGCCGGTTGCGCAGCGATTCGCACCGGTGCAGCAGGAACGCGCGGTCCTCGGCCGAGAGCTCCTCGGCATCGGCGACCTTGCGCCGCACGTCGGCGATCGGGTCCCACTCGGGCAGCTCCGGCGCGGGCGCGACGGTGTGCAGCTCCCGCAGCAGGGAACCGAGGTGCTCCGCGCTCGGCTCCCCCGCGTCGGGGACCGCCCGCCACAGCGTCGCGACGTAACCGCCCGCCACCACGGGCTGCGGCACGTCCGGCAGCAGGCGCACGGCGGGGACGTCGTTCTCGGCGAGCCAGCGCGCCGCCACCACGACCGCGCGCGCCCGGTGCGACAACGAAGGCGCCAGCACGATGCGGACGACGACATCGTGCCGGCGCAACCGGAAGACCGCGTTGTTGACGAACCGGAGCAGCCGCGCACCGCGGGGGTCCAGCCCCGCCTGCGCGCACACCTGCGCCAGAGCGATCGACAGCCGCGCGCGCGAGCGGCGGTTCCGCGTCACCGGCCGCGCCGGTGACGTCTCGGTACCACCGCCCCCAGCGGAGACGGACCTCCCGTCGGACCCGAGGCGGGTCTTGGAAATCATGTGCTCCAAACCGACGTCCGGCTGCGTCGGGCGCGCCGCGCTGGCCCGATCAGCTCCGGAACTGCTGCACTTCCTCCGCGAAATCGCGGGCCTCCGCGTTCATGCGGTGCTTGGTGGCCTCCACCTGCAGCGGCTTCAGCCGGTCGACCACCCGCTGCGACTTCACCTGCTCGCCGACCTGCAGCGCCCGGCGGCCGACCTTGATCCCCTCCTGCAGGTCACCCGCGCGGATGTGGTTGGTCGCCTGCATGCCCAGCCCGAAGGTGTGCGAGCGCTGCATGTCCGAGCCGTACATGGAGTTGGCCTTCATGGTGTGCGCGACGGCGATCGGGGCGTGCTTCTTCGGGTCGAACACCGCCAGCGCGTCCTGCGCGGAGCCGATCATGCAGTGCAGGTCGTGCTCGTCGAAGAAGCGGACCCAGTCGGGGGCCTCGGCGAGGTTCGCGCGGGTGAACTCGTCCTTGGTGCGCCCGAGCATCTCCTGCACCTGGTTCGGCCTGTTCAGCATGCCGTAGGCCCACGCCTCGTTGGCGCACAGCACCGCGACCGTGAGCGGGGATCCGGAGTCCTGGGCGGCGAGCTGCCCCAGCTGGAACAGCTTCAGCGCCTCGTTCGGCTCGTGGTAGTGCAGGTAAACCCGGCCCATCCGGTAGAGGATGCCGGCGGCCAAGCTGTCGTCGTTGGCCTGCTTGGCGAATTCCAGCGCCTTCCCGAAGTGCCCGCGGGCCGGATCCAGCAGGCCCGTGTCGAACGAGGTCCACCCGGCGAGGCTGTGCATGTCGGCCAGTGCCCGGAACAGCTGCGTCCGGACCTTGTCGGCCGCGCTCGTCTCTAACAACTGCTGCGCCCAGGACAGCTGGGCGACCACCGCATCGCGGCAGGTCCCGCCGCCATAGCGGTAGTCCAGGTCGCGCAACGCCTTCGTCGCCGCCTGGATCTGCTGCACGTCGGTCATGCCGATGCGGGACGGAGCGGGCGTCTGCGCGTAGGCAGGCGTCCAGTTGGCGCTCTCCGCTCCGAACACAGCCGCACCCATGGTGACGGCCGCGGCATGGGACAGGAAGTTCCGCCGCTTCACCGACTCGTCCTCCTCAACCTGGGAGTCGCTGGTGGTAGCGACCCGCCCGACCATCGCCCCTTCGTAGGCGAGGCCCATGTAGCCCCTGGGAATCCCCAGCCCGTCGGCGATCCGCGCGAGCACGTCGTAGGCGATGACCTGCCGGCCCTTGAGGATCTCCGACACCTCGGACTGCGACTGCCCGGTGGAGGCCGCGATCTGCCGCTGCGAGACCCCGTGTCGACGCAGTTGCCGGTAGATCGCGCTGACGTCCCGATTCGCCAGTGCCTCTCGCATGGGACCTCCGTCCCACACGTCCGGTGTAACGGGCGAGTCGCCGGTGTCGATGGAACTCATTACGGGCCCCCTCACGCTCAACGGGCGTCAGTCGCAGGGTAAGGGCACTTCAGCAAAGCGGTGAAGTGCACTTCGGTCGGGGTGATCGGCAGCGGTGAACTCCGCCGACCGCTCGTCGTCGCGGTCCGCCCGGTTATCGCCTCCGGGCTAGGCGAACCGCCACGCACTGTTCCAATCTAGTCACCACGGGAACACCCCGGGCGGCGCCGATCCCGGCGAGACGGGACGGGGCCGCGACAGCGGAAACACCCCGACGCGGACGGGAACTGGAGGGATGCGCGGCACGCACCCCCTGCGAACCCTGTGAACCCAACACCCGTGGTCCCACGAACTGCGACCCCGCGATCCGTGGCACCACCCCCTGCGAACCCCGCGAGGCGGCCCTCGCAGGAACACGATCCAGGCAAAGCGACCCCGGCCGGTTGCCCGCCGGCGAGCACACGACCGTCCACATCGCACACCCCGACGCGATGCGCGGTCGCGGTTCCCGCCGGAGAACCGGGAGAGCACGACAACCGGACGCGGACAAGCCCGACAACCCCGAATCCCCGACGAACGACCGGCTACCCCGGCCGCCGTTCCGCCCCGGACGGGGCGACACCCCGAACAGCACACCCCGAACGACCGCCCCCGAGCGGGCACGCGGAGCGCCCGGCGCCACCGGCGGCGAGCGCTCCGCACCCCCGACCGACCAGAACCAGGAAAGACAGGACGCGAACCGCGCGTCCCCGGCCTCCGCGGGCCGGTGCTGCCGCACTCCCCTCCCCCGACCGGCACCGGTCCGCGGACTCCACCCCTCCGGTCCGCGCCCCCCGAACGAGACCGGAGATGGCACGGCCCTGGTGTGCGGAGTGCCTCGCAACCCCGAGCGAGGTGCGCCGCCGCACCAGGGCCCTGCCGCGCTCAAGGCTCTGTTGGGCCGTTTTGCGCACGGCCTCCCGCAGCGGAGCCTCCTGCGTTGGGTCGCTCCGCGTGCCGCGGAAAGCGGCCCCGCCGCTTGCCCGACGGACAGGTGCGGCCGAGTGCACGAGCACCGATCCGCGGGCTCCCCAGCACCGCGCGCTTCAGCTCATCCGCGGCGCAGGCGCACCCTGGCGGCGAAGTCCTCCTCCAACCGCATCCCGCCACCCTGCTCCTCCGCGCGCGGCGCGGGCACGAGCGTGCTCAGCAGGTCCGACTCGTCGAGCCGGGTGCGCTGCGCCGGAACCATCATCCACGGTTGCCGCGGCCCCAGCAGCGGGGAGAACACGGGCACGAAACCCCGGTCGAGCAGGGAGATCGCGAAGTCGACCGCCACGTGGCCCCGGTCGTCCACCACGCCGGTGCCCTGCCACGGCAGCAGACCGGAGCCGCCGAGGTAGGTGAACCCCAGGCAGCCCTCGCGGCCGGCCGTGACGGTCAGGCGCACCCGGTTCGGGAACATCCGCTCGTAGCCGAACTCCTCGTCCACCTGCAACGTGGCCAGGTACCCCAGCACGGTCTGCCACGCCCGGCGCAGCACCCCGGCGCGCGCCTCGCGCACGCGCGCCGGCACCGACGGGTCGGTCAGGTTGTACACGTCGGCGTAGACGGCGGTGGACCAGCTGATCCGGTCCGCTCCCGGCGGCACGACCACGGGAACGGAGTACACCAGCGACATGAGCATCTCCCGGAACAGCCCGGCGATGCGCGGTTCGAAGTCGCCGATCGAGCCGGCGACGGCCTGCACCCTGTCCAGGGTGCGCAGCGGGTTGTCCGTGATGTCGAATCCCCGCAGCGCCTCGGCCAACCGCTTGCGGTGCCGGGAGATCCGCGCCGCCCGCTCCGCCGGGAGGCCGGGTCCCAACCGGTTCGCCGCCACCGCGTCGATCTCCTCCACCGCGGTCCGCTCGGTGATGCCGAGCAGCTCGATGTACTCCTGGAGCTTGCGCCGGTAGGACTCGGTGATCGCGTGGGGGCGGGTGCGGAAGTGCCGGCCGTCGGCGAGGATGTTGAACCGCACCCCGGGCGGGTGCACGGCGGAAACGGCCTGGGACAGCTCGCGCAGCCGGGCCAGCGCGCCCAGCTCGGCCAGGTCCGGCAGCGGCCCGAGCGCCTTGAGCCGGTTCAGGCACTGCTTGACCGGGAAGCCGAACAGGACCACGTCGATCGGCGCGCCGTCGCGCAGGAACGGCTCGACGTCGGCGCGCAGGTGCTCCACGCGGTAGTTCGAGCGGGAGCCCTTGAGGAACTGCTTGCGGGTGAACACGTGGTGCAGCGCGCGCAACCGCCGCTCGGTGCGCTCCTCCGGATCGGCGGCCTCCTGGGGGGCGAACTTGTCCAGCGCGGTGCGCGCGGTCCGCTCGGCGCAGCGGTCCACATCGGTCACGATGCGCCGGACCAGCAGCCGGGATTCGTGCTCGCTGAGCCGGACGGCCCACTGCTGGGCCAACCGGTTGCGCCGCAGCGCCCCGACCTGGAGCTCCTCCAGCGAGTGCGTGTTGGACAGCCGCGCAGGAGCCACCGTTCCCGGCGGCCGCGGGGTCGTCTCGAAGGTGGCGACGGCACGGTCGGTGTCCGGCAGCGCCCGCTCCGGGTGCCGCTCCCCCGCCAGTCCCGGCACTTCCACGGCCACCGGCTGGGCACCGGGGAACTGCTCGACCACGGCAGCGCGGTGGGCCCGCCGGCCGTCGAACACCGCGAGAACCTCGGAATCGGGCAGTTCGCGCAGCTTCTCCACCCGCAGCTGCCAGCCCGGCCCGCTGCGCTCGTCCGGCAGGAACAGCAGCGTGCTGTCCGGCACTCCGGCGGTGGCGAGCACGTCCTCGACCGCGCGGCGGCAGCGCTCGCGGCGGCCGGTGGAGAACACCACGTGCCCGCCCGCGTCCCGCACGTCCCACACGAAGCGGGCGAGACCGGCGTTGACCGTGTCCGAACCGGTGCGCTCCCGGCCGCGGGCGTGGAACGCGCGGCGGAACTCCGCGTAGACGGCCCACCAGTCCACCTCCGGGTAGCGGCGGGCGAGCCCGCTGCGCTCGAGGAAGTGCGGCCAGGTGGAGCCGGCGTGCGTGGGCAGCAGCGGCAGGGAGTCCGGTCCGGCCAGTTCCACGATGCCCTCGGCCGCGCCGGGGCGCGGTCCGGAGACCGCGCGGACGGCCTCGCGGATGCGGTGCAGCGGCACCAGCCCGCACAGGTCCAGGTCGACGACCACGACCGGCCGCGGCAGCCGGGAGTCCCACCGCCGCGCACGGGTGCGCTCCTGGACCCGGTTGAGCACGTCCTTCAGGACCGCGTCCTGCTCGGCGGGGACCGCGTGGGCGATGTCGTGCAGCGGTTCGGAACGGCGCAGCAGCTCCGCCGTGCGCGGCTCGAGGTAGCGCAGCTCCTCGTTGCGGATGCGCTCGGCGCTGCTGCGCACCTGCTCGGCCTGACCGTGGCAGGCTTCGAAACCGGTGCACAGCGCGTCCACGACGGAGTTCAGCGTGTTCACCCCGCCGGTGATCTCCGGCTGGTGCGGCGGCAGGCTCATCGGTTCGTAGTCGCCGAGCACGATCCGGCCGGTGGCCTGCAGTTCCGGGGAGAGCTCGAAGCCGATGTCGGCCTCGTGCACGCCGAACAGCCCGATGCGGTGGGTGTCCAGGCCGAGCCGGAAGGACCGCAGCAGCGGGCGGATGAAGTGCTCGAGGAAGTACGGCAGCACGGGTTCGCGGCGCTCGAACCGGTTGGCGAGGACCTGCCGCAGCAGGGCGGGCTCGCCGTCCGGGCCGGGGCGCAGCAGCGCGGACAGCGTGCAGCGCACCGTTCCCGCCGGGTATTGCGGGTGCCGCGGTGCCGGCTCGGGCACGCGCGCCAGCGCGGCCCGGCCCGTGCTCGTGTCCACCACGGCGGCGGGTGCCGGTTCGGCGGCGCAGTGCATGCGCAGCATCGGGTCCTCGGCGATGGCGCGGCTGAGGCGGGACCAGCCGCGCAGCTGCCGGCACACCCCCGCCCGGTCGAGCTCGCCCGCGGAGCTGCGGCTGAGCAGGCGGATCGCGCGGTTGCCGCGCAGCAGCGTCCCCCCGCAGGCGGTCTCGCCCGCCGCGGGGAAGTGCACGCCGCCGTCGGTCCTGGTCAGCGCGATCGCGCAGCGGCGGGACAGCGCCTCGTTGTCGGCGGGGAGCACGTCGGCGCGTTCGGCGGGCAGGCTCCGCGGAGCCGCGTCCGGCGGGTCCTCGGCGTGCAGCGTGCGCATCAGGTCGTACAACCACGCGGCGTCCCGCAGGCGTCGGGTGCGGCGCAGCCGGATGAGCGTGCGGTACAGGTCGGCCCAGCTGGGGTCGCTGCCCAGCGGGATCCCGGTTCCGGCGCCGCGCCCGACGAGGACGAGGCGCTCGCCGCGCCGGGTCACGCGCAGCCGGTACCCGCCGTCGCCGAGCACGGCGTTGGCCTCGGTCGCCGCGAGCGGCTCCCACGGCGCGGCGGCGGTGGCCGGGACCGCCCGCGCGTCGGGATGCGCGTCGGACCGGTTGCGGGGAGCGGACGGCGCGCCGGTGAGGACGTTGCCGGACACGGGGCTCAGATGCCGGCGGCGCCGGGGACGGCCCTGCTGCCCGGCGCTGCCCTGGTGCCTCGGGCTGCTCTGGTGCGCGGCGCTGCTCTGGTGCGCGGCGCTGCTCTGGTGCCCGGCGCTGTTCCGGGGCGCAGCGCTGTTCCGGGGCGCGAGGCACTCCTCGACGCAGCGACCGCACCGCCGGGACGCTCCGCAGGGTGGCAACGACAGCACTCCGATGGCCCCCTCGTCACTGCTCGCACGCCCACCGCCGGTTGACCCGTGCTGCGGAGCACGCCGGCCGCGTTCGGCGACTTCGCGCGGGACCGAGCGGCTCGCCGAGCTGGTCCGTTCAGCCGAGCGGGGTCTCGAGGAAGCCACCGCGGGGGTGTGCCCTCCGGTGCTGCAGCGTTCGGCGGATGCACCCCCGCCGATCGCGCGGCTCGTCGCGTCCCGGCGCCCCGTTCGTCGAGCGCTCGTCGATGCGTGACAACCGCGCGTTCACCCACGATGACCTTTCTCACGGAGCACACCGATCTGCTTCACGCTAGATAGTGACCATGTGCTCTGACAACATGACGGACCGCATACGCACAAGGCGTAACGCCAACGGCCCGATGAACGACGGACAACTCTTTCCGGTGGAATCCCCGCCACGGCATGCTGTCTTACTGGCGCCACAGCATCAGGGACCACCGTCAAATGGACCCATTCGTGCTCACCCCTTCGGACCACATCGTTTTCGGCATGTCACATGTCACTGGCAGCTTGATCACCGAGAGACTTGATCCGGCGCCGCAACGCGGACCGCGGAAACGCCCGTTCGTCCGTCCGGTCCGCCCGTTCCGGTACTGATCGCCCTGCAGACCACCGCGGTTCGCGGTCCGCCGCGAACCGCGCGACGACCAAGGAGAGACCCGTGCCCGCCGAAGTGGCTCCACTGCGCCGCAAGCCGGTGCAACAGCGCAGCGCGCAACGCGTGGAGAAGATGCTCTCCGCCTGCGCGGAACTCATCGAGGAAGTGGGCTACGACGGGGTGACCACCACGCTGATCGCCGAACGCGCCGGCGTCGCCGTGGGCTCGCTGTACCAGTTCTTCCCGGACAAGCGCGCCGTCGCGCAAGAGCTCACCCGGCGCAACGTCGACCGGTTCGTGCACACCCTGTCGCAGCACTTCGCCGAACTCGAGATCACGCACTGGTGGGACGGGGTGGACGCCGTGTTCGACGTCTACCTCACGATGCACCGCGAGGTCCCCGCCTTCAGCCAGCTGCACTTCGGCGATGTCATCGACCCGCGCCTGCTCGACTCGAACAAGGACAACAACGTCGTCATCGCCGAGAAGCTGACCACGCTGCTGAGCGAGACGTTCGGCTTCGACCCCGCGGAGGTGCACACCCCGCTCGTCGTCGCGGTCGAAGCCGCGGACGCGGTGCTGCGCCTGGCCTTCCGCCGCGCGCCCGAGGGCGACGACGTGCTCGTCGCCGAGGCCAAGGAACTCGTGCGCGGCTACCTCGCCGCTCGCATTCCCCAGTCGCACACGACCGCGGACCCTCCCCACCCCCGCACCGAGGAGCCCCGCACCGGCGGATCCCGCGCCGACGAGGACGCGCAGGACCTGCCGAACGCCCCCTCCGAGGCGGAGGAGGGGTCGGACGGCGCTCCACCGCGACCGGTGGAGGTGCCCGCCGGGCGCTGCTGAGCCCGGCACCGCGGGCCGAACCGCGACGAACGCCGCGGATCCGCGCACCGGCGGCACGCGCCCCGCGGCGGCGCACGCGCGGCGGCCTTCCCGCGAGCGGGGGCGGCCGCAGGGGGTGTGTCTCGCCGCGATCAGCGCGCCACCGCGGTGCGCAGGGCCTCGACGATCGGCGTGGCGCCGTTGACGACCTCCAGAGCCTTGCGCACCGAGCGCCGCTCGTCCAGCACCGCGACCGCGGTCGCGGCGACGTCGGCGCGCGTCACGTCACCGCGCGCGACGGAAGCCGCCAGCTCCACCAGCCCGGTGGGTTCGCCGTCGGTGAGCCTGCCGGGGCGCAGGATGGTCCAGTCCAACTGCCGGCTGCGCAGGTCGGCTTCGGCTTCCCGCTTCGCGTCCAGGTAGGCTCCGAACACCTCCCCCACGTCCGGCGGGTTCGGCCGCGTCGTCCCCATCGCGCTGATCTGCACGAAGCGGGCGACGCCGGCGGTCTCGCAGGCCTCGGCCAGCAGCACCGAACCGGCGCGGTCGACGGTGTCCTTGCGCGCGGCACCGCTTCCCGGCCCCGCACCGGCGGCGAACACCGCTGCGTCCACACCGGACAGTTCACCTGCCACCGTGCGGGCGTCGGCGTTCTCCACGTCCACCACGCGGGGCAGCGCTCCGTCCTCGGTCACGTCGGCCACGTGGTCCGGGTTCCGGACGAACCCCGTCACTTCGTCCCCGCGCCGCACCAGCTCCCTGGTCAGGTGCCGCGCGATCTGTCCGTGCGCTCCGGCGATCGCGACTCGCATGCGCCCCACCGTATCCAACGGAGCTCAACCGCGTGCGGTGTCGCGGCGAGCGGAGTGTCGCAGCGCGGTCGTGCTCACCGAGCCGGCGGTCACGAGCGCGGGGCCGGATCGGTCAGCTCGACGAGCTGGGCGTAGACGACCTCGTTGATCCACCGGGAGACCGCGGTGTGCTCCATCGGCGGTTCGTCGTGCCAGCACCGGCCGGCGAGCTCGGTGCGCACCGCGTCACCGTCCACACTCACCACAGCGGTGCCCGCCTGCCGCGCGCGGAACAGGCAGTTCTCCACGAACCCCTGCTCGGCGGCGACGCCCTGCGACACGACCATCGCCGTGTCCGCGTAGCGCGCGAACGGCGCTGCCGCGGTCAGCGCGCTGCGCCAGTGCCGCGCGGGCGCCAGCACACCGCTCAACCGCACCGCGGCGGGCGGAACGCGTCCCGCCATCTCCGGCCACACCCACGTGGCCACCTCGCTGCGGTCGAGCACGGGGCCGCTCCCCAGGCACAGCCGCTCGGCGTGGGCCTCGGGGACGAGTTCGGCGACCGGGACCACGTGCCGCCCCAACAGGCGCGTGGGGTGCAGCACGGTCCCCGTCCATCCCAGTTCGCGCGCCACGGTCTCGGCCACGCTGCCGACGGTGCTCGACGTTTCGAAGGGCGCGCGGGCCTGCGGCGCGCAAGGACGCGGCGCGTCGGTCTCGGCCGCGGCGCGTCCGGGCATTCCGGTCACGGCTCTGTGCCTCCCTCTTCCTTGCCGGGGTCCCCGCGCGGTCGGCCGTCGCGGACGTGCGCAGGGCTCGACCTGACTTAAACACCTCGGCAGGCTCACTGGGCGGGCTTGGCAGGCGCGTTGCGACCGACGGCGCGCGGTCGTCGGTGGCCGGTCGGTGAACGGTCACGGGGTTTCGGTCCCGCCATGCGGCCATTCAGGTGATCCGACCGGCGGACCGCCCGCGGCGCCCGCGCAGCGGGAATCAGCCCCGCACCGCCGCGGAACTGCGGCACCGCCTCACCGCGATACCGCGTTCACCTCGAGCTGGTCCTGCTCCAACCGCTGGCGGATCGCCTCGGCCGCCGGAAGCAGCGGTTTGACCAGTTTCGGCACATCGGCACGAGCGCTGTGCGCGACCACGCCGAGCGCCGCCACGACGCCGCCGCCCTGGTAGACGGGCACGGCCACCGAGCAGTTCCCCAGCGTCATCTCCTCCTGGCACTGGGCGAAGCCGCGGTGCCGCACCGAGCGCAGCTCGCGCGTCAACCTCCCGGGCTCGGTGATCGTGAACGAGGTGTGCCGCGAGAGCCCCTGCGCGCAGCACTGCTGCAGCACCGAGCTCGGGGAGTGCGCCAGCAGCACCTTGCCCACGCCCGTGGCGTGCAGCGGCAGCCGGCCGCCGGCGCGGGAGACGATCGGCACCGCGCGGGGCGCGCTCAGCTTCTCCACGTAGATCGCCGACAGCCCCTCGCGCACGGCCAGGTGCACGTTGTGCCGGGTGTTCTCGCACAGTTCCTGCAGGTAGGGCATGGACAGTTCGCGCAGCCGGCTGTTGACCGGGGCGAGCAGCCCGATCTCCCACAGCCGCAGCCCGATCGTGTACTGCCCGTGGGCGTCCCGCTGCAGCGCGCCCCACAGCTCCAGTTCGCGCACCAGGCGGTGCGCGGTGGCCAGCGGGATCGAGGCGCGGCGCGCGATGTCGGTGAGGGTGAGCCGGGAGTGCTCCATGTCGAAGGCCGTCAACACGCTGAGCGCACGCGCTGTTACCGAGCGCCCGGGGTCGCGACTGTTTCCCGCCATCGCCGTCCTCCCTGCGGATCCTGCGGTGGAATGTGCATCACCTCAGCACAGGTGAGCGGCCCGGCCAAGAGGTCGCAACGGAACTGTTCACCCAGGACCGGACCCGGCCGGGAGCGGGCGGGCAGCGCCGCCCGCGGACCACCCGGCAGAGGCGGAAGGAATTCCTCCGTCCTCTCGCGCGCGGGCGCGCGCGAGGCCCGACATCCCCACCCGCACCGAAGCGCCGCCTCCCGCACGCGGGAGGAAGGCTCGCGGGAAGTCGGGCCAACGGGCGCGCGGTTCGGTGGCGCGTGCTCCGCCGCGCCGGGCCGCCCGGCGAGCGGCGACGCTCACAGCCGCGCGGGCGTGACATTCACCTCGACCCCGCGCGCAGCCCGACGACGCGCCGGCGGTGTCCGCCGCGCGCTGAACCGGAACAACCGCGCGTCGCGGGCGGCGGTGCACTGCCCGGACATGAAAAGTCCCCCCGGCACTGCCGGGGGGACTTCGGTGGGCGAGGAGGGAGTTGAACCCTCACGTCCTTCCGGACACACGGACCTGAACCGTGCGCGTCTGCCTTTCCGCCACTCGCCCGTGGCTCGAAAAAGCCTACCGGATGGCTTCTTCGGCGTACCGTGGGGGGTGCTCACGTTCCCGATCAGCGACCGGCCGGCCACCAGCCGTCCGTGAAGCCGCCCTCCGCGGTAGCTGTTACACAGCTTAGCAGCCGCCGCGAACGGGGTTTCCCAGGGGGTGGCCTTCTCACCGGGGAGGTTGGGAACTGGGCAGTGTCAGCGCACGTTGGCACGGATACGATGGTCGTCGGGAGTCGTACGCGTGGAGGGAGATGCCGTGGGCCTCGTGCAGCGCTTCGAGCGCCGACTCGAAGGCATCGTCGGTAACGGCTTCGCGCGTGTATTCGGGGGGAAGGTCGTTCCCCAGGAGATCGCGCAAGCCCTGCAGCGGGAAGCCGATCTGCAGGTGCGCGAGCTCGCTGGTGGTCGACTGCTCGCGTGTAACCACTATGTTGTGCAGTTGAGCCCATCGGATCACGATCGGCTCACGGAGGAGGAATACCGCGTAACCGACCTCCTCGCCGAGTGCGTGCAGGAGCATCTCACCGAACAGGGGTGGGACACATATGGTGACGTCGTAGTCTCCCTGGAGCGCTCTGAGACGCTGCACACGGGACAGTTCCGAATCAGCTCGACCGTCGACCCCGACGTGACTCGACGGCCGGCACAACCTCGTACCGCAGGAGACCGACCCATGAGCCAGCCACCAGGCCAGTACCCCCAGGGAGATCCGTACGCCCAAGGGCAGTACGGCTACGGCCAAGGGCAGGACCCCAACTACGGGTACGGGCAGCCCGGTTACGACCAGGGCTACGGGCAACCCGGCTACGGCCAGCCCGGCTACGGCCAGCCCGGTTACGACCAGGGTTTCGACCCTGCGTACGGCCAGCCCCCGGGCTACGACCAGGGTTACGGCCAGCCGGGCTACGGCCAGCCCGGGTACGGCCAGCCGGGCTACGGACAACCCGGTTACGACCAGGGCTACGGGCAACCCGGCTACGGCCAGCCCGGGTACGGCCAGCCCGGCGCCTACGACCCCGGCTACGGGCAGCCGGGCTACGGCCAGCCCGGATTCGACCAGGGCTACGGCCAGCCCGGGTACGGCCAGCCCGGCGCCTACGACCCCGGCTACGGGCAGCCGGGCTACGGCCAGCCCGGATTCGACCAGGGCTACGGCCAGCCCGGCGCCTACGACCCCGGCTACGGCCAGCCGCCGTTCGACCCCGGCTACGGCCAGCCCGGCTACGGGCAGCCGCAACCGGGTGCCTACCCGGGATCCGGCGGGTTCCCCGAGCAGCCGTACCCGCAGCAGCCCGGCGGTGCCTACCCGCCGAGCGGTCCCGGCGGCTACCCGCAGCAGCCCCCGGCTCCCCCGCAGCAGCTCACGGCGACGCTGCACCTCGACGACGGATCGAACCGCTCGTACACGCTGCAGCACGGCTCGAACATCATCGGCCGCGGCCAGGAAGGGCAGTTCCGCCTGCCCGACACCGGCGTGTCGCGCAAGCACATCGAGATCACCTGGGACGGTCAGAGCGCGATGCTCGCCGACCTGGGCTCCACGAACGGCACCACGGTCAACGGGACTCCGGTGCAGACCTGGCAGCTGGCTGACGGGGACGTGATCAGGGTCGGGCACTCCTCCCTGGTCTTCCGCTCGCAGCCGATGTGAGATCGGGCGGGCCACCCGTCCCCGGAGGAGAGTAGGAGCGTCACAACAGGTGCCAGAGCTGGTGATTCAGCTGACCAGAGCAGGGTTTCTCGCCCTGCTCTGGTTGTTCGTGCTGGCCGCGCTGCGCGTGGTGCGTTCCGACCTGTTCTCGGCCTCCGGGATGCGTGCCCCGGTGCCCGGTTCGGGCAAGCTCGGCGGCAAGAAGCAGCCGAAGCAGTCCCGAGGCCGGAACAAGGCACCGCGGAACAAGGCACCGCGGAACCTCGTGGTGACCCACGGCGCGTTGGCAGGCACTCGCATTTCGCTGGACGGCCGACCGATCCTGATCGGCCGAGCCGACGACTCCACGCTGGTGCTCGACGACGACTACGCCTCGACACGACACGCGAGACTGTCGCTCCGTGGCAGCACGTGGTACGTGGAAGATCTAGGCTCTACCAATGGCACATACCTCGATCGGGCGAAGGTCACAGGGCCAACTGAGGTCCGGCTCGGAGTTCCGATCAGAATCGGCAAGACGGTGATCGAGCTGCGCTCATGACCCTCGTCCTTCACTACGCAGCCCGCAGCGACCGGGGTCTGGTTCGCTCCAACAACCAGGACTCGGTCTATGCCGGCCCACGACTACTCGCCCTCGCGGACGGTATGGGTGGCCATGCCGCCGGTGAAGTGGCCAGCAAGGTCGTCGTCGCGGCGCTCGCGCCACTGGACGACGACGAGCCCAGCGACGACCTGCTCGGCCAGCTCCGCGACGCGGTGCTGGCCGGCAACAGCGCCATCTCCGAGCTGGTGTCCGAGGACCCCGAGCTCGAGGGCATGGGGACCACGCTCACCGCGGCGCTGTTCGCGGGCAGCAAGCTGGGCCTGGTGCACATCGGCGACTCGCGCGCATACCTCGTGCGGGACGGCGAGCTCACGCAAATCACGCACGACGACACCTTCGTCCAGTCGCTGATCGACGAAGGCCGGATCACCGAGGAGGAGGCCGCCAACCACCCGCAGCGCTCCCTGCTGCTGCACGCGTTGACCGGCCACGAGGTGGAACCGAGCCTGGCCGTGCGCGAAGCCCGCGCCGGAGACCGCTACCTGCTGTGCTCCGACGGGCTCACCGGCCCGGTCAGCACCGAGACGATCCGGGAAGCCCTCCGCATCCCCGACCCGCAGCAGTGCGCTGACCGGCTCATCGAGCTGTCCCTCAAGGGCGGCGCGCCGGACAACGTCACCGTGATCGTCGCCGACGTCGCCGACGTCGAGTTCGGCGAGAACGCCCCCATCGTCGGGGGGGCCGCGGGAAATGGCGATGAGCACCCGCAGCCGGACTCGTCGGCAGCCCGGGCCTCCGCGGTCACCCAGCCGCAGCAGGCCCACACGCCGCAGTCCGCACCCACCGCACCACCGCCGGAGGCCGGCCGCCGCCGCAGGCGCTGGCTCGCCCCGCTGCTGGTGCTGTGCGGTGTGCTCGTCGCCCTGGCCGGTATCGCCCTGGTTGGCCGCTGGTGGGTCACCAACCAGTACTACATCGGCGTGAACCGGTCCGACGAAGTCGTCATCTACCAGGGCATCCAGGGCAGCGCCTTCGGCATGTCGCTGAGCAGGCAGGTCGAGGGCTCCTGCCCCGCGGACGCCCCGCCGGACTGCGAACCGATCGAGGTCGGCGACGTGCAGGAGGCGCAGCGCCCGGACCTGCGCAACGGGATCACCGAGGTGGGCGACCTGCAGGCCGCCCGCGAGGCGATCGTGCGGCTGCGCACCACGGCCCTGCTGCCGGAGTGCCCCACGCCGAAGCCCCCGGAGCAGCAGCCCGGTGACCGGCCCCCCAACGGGGATCGGAACGGTGGCGACCGGCCGCAGAACGGCACGGCACCCCCGCCGGAGCCGGGTCAGCAGGACCCGCAGGCCCCGGACCCGAACGCGGCCGATGAGCCCACTCCGCTGCAGACCGAGGAGTACGAGCCGGGCGTCACGTGCCGGACGGTGAGCTGATGTCCGAAGCCGCTGCCGGAACCGGTGCGCAGACACCGGAGGAGTCCGCGGCGCCCCGGCCCAGCACCCGGCGGGGCGTCGAACTGCTCATGCTGGTCTTCGCCAGCTTCATCATGAGCATCGCGCTCATGCTGGTCGAGCTCAGCCAGGAGCAGGCGGTCACGGCGGAGCTCGCCTACTACGGGCTGGCGTTCCTGGCGCTGTACCTCGCGGCGCACTTCGCCGTCCGGCGCTGGGCCCCGCACGCCGACCCGCTCATCCTGCCGCTGGTGGCGCTGGTCAACGGGCTCGGCCTGGTGATCCTGCACCGCCTCGACTACGCGGGGGTCGTGGGCGCGCCCTACACGGGCAAGCAGATCCTGTACACCACGGCCGGCGTCGTCGCCATGGTCCTGGTGCTGGTGCTGCTCAAGGACCACCGGGTGCTCGCCCGCTACAGCTACACCAGCGGGTTCGTCGGTCTGGTGCTGCTGGCGCTGCCCGGCCTGCTGCCGTCGAGCATCTCCGAGCGCAACGGCGCCAAGCGGTGGCTGCTCCTCGGACCGCTGTCGCTGCAGCCGAGCGAGTTCGCCAAGATCCTGCTGCTGGTGTTCTTCGCCGCGTTCCTGGTCACGCACCGGGAGCTGTTCACCACCGCGGGACGGCGCTTCCTGGGCGTGGACCTCCCGCGGGCGCGCGACCTCATGCCGGTGGCCGTGGCGTGGTGCCTGTCCGTCGGCATCGTCGCGCTCGAGCGCGACCTGGGCACCTCGCTGCTCATGTTCGGGATCGTGCTGGCGATGATCTACATCGCCACCGGCCGCATGGTGTGGGTCACGCTGGGCCTGGGACTGTTCGCCGGCGGCTGCGTCATGGGGTACTACCTGTTCTCGCACGTCCGCGTGCGCGTGCAGACGTGGCTGGACCCGCTCGCCCAGGCAGCGGACGGCTACGACCCCGGCTACCAGTTGCGCACGGGTCTGTTCGGCCTGACCAACGGCGGTATCTTCGGCACCGGTCTGGGTGAGGGCATGCCGGGGCTCACCCCGTGGGCGATCAGCGACTTCATCACGGTGGCCGTCGGTGAGGAGATCGGCCTGGTCGGCCTCATGGCGCTGTTCATGGTGTACCTGCTGATGATGATGCGGGGCCTGCGCACCGCGCTGACCGTGCGGGACTCGTTCGGCAAGCTGTTCGCCGGCGGCCTGTCGTTCACGATCGCGCTGCAGGTGTTCGTCGTCGTCGGCGGCGTGACCGCCCTCATCCCCATGACCGGCCTGACCGCGCCGTTCCTCGCCTACGGCGGTTCGTCGATGCTGGCGAACTACATCCTCATCGGCCTGCTGCTGCGCATCTCCGACGCGGCCCGCAGGCCCCAGGAGCCGGCGCGGCCGAAGCAACCGCAGACGCCGATCGCGGAAGCACATACCGAACTGGTGGAGCGTCCCCGATGAACAAGCCCCTGCGCCGGGTGGCGCTGGCGATGATGGCGATGGTCGTGCTGCTCATGGGCAACGTGACCTTCAAGCAGGTCATCCAGGCGGACGAGTACAACAACGACGCGCGCAACAAGCGCAGCCTCTACGCCGAGTACTCGCACCAGCGGGGGCAGATCATCGCCGACGGCCAGTCGCTGGCCAACTCGTCGAAGACGGGGCAGGAACCGCTGGAGTACGCGCGGAACTACCCGGAGGGACCCGCGTTCGCCCCGGTCACCGGGTTCTACTCGTTCATCTACGGTTCCAAGGGGATCGAGCGGGGCCAGGACGACATCCTCAACGGCACCGACGACAGCATGGCGTTCAACAGGCTGTCCGACACGATCACCGGCAAGGAGCCGCGCGGCGGGAACGTCGAGCTCACCATCGACCCGGACATGCAGCGCACCGCCTACGAGCAGCTCACCAGCAAGGGCTACCAGGGCTCGGTGGTCGCGCTGAACCCGCAGACGGGGGAGATCCTGTCGATGGCCAACGCCCCGTCCTACGACCCCGCGAAGGTGTCCACGCACAACCGCGACGCGGCCGTCGACGCCTGGCAGAACTACGAGGACGACCCGGACGGGCCGATGGTCAACCGCGCCGTGGACGAGACCTACCCGCCCGGGTCCACGTTCAAGCTGATCACCACGGCCGCGGCGCTGGAGAACGGCTACACGCCGAAGAGCCGGGTCCAGGACGCCGCGGAGATCACCCCGCCCGGCACGAGCGTGCCGCTGCCGAACTACGGGAACCTGCAGTGCCAGGGCAACACGCTGACCGCGGCGCTGGCGCACTCCTGCAACACCGCCTACGCCGAGATCGCCGGCGACGTGGGCGCCGACGCGCTGCGGCAGAAGGCCGCCGCGTTCGGGTTCGGCAAGGACCTGAGCGTGCCCATGGACGCGGCCCAGTCGAGCATGGGCGAGATGCCCGACCAGGCCGCGCTGTACCAGAGCGGCATCGGCCAGCGCGACGTGCGCGTCACCCCGCTGCAGAACGCGATGATGGCCGCGGCGGTGGCCAACGACGGCGAGGTCATGAAGCCGCAGCTGGTCCAGAGCACGCGCGCGCCGAACATGTCCGAGATCGACGGTTTCCAGCCGGAGAAGCTCGGCCGGGCCACCTCGCCGGAGGTCGCCCACCAGATCCGGGACATGATGCTGCAGTCGGAGGAGAACACCTCGGGCTCCGGCAAGATCTCGGGCGTGGAGATCGCCTCCAAGACGGGTACGGCCCAGCACGGCCAGGGTTCCGATCCGCACGGCTGGTACGTGGCCTTCGCGCCGGCGGAGAATCCGCAGATCGCGGTCGCCGTGCTCGTGGAGAACGGCGGCGACGAGGGCGCCGAGGCCACCGGCGGGTCGATCGCCGCCCCGATCGGACGCGAAGTGATCCGAGCCGGACTGCAGGGAGGTGGCTGATCGGTGCTCACTTCCGGGCAGCTGCTCGCCGACCGGTACCGGCTGCGCCACCGCATCGCCGTCGGCGGCATGGGCGAGGTGTGGCAGTCGGTGGACGTCCGGCTGGACCGCGCGGTCGCGGTCAAAGTGCTCAAGCCGGAACTGTGCGGTGACGCCGAATTCCTGCACCGGTTTCGCACCGAGGCGCGCACCACCGCGGCGCTGAACCACCCCGGCATCGCCGCGGTCCACGACTACGGGGAGACCTCCGCGGCCGAGGACGGGGCGGAGGACACCGCCTACCTGGTCATGGAGATGGTCGAGGGGGAACCCCTGGCCGCCATCCTCGCCCGCGAGGGCCGGGTGCGCACCGAGCACACGCTCGACATGCTCGAGCAGGCCGGGCGCGCGCTGCAGGCCGCGCACGAACGCGGCCTGGTGCACCGGGACGTCAAGCCCGGCAACATCCTCATCACCGCCGACGGAACGGTGAAGCTCACCGACTTCGGCATCGCCAAGGCCGCCGACGCCGCCCCGGTCACGCGTTCCGGCATGGTGATGGGCACGGCGCACTACATCGCCCCCGAACAGGCCCTCGGCAGCGACGCCACCCCGTCCAGCGACGTCTACTCGCTGGCCGTGGTCGGTTACGAGTGCCTCATGGGGCACCGGCCGTTCCTGTCCGACAACGCCGTGACCGTCGCGATGATGCACATCCGCGACGTGCCGCCGCCGCTGCCGCCGGACGTGCCCTGCGGCGTGCGGCAGCTGGTCGAGTCCACCCTGGTGAAGGACCCGCGCCAGCGCTACGCCGACGGCGGGGAGTTCGCGGGGGCGGTGGCGGGCGTGCGCGCGGGCGGGCCCGTGCCCGCGCCGGCAGCGCTGGGCGCCCCGCCCCAGCCCGGACCTCCGGTGCAGTCCGCGCCGGTCCCCCCGGGTCAGGCGGCGCCCGGCCAGGCGGCGCCCGGTCAGGCGGCGCCCGGTCAGGCGGCGCCCGGTCAGGCGGCGCCCGTGGGATTCACCGCACCCGGTCCGCACGTACCGCAGCAGCAACCGGGACAACAGCAGCCGGTGCCCCAGCAGGCTGCCCCCCAGCAGGCTGCACAGCCGCAGGCTGCCCCGCCTGCGGCGGGCCAGCACCCCGCTCCCCCGCCTGCGGCGGGGGGTTATCCGGCGGGGGTGGTGCCCGGCCAACCACCGGCTCCCCCGAACCCGGGTGCCGGGCCTCCGCGGCACCCGGCTCCACCTCAGCCGCGGCAGGTGAACCGGGCCGTATTCTGGGTGGCGATCGTGTTCGCCGCACTGGTACTGGTCGTTCTCGGAAGCACCGCGCTGCTGTGGCTGCGCGGCGGATCCGCGCGGGACGCCCTCCCGTCGCCGGTTTCGTCCGAATCCCGGATCGCACACACCGACCTGGTTTCGACGGCGGCAGTGGGTCACACTGCGCAACGGCATACTGACACGGACGGGTTCACCGTTACCGCCGATAGTGGGACGAGGGACGTCACGGTCACGACCGGACGGACACGTGACGAGGTCGGGGGAACCGTACACACCGCCGAAACGCCCCGTGGCAGCCCTTAGCAGGGGCGCACGGCGAGTCGGCACGATGGGACGATCATTGACACGGATCGGAACGACACTTCGATGAGTTCACCGCGACTTCTTTCCAACCGCTACGAGCTCGAGGACACCCTCGGGTACGGCGGAATGTCCGAAGTGCACCGGGGCCGCGACATCCGACTCGGCCGGGACGTGGCGGTCAAGGTCCTGCGGGCCGATCTCGCCAACGACCCGACGTTCCAGCTGCGGTTCCGCCGGGAGGCGCAGAACGCGGCAGCGCTGAACCACCCCGCGATCGTGGCGGTCTACGACACCGGGGAGACCGACTCGGAGAACGGCCCGCTGCCCTACATCGTCATGGAGTACGTGGAGGGGCGGACCCTTCGGGACATCGTCAAGACCGAAGGGCCGCTCAACCCGCGCCGGGCGATGGAGGTCATGGCCGACGCGACCGCGGCACTGGACTTCAGCCACAAGCACGACATCGTCCACCGCGACGTCAAGCCCGCGAACATCATGATCACCGAGTCGGGCGCGGTCAAGGTGATGGACTTCGGCATCGCCCGCGCGCTCGCCGGGGAGCAGGCGGCGGTCACGCAGACCGCCGCGGTCATCGGCACCGCCCAGTACCTCTCCCCCGAGCAGGCGCGCGGCGAGGCGGTCGACGCGCGCAGCGACGTGTACTCGGCGGGCTGCGTGCTCTTCGAGCTGCTCACCGGCGAACCGCCGTTCACCGGCGACTCCCCCGTCGCGGTGGCCTACCAGCACGTGCGGGAGCAGCCCCGCAAGCCGTCCGACCTCAACCAGAGCGTCCCCCCGCCGCTGGACGCGGTGGTGCTCAAGGCGCTCAGCAAGAACCCGGAGAACCGCTACGACTCGGCGGCGGACATGCGCTCCGACCTGGTGCGCGTGCTCTCCGGCCAGCGGCCCAACGCTCCGCTCGTCATGTCCGACGAGGAGCGCACCGCGATGTTCGCCGACGCCGACCCGGAACCCGACCACACCGCTGCGCAGGAACCGGTCCCACCGGAGGAGGTGGCCGACGGCGAGCACCGGCGCAAGCGGCGCAAGGGGTGGCTCATCGCCCTGACCACCGCCGCGTGCGTGGCCGTGCTGGCCCTGGTCGGCTGGTTCGCGGCGACGACGCTCACCTCCGACGAGCCGGAGCGCATCGCTGTTCCGAAGTTCGAGGGCAGGGCCAAGGGCGAGGCCGTCAACCTGGCGAACCAGCGCAACTGGCAGCTGAACCAGACGGACTGCTACTCCTCGCCCCAGCAGATCAACCGGGTCATCAAGCAGGACCCCTCCCCCGGCGCGCAGGTGGTCAAGGCGAACACCACGGTCACCATCTGCTCCGGCGTCGGACCGAAGAAGGTCCAGGTGCCCGACCTGACCGGGCTGAGCATGGACCAGGCCGCGCAGAAGCTGCAGGGCCAGGGCCTGAAGATGGGCTACAACCCGGAGTACCGGGAGACCGAGGACCCGAACCTCGTGGACAAGGTCGTCGACTGGAACAACCGCGGCAGCGAGGTCAACACGGGCACCACGATCCAGGTCACCATCGGTACCGAACCGCAGACGCAGGAAGTGCCCGACGTGCAGGGCCAGCCCTTCGACACGGCGAAGGCCTACCTGGAGGGCGCCGGTTTCAAGGTCGTCCGCCAGGACCGCGAAGCCGACCAGCCGCAGGACACCGTGATCGAGCAGTCCCCCTCCGGGGGCTCGCAGGCCCGCCCGGGCGAACAGGTGACGCTCCACGTCTCCACCGGCAAGAAGATCACCATGCCGCAGGTGCGGGGATCCTCGCCCGAGGAGGTGGAGCAGCAGCTCAGGAGCCAGGGCTGGCAGGGCGACATCAACGAGCAGAACAGGAAGACCGGCAACGAGGACATGGACGGCAAGGTCATCGGGTCCTCGCCCTCGTCCGGGCAGAAGCTGGACAAGAACCAGTCGGTGACGCTCCACGTCGGCGACTACGACGAGAGCGCCACCGGCACCAGTTCCGACCAGCCACCGAGCGGCATCTTCCCGTTCGACTGAGCCGAGCCGGGTCGGGTCGGGCCGGCGCGCCGCGGGGCCGCCGGCACCGCTCGGCGGGTCAGCTCCGCCGAGCGGTGGCGGCGACCCGGCGCATCTCGCTCTCCAACCCGCCGACGACGCCCTCGGCGACGGGGTGGCCCGCCGCGGCCATCCAGTTGGCCAGCATCCGGTGCCCGGCGTCGGTGAGCACCGACTCGGGGTGGAACTGCACCCCCTCCACGGGCAGTTCGCGGTGGCGCATGCCCATCACCAACCGCGTCCCGTCATCGGCCGCGGCCCACGCGGTCACCTCGAACGGCTCCGGCACGCTGTCGGCGGTGACGATCAACGAGTGGTACCGCGTGGCGGGGAAGTCCTCGGGCAGGCCGGTGAACACGCCCCGCCCGGTGTGCTCGATGCCGCTGACCTTGCCGTGCAGCAGCTCCGGCGCCCGGTCGACGACACCGCCCCACACTGCTCCCATGGCCTGCATGCCGAGGCACACGCCGAACACGGGCCGCTGCTGCCCGGCGCACCACCGGACGATCTCCATCGACCGGCCGGCGCGCTGCGGCGTGCCCGGGCCGGGGCTGAGCAGCACCCCGTCGGCCGCCGCGAGGTCCGCGTCGGTGACGACGTCGTTGCGCCGCACCACGCACTCCGCGCCGAGCTGGGCGAGGTACTGGACGATGTTGTAGACGAAGCTGTCGTAGTTGTCGACGACGAGTACGCGCACACGGCCACTGTAGTGGCAAACCGCAGGTGACGCCGGGACCGGGCGGGCATCACCCCTCCCCGGGCCCCGGTGGCCGCGTCCCGGCGGATCCCCGCCCCTTCGGGCGCTCGTCCACGAGCACGCCGTGCACCACCAGGCGCTCGGCGGCGGAGAACTCCGGGTGGCAGGTGGTCAGCGTGATCAGCCTGGCGCGCCGCCGCTCCGGCAGCGCGCCGCGCGGTCTGCCGGGAACCGGGTGGAGCACGTCGCGGCGCTCCGGTTGCACGATCCGCCTGCCGACCGCGCCGCCGTAGGCGGCGCCGAGCGGGTGCACCCGCGCGCAGCGCCCGTCCTCCGCCGGGGGCGGCTCGCCGGGTACCGGCAGCACCCGGTAGACGTACCAGCGCGTGCCGGTCTCCACGACGAGCGCGTCGCAGGTCGAGAGCTGGTCGAGGTCGTTGAACGCGGCCCCGCGTCCGACGCGGTGACCGGCCACGGCGAAGTTGCCGCGCCGCCCGGGCAGCTGCGTGGCCGCGTAGTGGCCCGGGCCGGAGCGGAGCGTGCCCGCTCCGGTGCCCTCGAACACGGTGACGGCGAAGTCCGGGCCGAACGCGGGCACGTGCAGCCGCGCGAAGGCCCGCCCCGGCTCCGGCCGCTGCTGCGCAGCGGGAGGGGCACCGCCGGGCGGAGGTGCCGCGCCGCGCCACCGCTGCTGCAGCCGCGCCGTGGCCTCGTCCTGCTCGCGCGCGGTGAACCAGTCGGTGACGTACAGCGCGTGGACCACGACCAGCAGCGCGGCGAGGCCCGCGAGGATCAGGAGCTCGCCGAGCACGCGCAACGCCCGCGCGCGGGAGCCGCCCCGGCGAGGTCGCGTTCCGACCGTTCCAGGCATGCGGCGTCCTCCGTCGCGCCCGGCGGGGCGGAACCGGGGCTCACGGGCTGATCGGTGATTACGTTAACGTAGTCCCCGGGGAACGACCCGTCACGAACGCTGCAGCGTCACCGCTCGTTCCACCGCCGCGGGTCACGGCGGCGGCGCGTCGGTGATCCGCTCACCAGCACGGCCACGGTCCGTTCCGCACACCGGTCCCGCGACCTGACCCGACCCGCGGTCTGGCCCGACCCCGCAGTCCGGCCCGGCCGCACGACCTGGCGAGGACACCATGCCGAAGTCCAAGGTGCGCAAGAAGGATCGCTCCGCCCAGACCACTGCCGGTGCGCGCACGCCGGCGAAGCTCAAGGGGCCGACCCATCCGCTGTATCTGGGCGTCATGTTCGGGCTCATGCTCCTCGGCCTGCTGTGGCTGATCGTCAACTACCTGGCAGGCGACAAGATCCCGTTCATCGCCGAGATGGGGGCGTGGAACTTCGCGGTCGGCTTCGGTCTCATGATCGTCGGGCTGATCATGACGATGGGATGGCGCTAGTCGCTGATAATATCCGCTGGCACCAGCGACTCCTGCCCGCCGGCCGCGGCCCCCGGCCCGCCCACCGGGACGGAGCGCGTCCCTGCCCAGCAGAACGACACGGACGTAAGTCATCCCCATGTGGACAGCCCCTGTGGACAACTCGGATCCTCGCAGGTGAGCATGGGTGAACCGAACGAGACCCGCAGCTGGTCGACCCCGCTCGGGATGGTGGTCACCGGCTGGGTCCTCACGGCCGCTGCCGCCGCCTGGTGGCTGCTGTCCACCAACGCGGTGGACCGGCTGTTCATCGGCGTGGTCGCCCTGGCGCTGCTGGCGCTGACCGGTCACGCCACGGCCTTCCGGCCGCGGTTGAGCGCCGACCCGCACGGCGTCACCGTCCGCGGGCTGCGCGGGCGCCGCCGCTTCGGCTGGTCCGAGATCACACCCCGCGCGCACGAGCAGCGCCGCCACGGGCGCACCACGCGCAGCGTGGAGCTGGAGACACCCGACGAGCGGCTGATCGTGCTCGGCCGCTTCGACCTCGGCGCCGATCCGGAGGACGTCGCGGCGGAGCTCGAACGCCTGCACCACGAGCACGGCGGCACCTGAGGGCAGGGCCGGTGAGCTCAGTGGCCGCGCGGATCGGTGGCCGTGTGCTCGGCCCCGCACCGGCCCGTCAGGCGAGCGGCGCAGCCGCTTGCTGAGGGATGGCGCCATCTGCGGTCAGGTGGAGGTCATCCCCGGCAGCACCGCGGCCGCCTGCGCCAACTGCGCGTCCCGCGTGATGATCATCGCCACGAGCAGCACGAACAACCCCCCGAGCGCGCTCGCCTGCAGCAGCGTGCGCCGCTGCTGCGGCGCGTACACCAGCGCCGCCGTCGCCGCCGAACCGATGACCAGACCGCCCAGGTGGCCGTACACCGAGATCGCCGGGATCGTGAACGTGATCAGCAGGTTCAGCACGATCACCGTGATCACCGGGCGCAGGCTGATCTTCAGCCGCAGCGCCACCAGCGCGATACCGCCCATCAGCCCGTACACGGCACCGGAGGCGCCCGCCATCATCGACAGCTGCTGGCCGAAGGCGAACACGGCGACGCTGCCACCGAGCAGCCCCAGCACGTACACCGCGAGGAACCGCAACCGGCCCAGCACCACCTCCAGGTCCCGGCCGATCACCCACAGGGCGATCATGTTCATCGCCAGGTGGGCCACCCCGAAGTGCAGGAAGCCGGAAGTGACCAACCGCCACCACTGGCCCTGCGCCGTCAGCAGCGGGACCATCGCCAGGTCCGCGCCGAGCTGGGAGCTGAGGTTGCGCTGCGCGCTGCCGGCCACCACGGCCGTGAGCACGAACATGCCCACGTTCAGCACGACGAGCGTGAGGACCACGAACGGCTTGCCGAGCTGGTACTGCGCCCCCGCCACGGTCCTCGGCGTGCGCTGGCGGCGCCGTCCCTCGTCGACGCAGTCCACGCAGTGGTAGCCGACCGAGGCCTCGCGCAGGCAGTCCGGGCAGGCCGGCCGCTCGCACCGCGTGCAGCGCAGGCCGGTCGGCCGATCGGGGTGACGCGCGCAAGCGGGTAACTGCTGCCCCGCCTCAGGCTGCGGCGGCGTCCCGGGTGGCACGCTCACGATGCACCTCGCCGGGCCGTGGGGTCACTGAGCAGCGTTCTCGCCGCGCTCGATGGTGACCTTCTCGATCACGATGTCGTTGATCGGCCGGTCGCCCTGCCCCGTCGCGGTGTGCGCGATCGAGTCCACGACCTCCTTGGAGGCCTCGTCGGCGACCTCGCCGAAGATGCTGTGCTTGTAGTTCAACCAGCTCGTCGCCGCGACCGAGATGAAGAACTGCGACCCGTTGGTGTTCGGCCCCGCGTTGGCCATCGCCAGCAGGTAGGGGCGGTTGAACTGCAGCTCCGGGTGGAACTCGTCGGCGAACTCGTACCCCGGTCCGCCGCGGCCCGTGCCCGTGGGGTCACCGGTCTGGATCATGAAACCGTCGATCACGCGGTGGAAGATGACCCCGTCGTAGAACGGGCCGGAGCGTTCCCCGCGCGCGTTCGGCGCGTAGTACTCCTTGGTGCCCTCCGCGAGCCCGACGAAGTTGGCCACTGTCTTGGGAGCCTTGTTCGAGAACAGGTTGAGCCGGATGTCCCCCTGCGTCGTGTGCAGGGTCGCGGTCAACGTCATCCCGACGAGCGATCCGTTGTCTTCAGCCACCCGACCATCCTGCCATCGCAGAGCGGGCACACCGTGTTCGGGTGCACGATAGGGCGTGGCTGCCCGCCGACCAGGCTTCCTCCCGCGGCAGTCGGCGGGCCATCACCAACCACCGGGGACCACCTCCGGTGGAAGTCCGGCCGGCCGGTCCCCACCGGCCAAGGAGGAAGAACATGGACGAAGTCACCACGATGGCCCGTGCCGGAGAGAACATGGGCAAGGCCGTCGGCACCGGCATGCGCACCGCGCGGCGCGGAGCCAAGCGCGCAGGCCACGTCGGGCTGGTCGTGTCCAAGCAGGCAGCGGCGCGGGCCGACCGCGAGCTCGCCCAGCGGGGCCTGTCCACCGCCGAGATCCAGGACCAGCTCGCGCGCAGGACCACCGGCATGTCCCGCAAGGAGCTGGCCAAGCGCAGCCGCAAGATGCGCAAGGAGTGGGACAAGCGCACCAAGCAGCAGCGCAAGCAGCTCGCCCGCAACACCGAAGCGGCCCGGCGCGAACTCGCCGCCCGCATCGACCCCGGCAAACCCAAGCACCGCACGTGGCGGTGGGTGGTGCTGGGCGTGCTGGCGGCGGCCTGCGCGGCCGGTGTGGCGCTGCTGCTGACCCGCCGCCCGGAGGAAGTCCCCCTCGGCGGCGAGAAGGACGAGTACCCCGAGCCGAACGGCTCCGCGCGCCGCGCGGACACCGACACCGCGGCGGCGACGCCGAGCCCCGCGGCGGGCGCGGACGGTCCCGGCGTCCGCCCCGGTCCGACCGGCTGAGCCGCGCCGGGTGCGCCGGCCGGCCCGGCGCACCCGGGCAGCGCGGCCCGGGTGCGCGGACTGGCGGTCGCGTGCTCGGCCGCACCGGTCCCGGCGAGCGGCGCAGCCGCTCAGACCAGGCCGAGCGCCAGCATCGCGTCGGCCACCCGCAGGAACCCGGCGATGTTCGCCCCGGCCACGTAGTCCCCGGGCATGCCGTACTCCTCCGCCGTGCGGTAGCAGCGGTCGTGCACGTTGCTCATGATCTCGCGCAGGCGCTGCTCGCTGAACTCGCGCGACCAGGAATCCCGCGAGGCGTTCTGCTGCATCTCCAGCGCCGAGGTCGCCACGCCACCGGCGTTGGCGGCCTTGCCCGGGCCGAACGCCACACCGGCGTCCCGGAACACGCGCACGCCCTCCGGAGTCGTCGGCATGTTCGCGCCCTCCGCGATCGCGATGCAGCCGTTGCGCACGAGCTGCTCGGCCTCCTTGCCGGTGATCTCGTTCTGCGTGGCGCACGGCATCGCCACGTCCGCCTCGACGTCCCACACCTGGCGGTCCTGCCGGAACCGGCCGGAGGAGCGCCGCTCGGTGTACTCGGACAGCCGGGTGCGCTCGACCTCCTTGAGCTCCTTGACGAGATCGACGTCGATGCCCTTCTCGTCGTAGAGCACACCGCCCGAGTCCGAGCAGGCCACCACCGTGCCGCCGAGCTCGTGCACCTTCTGCATCGCGTAGATCGCCACGTTGCCGGAGCCGGACACCACCGCGGTCTTGCCCGCCAGCGAGTCGCCCCGCGCCGCGAGCATGTCCTGCACGAAGAACACGGTTCCGTAGCCGGTCGCCTCGGTGCGGATCTGCGCCCCGCCGAAGGCCTCGTTCTTGCCGGTCAGCACGCCGGACTCGTACCGGTTCGTCAACCGCTTGTACTGGCCGAACAGGTAGCCGATCTCCCGGCCGCCGACCCCGATGTCCCCGGCCGGAACGTCGGTGTGCTCACCGAGGTGGCGGTACATCTCGGTCATGAAGCTCTGGCAGAACGCCATGATCTCCCGATCGGACTTGCCCTTCGGGTCGAAGTCCGCACCGCCCTTGGCCCCGCCGATCGGCAGGCCGGTCAGCGCGTTCTTGAAGATCTGCTCGAACCCGAGGAACTTGACGATCCCCAGGTACACGCTCGGGTGGAACCGCAGTCCGCCCTTGAACGGGCCCAGCGCGCTGTTGAACTCGACGCGGAACCCGCGGTTGATGTGAACCTCGCCGTTGTCGTCCTGCCACGGGACGCGGAAGATGATCTGCCGTTCCGGTTCGCAGAGACGCTCCATGATCCGGGCCTGGGTGTACTGCGGGTGCTTGCCCAGCACCACGCCGACGCTCTCGAAGACCTCGCGCACCGCCTGGTGGAACTCGCTCTCCCCGGCGTTGCGCCCCACGACCTCCTCGTAGACGGGTTCCAGGGTCTCGTGCAAGAACATGTGCCACTCCGCTCTCATCTCGAACCGCACGCGAGGAATCTCCGACCGGCCGGGCGTGCCAGGCGTGCGGCGTCACAACAGTAGGTGATCATCCGCGCACTGCTGGGGGAAGCGCTGCGTCGGAAATCATCGCGGGCCGCAGGCATCGAGACCGCGGCACCGCGGTGCTGAACGCCCCGGTCGCGCTTCGGTCGGCTGCGGTACACGCCATCGCCACCCGTCAGTTCCGCCAACGCTGCCGGAACGGGGTTCCGCAGTCCATGGTGTCCGGAATGTGGCACCGGACGACCATCCTGTGCAACCGCGCTGACGGTACCCGAGCGCCCGCGCGCACGACTACTGCGCGCACGGATTGAGCAGGTCACACCGAAGGTGATCCAGATGTGATCCAGAGTGGATCATGAAAAAAGACCAGGCCGCGTGACCTGGTCTTTCGGTGGTGGAGACGAGGGGAATCGAACCCCTAACCCCCGCCTTGCAAAGGCGGTGCTCTGCCGATTGAGCTACGTCCCCAGCAGGACGGAATCGCGAGCCGGATTCACGAGGTCTGGACCTGCGGATCCCGCGCCCGCGGGAGGAACTCGACCGCGGAGAACCGGCGGAACACCTGCCGGGCGCTCAGGGGCCGCCCGAAGACGAAGCCCGCGGGGACCCGCCGGGCCGGTCAGCACCGCGCGGCGTCGTCACGCCTCAGCGGTCGCCTCGCGCCACAGGTCGGCCTCGGCCTTGGCGGCACGGTTGCGCCGAATGACGAAAAACACGACGCCGGCAACGGCGGCCAGTGCGATCAGCTTCTTCATTGCGGACGCCTCCCTATGACGGCATCAGTGCCGTGACGCTGGGCCATCCCACGGCGCTGGAAAAGCCTGGGATCGTGGGCCTAGCTGGACTTGAACCAGCGACCTCTTCGTTATCAGCGAAGCGCTCTAACCGTCTGAGCTATAGGCCCTCGGTGCGCCACACACATTACAGGACCGCGCGGCACACCGTTCAACGGGGGGTGCCCCGCGATTCACGACGCCGTCGCCGCGGGGCACCCGACCGGCCTCACTCCCGCTCGGACAGGGTGACCTCCAGACCGCCGGCGAAGTCCGCGGCGACGTTGTAGATGAACGCCGCGACCGTCGACAGCGCCGTGACGAGCACGATGTTGATCGCCCCCACGATCAGCGCGACGCCGAACACGCTGCCCGCGCTGATGAGCGGATCGCTCAGCGTGTTGTCCGTCTGCGTGAGGTCCGAGATGCCGCTGTTCAGGTTGTCCCAGACGCCCATCCCGTCCAGCACGCCGTACAGCACCGCGACGGCGATCATCCACACGATGAAGGCCGCGACGCTGAGCACCAGCGCCAGCTTGAGCACCGACCAGGGGTCGACCCGCTTGATGTGCAGGCTCGCGCGCCGCGGTCCCCGGCTCGGCCGCCGGGCGGAGCCCGCCGAGCTCGACGCCGGCTCGGCACCGGCGCCCGCACCGCGGGCGGCCCCGTCGTCCCGAGCGGTCCCGGTGTCGAACGACACCGGGCTGCGCTGCTGGTCCTGCGGCAGCTGCGTGCGCACGGTCTCCTGATCGTGCACCGCACCGGCTGCGGCGGCACCACCGGCCCGCACGGTCGGCTGCTCCGCGGTGGCCGCGGTGTCCGCCGCCGAGGCGGAGGTCTCCGCGGTGCCCGCACCCGCCGCGGAGGCACCCGCCGCAGGGGCGGAGGTGTCCGCGGCAGCGCCCCGCTGCCACGGCGGCGGGGCCTCCGTTCCCTCCTGCGCGGCGCCCGCCTGCTCGGTGGCGTCCGCTCCGCCCGCACCGGCGGCGGATCCGGCGGTCTCGGAGTCCTGCGCCGCGTCTGTCATGACCACGCTCCGGTCCGCGTCCTCCTCCGGGCGCGAATCCGATTCCTCCGGCTTGTCGGAAGCTGTCACGAGCGATCCCTTGTCGAGCGTCGACGTGGTCGGCGGCCCGCCAGGAGACCCCCGGAGGGGTCAGCGAGCGGACCGCCCCACGATGTGTGCTGGCCGCTTTCAGTTCTGCTGGCCGGTGCTGCCCGGCTGACCGGCGGTGTCCGGATCGGCGGCCTCGTCCGCGTTCCGCGCGATCGCCACCAGGCTGGTGCCCTCGTCGAGGTTCATCAGCCGCACACCCTTGGTCTGCCTGCCGGCCTTGCGCACCTCCCCGGCGGTGGTGCGGATGACCCCACCGGTCGAAGTGATCGCGTAGAGCTCGTCGTCGTTGTCGACGATGAGCGCGCCCACAAGCCTGCCACGTTTCTCGTCGTGCTGAATGGTCAGCACGCCCTTGCCGCCCCGGCCCTGCAGCGCGTAGTCATCGATCGGAGTGCGCTTGGCATAACCCCCGTCCGTGGCGACCAGGACGTAGCGGTCCGGCCGGACAACGCCCATGGAGAGCAGTTCGTCCCCCTCGTTGAAGCGCATGCCGAGCACCCCGGAGGTGGCCCGGCCCATCGGCCGCAGCGCCTCGTCGCTGGCGCGGAACCGGATGGACTGCCCTTCCTCGGAAACCAGCAGCAGGTCGTCCTCCGCCGAGCAGAGGACCGCCCCCACCACCTCGTCGGTGTCCTTGAGGTTGATCCCGATCAAACCACCGGAGCGGTTGGAATCAAAGTCGGTCAGACGCGACTTCTTGACCAAACCGTTCTTCGTGGCCAGGACCAGGTACGGCGCGACCGTGTAGTCCTTGATCTGCATGACCTGGGCGATGTGCTCGTCCGGCTGGAAGGCCAGCAGGTTCGCCACGTGCTGACCGCGCGCCGTGCGGTTGGCCTCCGGCAGCTCGTAGGCCTTCGTCCGGTAGACCCGCCCCTTGTTCGTGAAGAACAGGATCCAGTCGTGC
This sequence comes from Salinifilum aidingensis, assembly GCF_054782015.1. Lineage (NCBI taxonomy): Bacteria > Bacillati > Actinomycetota > Actinomycetes > Pseudonocardiales > Pseudonocardiaceae > Salinifilum > Salinifilum aidingensis. The sequence goes on along the minus strand of NZ_BAAGTH010000003.1, from coordinate 135,427 downwards.
GTGGAGCACACGAAGAAGTGCGACACGATGTCGTCCTGCTTCAGCTGCGCGCCCTGCACGCCCTTGCCGCCGCGCTTCTGCGCCCGGTACAGGTCCGTGCGCGTCCGCTTGGCGTACCCGGTCCGGGTGATGGTGACCACGACGTCCTCGTCGGCGATCAGGTCCTCGATCGCGACCTCACCGGAGTACGGCACGATCTTCGTGCGCCGCTCCTCGGCGTACTGGTGCACGATCGACATCAGTTCCTCGCGGATGATCGCGCGCTGCCGCTCCGGCTTGTCCAGGACGTCGCGCAGGTCGGCGATCTTCTCCTCGATCTCGGCCAGCTCGTCGAGGATCTTCTGCCGCTCCAGGGCCGCCAACCGGCGCAGCTGCATCGCCAGGATCTCGTTCGCCTGCGTCTCGTCGACCTCGAGCAGCTCGATCAGCCCGGTGCGGGCCTCGTCGACCGTGGGCGAGCGGCGGATCAGCGCGATCACCTCGTCGAGGTGGTCCAGCGCCTTGGCCAGCCCGCGCAGCACGTGCGCGCGCTCCTCGGCCTTGCGCAGCCGGTAGCGGGTGCGCCGCACGATCACGTCGACCTGGTGCTTGACGTAGAGCTTGATCGCCTGGTCCAGCCGCAGCGTGCGCGGCACCCCGTCGACCAGCGCGAGCATGTTCATGCCGAACGTCGTCTGCAGCTGGGTGTGCTTGTACAGGTTGTTCAGCACGACCTTCGGGATCGCGTCCCGCTTGAGCGTGATGACGATCCGCATGCCGCGGCGGCTGTTCGACTCGTCGGCGATGTCGGCGATGCCGGAGATCTTGCCGTCCCGGTGCATCGTCGCGATGCCCTCGATCAAGTTGTCCGGGTTGACCTGGTACGGCAGCTCGGTGACGATCAGCGAGTTGCGCCCCTTGCGGTCCTCCTCGACGTTGACCACCGCGCGCATCTTGATGGAGCCGCGGCCCGTCCGGTAGGCGTCCGCGATCGAGTTGGTGCCGAGGATCAGCCCGCGCGTCGGGAAGTCGGGGCCCTTGATCCGCTCGATCATCGCCTCGAGCAGCTCCTCGTCGGTGGCCTCCGGGTTCTCCAGCGCCCACACGACGCCGTCGGCCACCTCGCGCAGGTTGTGCGGCGGGATGTTCGTGGCCATCCCGACCGCGATCCCGCCACCACCGTTGACCAGCAGGTTCGGGAACCGCGACGGCAGCACGTCCGGTTCCTGGGTGCGGCCGTCGTAGTTGTCCGAGAAGTCGACGGTCTCCTGCTCGATGTCGGCGAGCATGTGCATCGCCACCGGCGCCAGCCGCGATTCCGTGTACCTCATGGCGGCGGCCGGATCGTTGCCGGGCGAGCCGAAGTTGCCCTGGCCGTCGACCAGCTTGTGCCGCATCGCCCAGGGCTGCGCCAGGCGGACCAGGGTGTCGTAGATGGCCGAGTCGCCGTGCGGGTGGTAGTTCCCCATCACCTCGCCGACGACGCGCGAGCACTTCACGTACGAGCGGTCGGGCCGGAAGCCGGAGTCGTACATCGCGTAGAGCACGCGGCGGTGCACCGGCTTGAGCCCGTCCCGGACATCCGGCAGCGCCCGCGCCACGATGACGCTCATCGCGTAGTTGATGTAGGAGTTCTGCATCTCCTGCTGGATGTCGACCGGTTCGACGCGGCCGCTCTCCGGAGGCAGGGTTTCGGTCACGGTCTTGGATTCCTTTCACGCGGTCAGGCGAGTCTGGCGCTGCGGCGCGGGCGGATCCGCCGCGCGTCGCGCGCGAACGCGGTGCGGGCGCGCCTCACACGTCCAGGAAGCGGGCGTCCTTGGCGTTGCGGTTGATGAACGACCGGCGCGCGTCCACGTCCTCGCCCATGAGCACGCTGAACAGCTCGTCGGCCGTCGCCGCGTCGTCCAGCGTGACCTGCCACAGCAGCCGGCTGTCCGGGTTCATCGTGGTCTCCCACAGCTCCTGGGCGTCCATCTCGCCCAGCCCCTTGTACCGCTGGATGCCGTCGTCCTTGGGGACCTTGCGCCCCTCGGCGACCCCGCGCTCCAGCAGGGAGTCGCGCTCGCGGTCGGTGTAGGCGTAGTCCGGCTCCGAGCGCGGCCACTTGATCTTGTACAGCGGCGGCTGGGCCAGGTACACGTGCCCCGCCTCGATGAGCGGACGCATGAAGCGGAAGAACAGCGTGAGCAGCAGGGTGCGGATGTGCTGGCCGTCGACGTCGGCGTCGGCCATGATCACGATCTTGTTGTACCGCAGCTTGGACAGGTCGAACTCGTCGTGGATGCCGGTGCCCAGCGCGGTGATGATCGACTGGACCTCGTTGTTCTTGAGCACCTTGTCCAGGCGGGCCTTCTCCACGTTGATGATCTTGCCGCGGATCGGCAGGATCGCCTGGAACCGCGACTCGCGGCCGTCCTTGGCCGAACCGCCCGCCGAGTCGCCCTCGACGATGTAGAGCTCGCACTCCTCGGGGCTGTTGGACTGGCAGTCCTTGAGCTTGCCGGGCAGCCCGCCGATGTCCATCGCGCTCTTGCGCCGCACGAGCTCCTTGGCCTTGCGGGCCGCGGTGCGCGCCTGCGCCGAGGACACGGCCTTGTTCACGATCGCCTTGGCGTCGGTGGGGTTGCGCTCGAACCAGTCCGTCAGCCACTCGAAGGCGGTGGTCTGCACGAAGGACTTGACCTCGGTGTTGCCGAGCTTGGTCTTGGTCTGGCCCTCGAACTGCGGCTCGGCGACCTTGACGGAGATGATCGCCGCGAGGCCCTCGCGCACGTCGTCACCGGTGAGGTTGCCGTCCTTGTCCTTGAGCATCCGCTTGTCCTTGGCGTAGGCGTTGACCACGCGGGTCAGCGCCGCCCGGAAGCCCTCCTCGTGCGTACCGCCCTCGTGCGTGTTGATCGTGTTCGCGAAGGTGTAGACCGACTGGTTGTAGCCGGAGTTCCACTGCATCGCGATCTCGACGTCGTGGCCGGGACCGGAGGCGCTGAAGGAGACGATCTTCTTGTGGATCGGGTCCTTGGTGGCGTTGATGTGCCCGACGAAGTCCTCCAGCCCGCCCGGGTAGTGGAACGTCCGGTGCCGGGTCTCCTGCTCCTCACCGGTGGTCTCGTCGACCAGGTGGCGCTCGTCGTGCAGGACCAGCGTCAGGCCCTTGTTGAGGAAGGCCATCTCCTGCATGCGGCGGGCCACGGTCTCGGCGTTGAACTGCGTGGTCTCGAACAGCTTCGGGTCCGCCCAGAAGGTGATGCTCGTGCCGGTGCGGTCGGTCCGCTCGCCGCGCTCGACGTCGTGCACGGGCTTGGAGTCCTCGTAGCGCTGCCGCCAGACGTAACCGTCGCGGTGCACCTCGGCCTCGAGCACCGAGGACAGCGCGTTCACCACCGACACGCCGACGCCGTGCAGGCCGCCGGAGACGGCGTAGCTGTCACCGCCGAACTTGCCGCCGGCGTGCAGCATCGTGAGCACCACTTCCAGCGTGGGCTTCTTCTCCACCGGGTGCTCGTCCACCGGAACACCGCGGCCGTCGTCGGTGACCCGCACAGCGCCCTCGGGCAGCAGCGTCACCTCGACCTGGCTGGCGTAGCCGGCCATCGCCTCGTCGACGGAGTTGTCCACGACCTCCCAGACGAGGTGGTGCAGACCGCGCTCCCCGGTGGAGCCGATGTACATGCCCGGGCGCTTGCGAACTGCCTCAAGGCCCTCGAGAACGGTGATGGATGAAGCGGTGTACTCGCTCTTCTTCGATGTCACGGGCCTCGATGTCTCCTTGGGCCGGTTGTCGTTGGTCTGCCGGAGGCTCGCTGCGCGACAGCCGCCTGCCGTCGGGATCCGACGGATCGGCACTCCGGCTGGTGGAGCTCACCGCACGCGTCTGCCGCACACCGTCCTTCGAACGGGGGCGCGGCGCTGAGGTGGTCTCGCTCGGCGTGCGGACCCGCGCCGCGGATCCGCGCCCGCCCCGCAGCCGATTCTACTTCCCTGGAACGACAGAAGCGGGGCAAGGACACCCCTGGTTTGCTCACAGAGCGAAAAACTCGACCCAGGGACCCCGGCGAACACCCCCGCATCGCCTCCAACGGCTCCAACCGGCACTCGGCGGGCACCGCGGTGCGCGGTCGGCGGCCCCGGGGAACCCCGGCCGGGACGACCCGGAGGCGGCTCCCCGCACGGCCCGGGACCGGTCGTCAGCCGTACGTGTCGCGGGGACCCCTGCCCCGCACGTGCCGCGGTCCGCGCCGCCAGCTCGGCGCCGCCGGGCCCTGCACGCGGATCTTGCGCACGACGTCCTGGCCGACCCCGTCGGCGATGCGACCCAGCAGCTGCCGCTGCAGCAGGCGCAGCTGGGTCGCCCAGGCGGTGGACTCGGCCCGCACCGTCAGCACCCCGTCCTGCAGGCTCACCGGCTGGGTGTGCGCGGCCACGTCCTCGCCGACCAGCCCGGCCCAACCGGCGAACACGCGGCCGCCGGCGATGCGATCGCCCCAGCCGCGCTCGCTGACCAGCCGCGAGGCGAGCCGGCCGAGCGCCTGCGGATCGCGGTCGTCGGAGCGGGCCCCGGACCAGCCGCGGCGCTTGCGCTGCCCGGTGCGCACCCGCGGGCGGGAGTCCCGCCGCGCGGCCCGGCGCTGGGACGAGCGCTCCCGGGCCGCCTGCAGCGCGGCGCGCGCCAGATCGGGGCCCTGCAGGTCGCCGAACTCGGAGAGGTCGCCCCCCGCGGCGCCGCCCTCGTCCTGAGCGGGTGTTTCACCCGCCCCGGTTCCGTCCGGTTCGCCGGTGCGTGCGGCATCCGAGCGCGTGGAGTTATCCACAGTATCCACAGGGCCATCCCCAGTAGCCGAATTTCGCTGAGCGGAGTGCTGTGCGCGGTCGGCTTGCTCACCCTCCGCGTTCGGAGTGCTCGTCCGCTCCGCTGCGCTCCGCCCGCGCGCCCGCGCGGAGGTCGAACGCCTAGTCGACACGCTGCACCTCGCCTTCGGCCACGCGGAAGCGGACACCGGTGAGCTCCTCGGGAACGTCCTCCTCCACGGCTGCGGTCACCAGCACCTGCTCGGCGCCGGTCACCAGCTCGGCCAGCCGCGCGCGGCGCCGGCGGTCCAGCTCGGCGAACACGTCGTCGAGGATGAGCACCGGCTCGGCGCCGTCCGCCGTCAGCAGCCGGTAGGCGGCCAGGCGCAGGGCCAGCGCGAAGGACCACGACTCGCCGTGGCTGGCGTAGCCCTTCGCCGGGAGGTCGCCGAGGAGCAGGTCGAGGTCGTCCCGGTGCGGCCCGATCAGCGACACGCCCCGCTCGATCTCCTGCCGCCGCACCTCCCGCAGCTGCTCGGTCAGCACCTCCTCCAGCACCGCCGGGTCCGCGGCCGGGCCGTGCGGCTGGCCGTAGCCCGCGGGCAGCGCCTCGTCGATCCCGCACCGGTAGCGCACGTCCGCCACCCGCCCGGCCGGCGCGTCCGCGGAGCCCGGCGAGGCGGCCACGCTCGCGTACTCGCTGGTCACGTACGGCGCCAGCGCGGCCACCAGGTCGAGCCGCCCCGCCAGCAGCTGCGCCCCCAGCCGCGCGAGGTGGCCGTCCCAGACCTCCAGCGTGCTCAGGTCGGCCGACTTCCCGCCGCGGGCGGCCGCCCCCGCCGTCTTCAGCAGGGCGCTGCGCTGCCGCAGCACCTTGTCGTAGTCGGAGCGCACCCCGGCGTAGCGCGGTGCGCGGGAAACGAGCAGGTCGTCGAGGAAGCGGCGGCGCTCACCGGGGTCACCGCGCACCAGCGCGAGGTCCTCCGGGGCGAACAGCACGGTGCGGAGGATGCCGAGCACGTCGCGCGGTTTGCCCGCCGCGCCGCGGTTGATCCGCGCGCGGTTGGCGCGCCCCGGGGCGATCTCCAGCTCCACCACCAGCTCCCGGCCCTGGTGCACGACGGCCGCGCGCACGATCGCGCGCTCCGCGCCCTCGCGGACGAGCGGCGCGTCCTGGGACACGCGGTGCGAACCCAGCGTGGCGAGGTAGCCGAGCGCTTCGACGAGGTTCGTCTTGCCCTGACCGTTGGCGCCGACCAGCACCGCTGTTCCCGAACCGAGCGCCAGGTCCGCGTGCTCCCAGCAGCGGAAGTCGGTCACTTGCAAGTGGCGGACGTACACGGTGGTCGACGGTATCGCGGAACCTCCGGCGGCCCGCGGGACGGCGCGGGGAGCGGCGGTGGCAGCGGTTCCGCCGCCGTGCCACCGCCCTCGGGCCACCGCCGTCGGCGCGCGCCCGGGAGCACCGGCCGGGCGGCTCCCGATGCCCGCCGCCCGGGTGGGTGTCCGGCCCGCGGGCCGGCCGGGGTTCCTCCCGGGCACCCCGGCCGGTCCGCGGGCTCCCTCAGTCGCTCTTGGCCACCGAGTGGCCGCCGAACTGGTTGCGCAGCGCGGCGACGGCCTTCATCGCCGGCGAGTCCTCCTGCCGCGAGGAGAACCGGGCGAACAGCGAGGCGGTGATCACCGGTGTCGGCACGGCGTTGGCGATGGACTCCTGCACGGTCCAGCGCCCCTCGCCGGAGTCGCTGACCCAACCGCGCAGCTGCTCCAGCTCGGGGTCCTCCTCGAGGGCGCGGACGAGCAGGTCGAGCAGCCAGGACCGCACGACGGTGCCGCGGCTCCACGCCTTGACCGTGGCGGGCACGTCGGTGACCACATCGGACGCGGCGAGCAGCTCGAAGCCCTCGGCGTAGGCCTGCATGAGGCCGTACTCGATGCCGTTGTGCACCATCTTGGCGTAGTGGCCGGCACCGACCGGTCCGGCGTGGGCGAAGCCCTCGTCGCGCGGCCCCTCGGGGCGCAGCGCGTCGAAGATCGGCATGGCGCGCTGCACGTCCTCCGCGGCGCCACCGGCCATCAGCCCGTAGCCGTTCTCCGCGCCCCAGACCCCGCCGGAGACGCCGACGTCGACGTAGTGCACCTCGTGCTCGGCCAGCAGCGCCGCGTTGTCCTGGTCCTCGGTGAACCGGGAGTTGCCCCCCTCGATGACGAGGTCCCCGGGGCTGAGCGCACCGGCGAGCTCCTCGATGGTCTGCCTCGTGGGGTCGCCGTGCGGCACCATGATCCAGACCGTGCGCGGGGCGCTGAGCGACTTGACCATGTCCGCGACGGACGCGGCGTCACTGACCTCCTGGTTGCGGTCGTAGCCGACGACCTCGTGCCCGGCGGCGCGCAGCCGCTCGCGCATGTTGAAACCCATCCGGCCGAGGCCGACAAGTCCGAGTTGCACCGGAACTCCCTCTTCGCGAGCTGATGTGATTGCCGATTCGGTGGTCGGCACCTCGAATCGCCATGCCGTCGCGGCCGGGGCGCTCGTGGCGGGCGCGCCGCGCGGGTCAGCCGGGCAGCCGCACGGGCATGAGCAGGTACAGGTAGCCGTCCGCCACCTCCCCATCATCCCCCACGGGTTTGAGCAGCGCCGGTCGATTGGCTGTGGTGAACAGCATCTGTGCGCGATCGCTCTTGAGCGCGTTCAGACCGTCCTGCAGGTAGCTCGGGTTGAACGCGATCGTGATCGGATCCCCGGTGAACTCGACCGGGAGCTCCTCCTCGGCGCTGCCCTCGTCGTCGCCGCCGGCGGTCAGGCGCAGCGCGCCCTCGGAGAACTCCAGCCGGACCTGGGTGCCGCGCTCGGCGACGAGGGAGACGCGCTTGATCGCGTCGAGCAGCGGCGACACGTCCACGGTGGCCTGGATGGGGCTCTCCTCCGGCAGCAGCTGCCGGTACTTGGGGAACTCCGCGTCGAGCAGGCGGGTCGTGGTGCGGCGGGCGTTGCCGGACAGCCCGAGCAGCCCGTCGCCGGAGGCCAGCGACAGTTCCACGGTGCTCGCCGGGCCGCCGAGCGTTTTCGCCGCGTCAGCAAGGGTTTTCGCAGGAACGAGCACCGAAGTGTCCGCTGTGGACGAACCGGGCTCCCACGTGATCTCGCGCATGGCCAGCCGGAAGCGGTCGGTGGCGACCATCGTCAGCTTGTCGGCGTTGATCTCCATCCGCACGCCGGTGAGCATCGGCAGCGTGTCGTCCTTGCCCGCGGCGACCGCGACCTGGGCCACCGCCTCGCTGAACACGTCACCGGGCACCGAACCCGCGTGCTCCGGCATGCCGGGGAGTTCCGGGTAGTCCTCGACCGGCATGGTCGGCAGGCTGAACCGGGAGCTGCCGCAGGTGATCGTGACCCGCTGGCCGTCCACGGTGAGCTCCACGGGGCGGGCCGGCAGGGCCTTGGTGATGTCGGCCAGCAGCCGCCCGGACACCAGGGTGCGCCCGGCGGTTTCGATCGCCGCTTCGGTGCTGACCTGCGCCGAGACTTCGTAGTCGAACCCGGACACGGTGAGCGCGTCGCCGGAGCTGGCATCGAGCAGCACGCCGCCCAGCACCGGTACCGGGGGCCGCGAAGGCAGGCTGCGCGCGACCCAGGCCACGGCGTCGGCCAGGCCGTCCCGTTCCACGCGGATCTTCATGGGTGTCCTTTCGGTTTCAGCCATGAGCTGGAGTGGTGCGGCCCGAACCCCGGCCGGTGGAGGCTTGCGCGGTCCGCGGCTCGCACACCGGGATGTGCCGGGCGTCGCGGCGCCGCAGCAGCGAGCCTTCGAAACGGGTGAGGACCGGTCCGCGGTTCGCGGGCTTTCCACGGTAGAGCGTGCCGCTGGATGTGCAGAACCGGGGGCCGGGGCCCTCCCGGCGCTCGTCCGTCCACTTGTCCACCGCCCCTACCCCTCTTCTCCCTTCTTTCAAAGAAAGAAGAAGGACAGCAGGCGCAGTAGGACTTGTGGGCAGTGGGGACAAGTAGCTTTTTCGCAGCGCACTACGAGTGACCGGGTGTGGAGGACCTGGGGGTTCCCTCGGGACGGAGCTTGGGATGAATCGTGGACAACTCGCGGGTGTCATCCGGGTGTCCCCAACGTGGCCGAGGCGTCCACACCCGGATCCACAGATTTCCCCCGAGTTGTACCCAAGCGCTGTTGACGTCCGGGCGGGCGCGGCGGCCTGTGGGTCGTGCTGTGGGCGACCTGTGGTCAACTCCCGGACACCTGTGGGCAACTGCGCGGTAGTTGTGTACAGCTTGTGGATCCTGTGGATGAATTCCCTGCGCAGCCCTGTGGAGCAGCAGCTCGGGGGCAGCTGTGGACAACCGGCGGGACCGGTGGTTTTTCTGCGCGCCCGGTGCGATGAAGCCCACCCGGGCTCGTGGAAAAGTTTCACCGGTTCGTGGGGCTGCTTCCGCCCGGTGGGGCTCCGGCTCGCCGGTGCGCGCGGGGCGGTGGACGTTTCCGCGCGGCCGGTCGGACCGCGCCGCACCGGGTTCGCGGAAAGGTCGCGGCGGGTCCCCACCCGCTCGCCGCGGGCCGGGACGCGGGGCAGGACGGCGGCACCGGACAGCGGGATCGGGATCGGGACGGCAGCACCGGGGTCGGTGGGGCCGGAGCGGGAAACAGGTGCGCGTCGCAGCGGCAGCCTTGCACGGCGCCGCGCAGCGGGGTCGCGGACACGCCGCGGGGGCGCTGGTCCGGTACCGAAGGCGGGCACGGCCTCGCCCCGGACTGCGGTGCCGCGGGACGTCCCGGTGCCTCGGGGGCGCCGCCCGCTGCACCGGCACGTCCGCCCCGACCCCGGGGGCGGGACGGACGGGATCACGGCTACCCGGGCGGGGCCCCGGAGCGGGGCGACGTCGGAGGTTCCTCCCAGCTGCCCCCGGACAGCCGCCCCCGGCGGCCAGTCCGCCGACCCGCCTCAGCGGGACTGCTGCTTGATCCGGGCGGTGAGCTCCTGCACCTGGTCGTAGACGCGGCGGCGCTCGGCCATCTCCTTGCGGATCTTCTTGTCCGCGTGCATCACCGTCGTGTGGTCGCGACCACCGAAGGACTGGCCGATCTTCGGCAGCGAGGAGTCCGTCAGCTCCCGGCACAGGTACATCGCGATCTGCCGCGCCTGCGCCAGCGCCTTCGTCTTGCCGGGGCCGCACAGGTCGTCGACCGTGACGCCGAAGTACTCCGCGGTCACCGACATGATCGTCGGCGCGGTGATCTCCGGGTTCGGCTGCGAGTCCTCCGGGATGAGGTCGCGCAGCACGATCTCGGCCAGTTGCATGTCCACCGGCTGCCGGTTGAGCGAGGCGAACGCGGTGACGCGGATGAGCGCGCCCTCCAGCTCCCGGATGTTGCGCTCGATGCGCGAGGCGATGAACTCGAGCACGTCGGCCGGTGCGTTCATCCGGTCCTGCGCGGCCTTCTTGCGCAGGATCGCGATCCGCGTTTCCAGCTCGGGCGGCTGGATGTCGGTGATCAGCCCCCACTCGAAGCGGGTGCGCAGCCGCTCCTCCAGCGTGCGCAGCCCCTTCGGCGGCCGGTCGGAGGAGACGACGATCTGCTTGTTCGAGTTGTGCAGCGTGTTGAAGGTGTGGAAGAACTCCTCCTGGGTCCCCTCCTTGCCCTCCAGGAACTGCACGTCGTCCACGAGCAGGACGTCCACGTCGCGGTAGCGCCGCTGGAAGGCGACCTGCCGGTCGTCGCGCAGCGAGTTGATGAAGTCGTTGGTGAACTCCTCGGTGGAGACGTAGCGCACGCGCATGCCGGGGAACAGCCGCTGCGTGTAGTGCCCCACCGCGTGCAGCAGGTGCGTCTTGCCCAGCCCGGACTCGCCCCAGATGAACAGGGGGTTGTAGGCGCGGGCCGGGGCCTCCGAGGCGGCGACCGCTGCGGCGTGCGCGAACCGGTTCGACGAGCCGATGACGAACGTGTCGAACGTGTACTTGCCGTTCAGCCGCGTCTGCGAGGTCGGCGGGCCGTGCTTCGGCGCGGTGTACGGCTGCCCCGGGGTGCCGTCGGCGGAGGTGTCGCCGGAGCTCTCGACCTCGTCGGGCTCCTCCGCGTCGTCCTCGGCCTGCTCCTCGTCCCGCGTGCGGTGCCGCCCGCTGCTGGCCTGGGCGCTCGCGCCGCGCGCGGCATCGCCGGTGTCGCCGTTCGGCTCGGGGTGGGCGACCGGCTGGATCGCCCCGAACTGCTGGGTCTGCTCGGCGCTGGTCTCCAGCGGAGGGGGCGGAGCGCCCCCGGGCCAGCGGAACTCCGTGGTGGGCAGGTCGGAACCGCGCGTGTCGGACGGCGGGATCGACCCGGTGTGCGCGACGTGGCCGAACGTCTCCCGGTCCCCCTCGGCGGCGTGCTGCGGACCCGGTCGCCGGTCCTGCTGGGAGTGGCCCTGCTGGGAGTGGCCCTGCTGGGGACGGGGCTGCTGGTCCTGCGGTGGCAGCGGGAGCTGCTGCTCCTGGGGCCACGCCGGTGCGGCGGGAGCGGCTCGCGCGGCCGACTGCTCCCAGGACCGGGAGCGTGCTTGTTCGGGTGCGGTGCCCTCGTTCCGGGCTGGCTCGCGCCCGGCCGGCCGCTCGGGGGCGGTGCCGGTGCTTCCGGTGAAGTGCAGCGGCAGACCGGCGGGGGCGCTGCGCCCCTCCTGCTCAGTACCGGCCTGCTGCGAGCCGGGCTGCTGGGGGGATTCCTCGTGCGCAGCCGGCTCCTGCGGAACGGGGGCGGGCGATGGCGCGGGGGGTGCGGACGCCGCGGCGTCCGCAGCTGCGGACTCGTCGGCGTCCTCGTCGTCCCCGCCGGCGGCCACCGGCCGGGTGGGGGCGGGAACGGCGGTGTCCACCTTCACCGCGAGGGAGACGTCACGCCCGAGCCGGCGGGAGAGCGCATCGGTGATGGTCTCGCGCAGGGCGCGCTCGATGGCTTCCTTGGCGAAGTCGCTGGGCGCTGCCAGCAGCGCCGTCCCGTCGAGCAGGCCGATCGGCCGCGTGACGCGCATCCACGCCCGCTGCTGCGGGGAGAGCGTGCCGGAGGACAGCTCCTGCACCACCTCTTCCCAGACTCTGCCGAGATCGGTTTGGTGCTCGGACAACGCCGTACTCCCCTCCCCTCGCTCTCGCCCGTAGATCCCGGCAGTCCGCGGTCGCCACCGTGGCTGCGCACCGCGCACAGGGCGGACAGCAGAAAAAAGGACAGCTCACGGCTGTCCACAGACTTGTCCACAACCACGTATGAAGGTACGGCAAAGCTCGACGGTGATCCCCCGGGGCCCCGCGGTCGCGCGGAGTGGATGAGGCGCCGGTCTCCCGCTCACCGGGCTACATCGTGGAGGCGCACGCTAACAACCGTCACCTGGGGCTCACAAGCGAACGCACGGGGGTCGCGAGGAGCTGGACGGAGGGCACGCGGACGCCCGGGCAGGGGCCGTACTGCTCATCCGCGGGAACTGCGCGGCGCTCGCGGTGTTGATCTTTACCCGGACGAGTGACAGTAGGAACGTCCGCGGATGCCGGTGCTTCGCACCGGTCGCTCGGCGCGGAGTCCGGTATTCTGGATGGCGGTTCGCGCTCGTGCGACCCGCCTCCCCGAACCAGATCCCCGCCCCGGATCCCCGAACCGGATCTTCCGGACCAGGTCCCCAGGCCGGACGCCGGGACAGGCCCCCGGGAGCGGACCCCGGGTGCCGGTCGCGGCCGCGGACTCCGTATCCTCGGCCGAGCCCCAGTGTGCGGAGCGCATGCCGACGTCGCGCCGGTGCCCGATCGGGATCCGGTGCCCCGTCCGCCGGGCAAGGCGGCGTGGACCGCGGACCGGGGAACCTGACCAGATGGAGCGTGGCCCCTCGTGGCCATCGGCCCAGAAGTAACCGGGAGATCCGACCGTGAGCAAGGGCAAGCACACTTACCAGCCGAACAACCGCCGCCGGGCGCGGAAGCACGGTTTCCGGGCGCGCATGCACACCCGCGCCGGCCGGGCCATCGTGGCCGCGCGTCGCCGCAAGGGTCGCGCCCGCCTGACCGTCTGATCGAACAGCGTGCTTCCCGCAGCTGCCCGACTCACCTCCGGAGATGAATTCCGCTCAGTCGTGCGGCGGGGACGGCGGGCCGGACGGCCACGCCTCGTCGTGCACGCGCTCTTCCCGCGCGACGAGGAGCAGGACCGCTCCGGTGCGGCACCGGGCGGCGGCACGCCGTGCGGGAACACACCTGCATCCGAGGTGAGCAGCACACCCACCCGGGGATCGGTGGCGAGTCCGCCGGCCCGGGTGGGTTTTGTCGTCAGCAGAGCCGTGGGCAACGCCGTCGTCCGGCACCGGGTGACACGTCGCCTGCGTCACCTGATGCGCAACCGCCTGCCCTCGCTGCCCGCTGGCACACTGGTGGTTGTCCGGGCACTCAAGCCGGCGGCGGACGCGTCCAGCGCGGAGCTGGGCACGGACCTCGACGCGGCCCTGCACAAAGTGCGGACCCGCGGCCGCGGTGGTCGGCGCCGGAACCACCGGCGCGCGGACGCGGACACGCGTACCGGCGCGGACCAGTCATCGCCGGAGCGCGGCGGCACCGGGGAACGCCCCGGAACGGCGGCAGGTTGCGGAACATGAAGCGAGCAGGGGACGAGGAAGGCACCGCACGGGACGAGGCGGACGAGCAGGCGGCAACCCGCCCCGGCCCGCTCGCCTGGGTGCTGCTCGTCCCGGTGCACGTCTACCGCAAGGTGATCTCGCCCCTGCTGCCGCCGACCTGCCGCTTCTACCCCAGCTGCAGCGCCTACGCCGTCGAGGCGCTCACCGTGCACGGGGCGGTGCGCGGCGGGTGGCTGACGATCAGGCGACTGCTGCGCTGCGGCCCCTGGCACCCCGGCGGACTGGACTTCGTACCGCCCCGGCAAACACGCGACCGTTCCGAGAGCGTTCGTCACCCCCAGCCCCCGGTCGAGGAGTAAGAGCCCGTGCTGGACATCCTCTACTACCCGGTGTCGGCCATCCTGTGGTTCTGGCACAAGGTTTTCGGTTTCGTACTGGACCCGGCCAGCGGTCTCGCGTGGGCGCTGTCGGTCGTCTTCCTCGTGTTCACCCTGCGCGCGCTGCTGTTCAAGCCGTTCGTGCAGCAGGTGCGCTCGATGAAGAAGATGCAGGAGGTCGCCCCGCGGATCAAGGAGCTGCAGCGCAAGCACGGCGAGGACAAGCAGAAGCTCGCCATGGAGATGCAGAAGCTGCAGTCCGAGACGGGCTTCAACCCCATGGCCGGCTGCCTGCCGATCCTCGTGCAGGTCCCGGTGTTCTTCTCCCTGTTCCACGTGCTGCGCGGCTTCCGACCGGGCGCTGAGTCGAACTTCGTCTTCGGCCCGGACGGGGTGCGTTCGTTCGTCGAGGCGGACCTGTTCGGGGCGAAACTGGCGAACACGATCAGCCAGAGCCCGCAGGAACTCGCCGCCGTGGCCACCGACCGGCCCTCCATGCTGGCCGTGGGCGTTCCGCTGATGATCGTGGCCGCCGTCGCCACGCACATCACCGCCCGCCACTCCGTGGCGCGGCAGAACCCCGACCAGGCGCAGAACCCGCAGGCGGCGGTGATGAACCGGCTGATGCTGTGGGTGTTCCCGTTCTCGGCCCTCGTCGCCGGTTTCGTGCTGCCGCTGGCGATCCTGGTGTACTGGCTGGCGAACAACATCTGGACCCTCGGCCAGCAGTACCTCGTCTACAACCGGATCGACCGGGAGGAGGCCGAGCGGGCCGCAGCCGCCCCGGACGAAGCTCCGGCGGTGGTGGAGGGCGCGGCCGAGAGCAGCGCGGAGACGGGGGAACCGAGCGGACAGGACGTGGCCGGCACCGCGGCGCGGGCGACCGCGACGGCGGAGGCTGCCGAGCTCGACGCGAGCGCGTCGCCGCAGACCTCCGCAGCGGCGCAGGAGGACCAGCACCCCGCGACCGAAGCGGCGTCGGCGAACCAACCCGGTGAGATCCCCGGGGCAACCGAAGACAGTGCCCGCGACGCGGACAAACCAGGCAACTGGTGACCGCTCGCATCCTTCACCCCTGGAGAGGAGAGGTCCAGTGTCGGAAACCGTGCAGGAGTCGGACCAGGCCCCGTCCGTGGAGCAGGAGTCCGCATCGGAGCAGGACTCCGTGTCGGAGCAGGACTCCGTGTCGGAGCAGAACCCGGAGACCGGCGCTTCCGCCGAGCAGGAGGACGCCGACGCCGACGCCGACGACGTGCTCGTGCGGGAAGGTGACATCGCGGGGGACTACCTCGAACGTCTGCTCGACGTGCTCGACTACGACGGGGACATCGACCTCGACGTCGAGTCCGGGCGCGCCGTCGTGAGCATCGAAGGCGGTGATGACCTGGAACAGCTCGTCGGGGACCGCGGCCAGGTGCTCGAGTCGCTGCAGGAGCTGACCCGGCTGGCCGTGCAGCAGGAAACCGGCGTGCGCAGCCGGCTCATGCTCGACGTGGCGGGATGGCGCTCCCGGCGCCGCTCGGAACTCGTCGAGCTCGGCCGCAGCACGGCGGAATCCGTCCTCGAATCCGGCAAGGCGACGCGGCTGAGGCCGATGACCCCCTTCGAGCGCAAGATCGTGCACGACGCCGTCGCCGCCGTCGACGGGGTGCACAGCGAGAGCGAGGGGGAAGAGCCCCAGCGCAAGGTCGTCGTCTACCGGACCTGATGGAGATGGGTCGGGTTGTTCGTGCGCGGGGTCCCGCAGGAGAACCTCCGGTGGGCCCGGCTGCGATGTCGGGTGGGCGCTCGGGGTAGCTGGGAGCTTCGCGTCGAATGGATCGGCAGTTGGGCTCCGCTTCGCCACCGGCACGGCGAAACCCGGGCCGAGTGGTGCTGTCGTGGACAGCTCGTTCAGCAACCGTGTCGTTGGCCGATGCGGAACAATACCTGCTTCCGGCTGAGCTGGCGTTTCCCCGGAGCACGGAAGGCGGCAGCATTCCTGACCCTCCTGGATGGGAGCGCCTCCCCGGTCGGCGTGTCGGGTGGGTAGGCGGAACGATGTGGACCCCCTGGCTGGGATGATGTGAAGTCGTCTCAGCCAGGGGGTCTTTTCGTGTCGGCGGCCTCGCGGGCCGCGCCGGATCGGTCGACCGGTACAACGACACGTGACGTTTCACGTGAAACCACACGAGCGGGATGGGGACAGTGACGGCAGCGGAAGGAGCCTCGCAGGAGGTCACCCGGCGGGTGTTCGGCGATCGTGCCGAGCTCGCGGAGCGTTTCGTCGACATGCTCACCGAACAGGGTGTCCTTCGAGGCTTGATCGGACCACGCGAAATTGATCGACTCTGGGAACGGCATGTGTGGAATTCCGCGGTTCTCGCGGAGTTGCTCCCCCCGCGGAGCCGGGTGGTCGACGTAGGCTCTGGGGCGGGGCTGCCGGGCATCCCGTTGGCGCTCGCGCGTCCCGATCTGGAGATCACCTTGCTGGAGCCGATGGCACGACGGGTCGACTGGTTGAGCGAGGTAGTCGCGGACTTGTCTCTCGAGACCACGGTCGTGCGGGGGCGTGCCGAGGAGGAAGCCGTCCGGGAACGGACGGCTGAACAGGATGTTGCCACGGCGCGGGCCCTGGCACCGCTGGGGCGGCTGGCGCAGTGGTGCTTACCGTTGGTGCGATCCGGTGGCCGGGTGCTGGCTCTCAAAGGGGCGAGTGCCGGCGAGGAGCTCGAGCGGGACTCCTCGCAGATCCGGGCAGCCGGTGGTTCCGCAGGCCGGGTACTCACCTGCGGCGCTGATGTGCTCGACCAGCCGACAACGGTCGTCGAAATCGAGCGGACAGCCGAGGCGCCCCCGAAGAAGCGCCGCGGTCGGAGTCGGAGCAGGAAGGATCGAGGACGGTGAATCGGGAGACGGACGAGACAGGCCGTGTTTCACGTGAAACGAAGGGCCGTGCGGTCGGGGGGATGCGCTTCCCCGGGACGTCGGAGAGCGGCACGGGTCTGCCCGCGGAGGACTTCGACATCGGGTGGACCCCCATCATGGAAGAAGCACAACGTGCGACGCGGGTCCTGCATCCGGAGACGTTGGATCTCCCCCGGCCTGCACATCGACGGATCATCACCGTGGCCAACCAGAAAGGCGGCGTCGGGAAGACGACGAGCACGGTGAACCTCGCTGCCGGGTTGGCCATCCACGGACTGAACGTGCTCGTGATCGACCTGGACCCGCAGGGGAACGCCAGCACCGCGCTCGGGGTGGAACACCGCGCGGGTGTTCCCTCGGTGTACGAGGTCTTGCTCGGGGAGAACACCGTGGCGGACGCGGCCGCGCAGAGCCAGCAGGCGACGACCCTGCACTGCGTCCCCGCCACGATCGACCTCGCCGGCTCGGAGATCGAGCTCGTGACGATGGTGGCCCGGGAGAGCCGCCTGAAGCAGGCCCTCGAATCGCGGGTCGTCGAGGAGATGGCGCCGGACTACATCCTCATCGACTGCCCGCCCTCACTCGGCTTGCTCACGGTGAACGCGCTCGTCGCGGCGCACGAGGTGCTCATCCCCATCCAGTGCGAGTACTACGCCTTGGAGGGGCTGGGACAGCTCCTCAACAACATCGAGCTCGTGCAGTCGCATCTCAACCCGGCGTTGTGGGTCTCGACGGTGCTGCTCACGATGTACGACGGTCGGACGAAGTTGGCCGACCAGGTGGCCTCGGAAGTGCGCGAGTACTTCGGTGACCGCGCGCTGCGGACCGTCATTCCCCGGAGCGTGAAGATCTCCGAAGCCCCCGGGTTCGGCCAGACCGTGCTGAGCTACGACCCCGGTTCACGTGGGTCGATGAGTTACCTGGATGCCGCGCGGGAGATCGCTGAGCGGGACGTGACGAAGGAGACGGCATGACGGAACGTCGAGGCGGTCTGGGGCGGGGCCTCGCCGCGTTGATTCCGAGTGCACCGGAAGAAGACCCGGAGTCGACGACCGAGGAGACGGCCGCCTCGAGCAGTGCCGGTGGTGCCGCTGTTGCCACCACTCCCCCGGCTCCGGCCGAACAGGCCGATGTTTCACGTGAAACCGCACCGGCCGAGCCCGCCGGTGCGGTCTACCGCGAAGTGCCGATCGAGGCGATCACTCCGAATCCGCGGCAGCCGCGGCAGGTCTTCGACGAGGACGCGTTGGCTGAACTGGAGCACTCGATCCGCGAGTTCGGGCTGCTCCAGCCGATCGTCGTGCGGGATCGCGGCGATGGCAGCTACGAGCTCATCATGGGGGAACGACGCTGGCGTGCCGGCCAGCAGGCAGGCGTCGGTACCCTCCCGGCGATCGTGCGCACTACGCAGGACGACGCTCTGCTGCGGGACGCGCTGCTGGAGAACATCCACCGGGTGCAGCTCAATCCGTTGGAAGAGGCTTCGGCCTATCAGCAGCTCCTGAACGAGTTCGATGTGACACACGACGAGCTGGCCGAACGCATCGGGCGGAGCCGCCCGGTCATCACGAACACGATCCGCCTGCTGCGGTTGCCCGTGGCGGTCCAGCGCCGGGTGGCCGCCGGTGTGCTCTCCGCCGGGCATGCGCGTGCCCTTCTGACGCTGGAAGACCCCGAGGCCCAGGAAGAGCTCGCCACGCGGATCATCGCCGAGGGGTTGTCCGTGCGAGGTGCCGAAGAAGCGGTCACCCTCGCCAAGCGCGAGAACTCGGAGAAGGAGCAGAAGGCGCCGAAGAAGGCGGAGCCCGATGCCGAGTTCGATGCTCTCGCCACCCGCCTCTCGGACCGTCTCGACACGCGCGTGAAGGTGGAGCGGGGCAAGCGGAAGGGCCGCATCGTCGTCGAGTTCGGCTCGAGCGATGACCTCAGCCGGATCTTGACCCTCCTCGAAGGTCAGCGTGATGAAAATTGATCGACTTGAGGGTGCCACCCTATTTCGTCACGGTGACGATCTTTGCTCGCGAGAACGCCCCCGGGTGACTGCGCCGGCTCGGCGGCCGTGCTCGGCCGCACCGGTCCGCCAGGCGAGCGGCGCAGCCCCTTCCTCGCCACGCATCCGGAGTGCCCCGCCGCGGGTTCTCCGGCGTCGCCTCGCGAGGACAGCCCCGGCGGTGCTGCGTGGGCAGCGGGGTGTCCCCCGTGGAAGGTGCCGTGGTTTCACGTGAAACCGCGATACCGAGAAGTCATCACCCCTCCTCCATCAAGAACGGCCCGGCGCTTCCGCCGGGCCGTCCTCATGAGGCCGTTGCTCCTCGGCGCTCGCCGGGGCGAGCGTGACGTTCCGCACCGGTGAGCGGAACGGGCTGGGTCCTCTCAAGCCTGGTGCAGAGCGCTTCCGGAGCGCGCGATGGCCCGTTCGATGCTCGTGCTGAAGACCTCCCCGAGCGAGCGCTCGGCGGACTCCACCGCCATCGGCGTGAGCGAGGTTTCGGTCAGCCCCGGGGAGACGTTCACCTCGAGGAAGTGCGGCGTGCCGGTCGCATCCACGATCATGTCGGTCCGCGAGATGTCCCGGAGTCCGAGCAGGCGGTGCGCTGCTGTGGCGAGTTCCCCGGCCGCTTCCGCCGCCGGATCGGGCAGCTGCGCCGGCGTGCTGTACTCGGTCAGACCGGCGGTGTAGCGCGCCGTGTAGTCGTACACCCCGGAGGCCGGTTCGATGCCCACCGGGGGGAGTGCCTGCGGCCCCTCCGGTCCGTCGAGGACGGTCACGGCGATTTCGGTGCCGGTGATGAGCTGCTCCACGAGCACGGCATCGCCGTACGACAGTGCCGACATCATCGCCGCAGGCAGGTCGGCGGCTTCGCGCACCACCTGGGCCCCCAGGGCGGAACCGCCCTTGTCGGGCTTGAGCATGAGCGGTAGGCCGAGTTTCGCGACGAGCGCGTCGAGCACGTCCTGCGCGCCCAGCTCGCGGAAGGTGGAATGCGGCAGCACGGCCCACGCGGGCGTCGTCAGCCCCGCGCGGGCGAGTTCGGCCTTCGCGGTGGGCTTGTCCCAGGCGCGGCGGCACGCCTGCGGGGCTGTGCCCACGTACGGGATGCCGAGCAGGTCGAGGACGGTCTGCACGGATCCGTTCTCGCCCTCTCCCCCGTGCAGCGCGATGATCACCGCGTCGGGGCGCTCCTGCCGCAGGCGGGGGAGCAGCTGGTCATCGGCGTCCCACTCGGACACGGTCATGCCGACCGAACGCAGCGCCGCGGACAGGCGCCGCCCGGAGCGCAGTGAGACGTCCCGCTCGTGGGACAGACCACCGGCCAGTACGGACACCCAGCGTTCGGACACGTGATTCTCCTCGTCTCGGTCGGTGTTGCCCGTCTGCAAGGGACATAAAAATCCACTGTGCACGGACAACGGTGCACAGTGGATTTCGTGCTGTGGCGGGCGTTCGCACTACGCGGTGTCCGGGGAGGGCGCCTGGGGGCCGCGCCGCGGACCACCCTGCGCCGAGGTTCCGAACGTGCGCACCAGATCGAGCTCCTCGGAGATCGTGTGCGCCAACCGCCGCACTCCTTCGCGGATCCGCTCGGGAGTCGGGTAGCAGAACGCCAGCCGCATCTGCTGGCCGCCGCTCCCGTCGGTGTAGAAACCCGTTCCGGAGGTGTAGGCCACGCGCTCGTTGATCGCGCGGGGCAGCATCTCCTTGGTGTTCACGCCCTCCGGGGCGGTGCACCAGACGAAGAAGCCGCCTTCCGGCACGGTCCACGTCGTGCCCCGGGGCATGTGCTGCTCCAGCGCGGAGAGCATGGCATCGCGCCGCTGGCGGTACTGCTCCTGGAAGGCCTTGAT
The DNA here is from genome assembly GCF_054782015.1 of Salinifilum aidingensis. Lineage (NCBI taxonomy): Bacteria > Bacillati > Actinomycetota > Actinomycetes > Pseudonocardiales > Pseudonocardiaceae > Salinifilum > Salinifilum aidingensis. The sequence continues at coordinate 114,932 of NZ_BAAGTH010000003.1, read as the reverse complement.
CTGCCCCTTCCAGTCGTGCGTGCTCAGGTACCGCGACACGATCATCTGGTTCAGCGTCGGCGGGCACAGCGTGGCCGACTCCGCCGCGAGCACGAGCTTCTCGCGCACCGCCGGCGGCGCGAGCACCCAGCCGACCCGCAGGCCCGAGGCGAGGACCTTCGAGAACGAGCCGAGGTAGACCACGTTGTCCGGGTCCAGGCTGCGCAGCGCCGGGTGCGTCTGCCCGTCGAAACCGAGCAGGCCGTAGGGGTTGTCCTCGAGCACGAGGATGCCGTTGCGCGAGCAGATCTCGAGGACCTCGGCCCGCCGGTGATCGGCCAGCGTCACGCCGCCCGGGTTGTGGAAGTTCGGGATGGTGTAGAGCAGCTTGATCCGCTTGCCCGCGGAGCGCAGCTCGTCGATCGTCTGCTCGAGCAGGTCGGGCCGCAGGCCCTCGTCGTCCATGGGCACGTGGGCGACCTCGGCCTGGTAGGCGGAGAAGGAGCTCAGCGCGCCGACGTACGAGGGGCCTTCGGCCAGGACCACGTCGCCCGGGTCGCAGAAGATCCGCGTGACCATGTCCAGCGCCATCTGCGAACCGACGGTCACCATCACGTCGTCCGCGTGCGCCTCGATGCCCTCCAGGGACATGACCTCGCAGATCTGCTCGCGCAGCTCGGGAACACCGTGCGCGGAGCCGTACTGCAGGGCGCTCTGGCCCTCGCGGGCCACGAGATCGCCGATCTCGGCGGAAAGGGAGTCCAGCGGGAGGTCCGCGAGGTTCGGCATCCCCCCGGCCAGCGACACCACCTCGGGGCGGTTGGCCACGGCGAACAGCGCGCGCACCTCGGAGGCGGTCATCCCGGTCGCTCGCTGCGCGTACAGCGCGCGGTGCGCGTCGAGGTTGCGGGCCGGGGAGTCTTTGTCCGGTGTGCCCTCCGGCTGACTTTCCTGATCAGACATGTCCCGCTCCGATCCGATGTGTGCGCCGTGCTCGGTATGCTACCGGCGGCGGTGGTGGCGTGATTCTAGTCTTCCTATCGCTGCACCTTGTTCAGGTGTGACACGGGTTCAGGTGTGACACGGGTCGAGCTGCGACACGGGTCGAGCTGCGACACGGGCCGGCGCGCGGCACGGCTCCTGGTGCGCCCGGGCCTCGCGCACCCGGCGCCCCGGCTGCGCGACCGCTCCCCCGCAGGTCGAGCGCGGTGTCCCGGTGCGACACGGAGCCATGGTGCGCCCGTCCGCCGGCGCCCGCCCGCGCGGCCGTGCGTGCGCCCGCACCGTCTCACTCCATCGGGGCCGGTGGGCACTGCGCGCGACTTTCCCGTGGTGAAAGCCACATCGTATGCTGTGCCCTGCGCGGTTCGTGCCGGCGATCGCCCGCATCGCCATCCCTGGGAGGTTCGGTGTCCCGACGTGTTGTCGAGGTCACGCTGGACAACCTCGACCAGCTGCCGCCGCGGTGCCGTCGTTGCGTGTTCTGGGAGCTCGGCAGCACCGGTCAGCAGGCCGAGGAGTTCGGCGCGACCGAACTGGAGAAGGAGGCGTGGGTCTCCGGTGTGCTGCTGGACTGGGGCGTCTGCGGCCACCAGCTGCTCCTCGGCGACACCCCTGCCGGCTACGCCTTCTACGCGCCCCCGGCGCGGGTGCCGGCGGCGGGGACCTTCCCCACGGCGCCGGTCAGCGCGGACGCGGTGCTGCTGACCGCGCTGCACGTGGTGCCGGAGCGGCGGCGCCTCGGCCTCGGGACGCTGCTGGTGCGCAACGTCGCGCGCGAGCTGAGCCGCCGGGGGGTGCGCGCGGTGGAGGCCTTCGCGGACGCCGCGGGCGAGCGCTCGTGCGTGATCCCCGCGGACTTCCTGCAGCGGGTCGGGTTCCACACGGTGCGGGCACACGAGCAGTGGCCGCGGATGCGGATGGAGCTGCCGGAGGAGCCGACGTGGAAGGCGGACGTGGACGCGGCGCTGCAGAACCTCACCGCCACGATGACGGTCTCCACCGCCCGGCCGCACGCGGAGCCGTCCACGTGCCGCTGAGCCGCCCGCACGGGCCCGCGGCCGGAACTCCGGGTCAGGCGCCCTCGGCGCGGGCGTACTCGTAGCGCAGCAGGTCGTCGAAGGTGAACGTGCCGGTCGGCTGGTCGTTCTGCCCCAGCAGGTACAGCCGCTTGATCGCCACGAGCAGCCCCTCGGCGACCACGTCGCGGAAGCCGGGGTCGAGCAGCCGGTACCGGTCCTGGGCGTTGCTCAGGTAGCCGATCTCCATGCGCACCGCGGGCATCCGGGTCAGGCGCAGCACGTCCCACGTCTTCGGGTGGGTCTTGCAGTCGGTCATGCCGGTGCGGGCGACGAGCTCGCGCTGCAGGAACCCGGCCAGCGCCTCCCCGACGGTGGAGGTGGTGCCGTTGCCCGTGCCGAAGTGGAACCCGGCCACGCCCTGCGCCAGCGCCGAGCGGTTCGCGTCGATGTGCAGCGACAGGAACATGTCCGCGCCCGCCTCGTTGGCGAACCGCGCGCGGTCGGCGTCGGGCGGGCAGCCGTGCGGGCCGCGCGTGATGAGCGCTTCCATGCCGGTGGCGATCATCCGGCCCTCGAGGCGGCGCGCGAGGTCCCAGGTCAGGTCCGCCTCGCTGACCGAGCCCCACTGGGCGCCGCGCTCGGGCCCGCCGTGCCCGGGGTCGATGACGATGCGCTTGCCGCTCAGCCGCGGGCCGGAGCGGCGCACCTTCTCCTGCTCGCGCAGGTACACGGGCCGGCCGCCGCGCACCTTCGGGGCGAGCTGCTTCAGCGCGCGCAGCGTGCTCGGGCCGCAGATGCCGTCCGCGTTCAGGCCGTAGTCGCGCTGGAAGCTGCGCAGGGCCTGGTCGGTTTCGCGCCCGAAGATCCCGTCGGGACGCCCCGCGTCGTAGCCCAGTTCGAGCAGCCGTTCCTGGAGGGTGAACACGTCGTCGCCGCTCATGGGCTTGCTCACGAGGAAGGTCAGCGAGCGGTCGCCGAGCTGCCAGCGCGCGTCGGTCAGCGCCCGGTAGGTCGCGGGGCCGACGACGCCGTCGGTGATCAGACCGCGCTGCTGCTGGAAGATCCGCACCGCGTGCTCCACCGCCTCGTCGAACACGGTGGCACCGCGCCCGTCCTGGGCGGGCAGGAGTCCCAGCGTGGCCAGCGTGTTTCTGATCTCGGTGACGCCCGGGCCGACGTCACCGCGGCGGAGCAGCTGCATGCACTCCTCGCTCGTGTCCGGCGCCGATGAGTGCATCGGCGCGAATGGATGATCGTGCCTCTCCCCGTTCGCGTGGTGCTCGTCCGGGCAACGGGTGGCACAACGCCGATTCCACCTATCTGGGCAGTCATTGTGCCTTGCTCGTCCGGCACCGGCGTTGCGGGCCGAGATCGACACCGCGGCGGCGGGGTCCGCTTCCGCGGAGGTGCGTCGATTCAGCTGAGCAAAAACGCGGCCCCGCCGTCGCTGTGTTCATCGACAGGACGGCGGGGCCGCGTTATTCGGTTGCACGCGGGAGGAGTGCGAACTCACACCCCTCCGCGGGGTCCCGCGGGGCTCGCGGTCACAGGTACTCGGAGAGCTCCTCGAGCATCGCGGCCTTCGGCTTGGCGCCGACGATCTGCTTGACGGGCTCGCCCTGGTTGAACAGCAGCATCGTCGGAACGGACATCACCTGGTAGTCCCGCTGCAGGGTCGGGTTCTGGTCGATGTCCAGCTTGGCGATGGTGATCTGCTCCGGGTACTCGTCGGCGATCTCCTCGAGCACCGGGGCGACCATCTTGCACGGTCCGCACCAGGTGGCCCAGAAGTCCACGAGCACCGGCTTGTCGCTGTTCAGAACGACGGACTTGAAGCTGTCGGCGTCCACGGTCACGGTGTTGCCGGCCATGTCTACTCCCTTGCTCGATCAGTGGGGACGGGGGGCGGTCAGTTCACGTCCGGGCCGTAGCCGCCGCCGACGAGCTCGGCGGCCTTCTCGGCCTGCGACACGGACTCCTGCTCGGCGAGCCACCGCTCGGCGTCGATGGCCGCGGAGCAGCCGGTCCCGGCGGCCGTCACGGCTTGCCGGTAGGTGCGGTCGACCAGGTCGCCCGCGGCGAACACACCGGGGATCTCGGTGCGCGTGGAGGGCGTGTCCACCTGCAGGTAGCCCTCCTCGTCGGTGGCCAGCTGGCCCCGGACCAGTCCGCTGCGCGGGTCGTGCCCGATGGCCAGGAACATGCCGGTCACGTCCAGCTCCGACTCCTGGCCGGTGGCGGTGTCGCGCAGCCGCAGTCCGCTGACCGTGCCCTCCCCCAGCACCTCGGTCGGCGCGGTGCTGGTCAGCCACTTGATCTTCTCGTTGCTGCGGGCGCGCTCCAGCATGATCTTGGAGGCGCGGAACTCCTCCCGCCGGTGGATGATCGTCACCGACCGGGCGAAGCGGGTCAGGAAGGTGGCCTCCTCCATCGCGGAGTCGCCGCCGCCGACGACGGCGATGTCCTGGTCCCGGAAGAAGAACCCGTCGCAGGTGGCGCAGGAGGACACGCCGCGGCCGAGCAGCCGTTCCTCACCGGGGATGCCCAGGTAGCGCGGGGCCGCGCCCATGGACAGGACCACCGCGCGCGCCTGGTACGTCCGGCCGTTGGCCCGCACGGTCTTGACGTCCGCACCGAGGTCCAGCTCCTCGACGTCCTCGGCGCGCAGCTCCGCGCCGAACCGCTCGGACTGGGACCGCATCTGCTGCATCAGGTCCGGGCCCATGACGCCGTCGGTGAAGCCCGGGTAGTTCTCCACCTCGGTGGTGTTCATCAGTTCGCCGCCGAACTGGGTTCCCTCGAAGACCAACGGTTCGAGCTCGGCCCGCGCGGCGTACACCGCTGCGGTGTAGCCGGCCGGTCCCGAGCCGACGATGATCACGTTGCGCACGTCGCCAGTCACCGCGCCCCTTCCGTCGTCGCGTGCTCGCCCGCTTCCCGCGCGCGAGCCTACTCGGCACAACACGGGCGGGGCGTGGCGTGTTCCCGCGCACCACCGAGGGGTGCGGCACCGCACACCGCGCCGGTTCCGGTGCCGTTGCGCAGCTGTTTCCGCCGGATCCGGGGCACCGGAGCGGATGCGCGCCGCTGCACCGCGCCCGCTCCCCGCCTGCTTCGACCACCGTACTGGCGGCGGCGGTTCACACACGAGTGCGATGCGCGGCCGTCATCCGCCGTAGGTGGCCTCGGAGATCGTGGCGGGGTCGTCCGGCCCGCAGTCCGGGCCGACGGCGAGCAGGTGGAACCGGCCGATCTCCCCGGTGGAGAGCACGAACAGCTGGGCCGGCTTCCCGTCGAGGGTGATGGCGTGCGCGCCGAGCGGTTGCTCGCCGCCGGTGCCGTTGGCCCGCAGGCAGCCCGGCCACTGCCGCTCCTCGCGCAGCCCGTCGTAGTTCTGCGCGCGCATCACCCGGGTGAACTGCTCGCCGGTGAGGTCGACCTCGGGACCGGTGAGCGCGAGGGGGGCGGAATCACCGGGTGCGGGGGGCAGACCGGTCTGCGGTTGCTGCCCCGGAGGGGGCTGCTGGGTCGATGGGGGTTGTTGGGCCTGCTGCTGCGTCCTCGGCCAGGGCGAGAGCACGAGGACGAGGACCGCGGCCACCGAGGCCGCGGCGGCGACCGCCGCCACCGCCCAGGCGGAGCGGACGCGGCGACGTCTGCGCGCGGAGAGGTCGACCGCGGGGGCCGGCCGCGCAGCCGTCCCGCCCGCCGGGGCGCCGTCCGCGGTGGGCCGCTCCGCGGCGGGGGCTGCGGGGCCGTGCGGTAGGCGCGGTCCGGGCTGCTGCCCCGCCGGCCGGGCCGTCGGCTGCGGGGCGTGCCGCTCGTGCGCGGCCTCGCGCAGCGCCCCGTCGATGCGCGAGGCGACCGCCTCCGGGACGGGTTCGGCGCCGAGCTCGCCGAGCTGCTCTGTGGTGGTCCGCAGCGCGGCGAGCACCTCCCGGGCCGCCGGGTCCGCGGAGACCTGCTGCCGCAGCTGCTGCGCCGCGTCCTCGTCGAGCGCCCCGGCGTGCAGGTCGGCCAGCGACTCCGGGGACCACGACGGGTCCTGCGGCGCGGATCCGCGCCGGTCGTGACCGCTCATCGCCCCTCCCCTTGCTGCTTCGACTCCGCTCGTGCCGGAGCACCCGCGGGACCTGGGACGTCCGGGTGCGCGCTCGGGTTCCGCAGATGCCCGAGAAGTTTCGCCATGCGCAGCCGTCCCCGCGCGCAGCGGCTCTTCACCGTGCCGGAGGCGACGCCCAGCATCGCGGCCGCTTCGGCCACCGAGCAGCCCTCGACGTCCACCAGGACGATGGGGGCCCGTTGATCCTCCGGCAAGCTGGCCAGCGCGTCGCGCACCTCCATCCGCGTGTCCTGGACGGCGAAATCATCTCGTTGCACGGCGGGCTCGCCCGGTCCGGTTTCGGCGAGGGGGACGCTGGGGCGTGCGCGGCGGCGCCGCATGCGGTCGACGCAGGCGTTCACCACGATGCGGTGCAGCCACGTGGTGACCTGGGATTCGGAGCGGAACGATGCGGCGTTGCGGAAGGCCGACAGCATCGCGTCCTGCAGCGCGTCGGCGGCTTCCTCGGGGTCGCGCATCGTGCGCAGCGCCACGGCCCACAGCCGGTCGCGATGCCGGCGGAACAGCTCGGAGAACGCGTGCGGATCTCCGCCGAGGTGCGCCGCGAGAAGATCGGCATCCGAACTGACAGGCACAGACACGATCTCGCACTGTACTGTTCACGCGACGGAGAATGATCCCCCGTGTTCCGCAACCTCGATCGTGCCTGCTCACCTGGGCGGTTCAGCCCGCGGAACCGGTCACCTCGATCTCGCCGATCTCCGCGCTGTAGTTCCCGCCGGACTCGGCGAGCTTGGTCAGCACCACGAGCACGCGGTCGGTGGGCTGGGCCGCCTCGATCGGGATCGTCGTCCGCCCGTCCTGCAGCGTCGCCGAGCCGAGCACCCGACCGCCGTCCAGGGCGGGTTCGCCGTCGACCGTGCGGATCTCGACCTGCGCGCCCCCGCTGGGGGAGTTGATGGTGACCTCGCCCAGCACGGCGGGCCGGTCGAGGGTGAGCACCGCACCGGTGCCGTTGCTGATCCCGCCCGGGCCGAGCTGCTGGAAGTAGTCGAAGGTCTTCCACGCGGTGCTCGGGTCGCCGTCGTAGAGGTTCGGGATCCGGTGCGGCGCATCGGGTTCGCCGTTGTCGTTGTACGCGGTGCCCTGGCTGACCGCGAGCGGTTCCGCCGGTGGCGGGGGTTGCGTGGAGGTGCCGTCGTTCGCGTTGCCGGACTCGTCGATGACCTGGCTGTCGCCGGGGTTGACCGGGTCGGTGAACACGCCGATGAGGCTGGCCGCGATCCAGCCGACCACCAGCAGCGTGGCGACGCCGAGCACGCTCACGCTGAGCACGAGCTTCTTGCGCTTCGCCCGGTCGGGTTTGGGGTCGTCGGTGCTCCACACCGCGGTGCTCGACGCGCCGGCGTTGGCGACGGCCGCGGAGTGCTCGTCGGTGGCGTGCTGCTCCAGCACGCGCAGCACGGCCGCGCCGGTGCGCACTCCGCCGGTGGTGCCGGAGTTGTCCGCCGGGCCGAGCGCCCGGGAAGCCACTGTGGACAGTTCCATGGGGACGGTCGGGCGCAGCGTGCGCGGCGGCACGACGCCGCCGTCCTGGCCGAGCGGGGCGGAGCTGAGGCCACCGGGGGCACCGGCCAGGGGCCAGCGCGCCGTCAGCATCAGGTACAGCACCGCGCCGAGCCCGGCGACGTCCTCGTTCGACGTCGCGTGCGCCAGCGGGCCGGGGAAGGCCATCCGCACCTCGCCCTCCGGGGTGACCCGGATGCGCTGCGGGTGGTCCACGCCGAGGACGAGCCCCGCGTGGTGGCCGGCCTCCACGGCCGCGGCCAGCGGTTGCAGCAGCCGCGCCGCCGTGCCCGGAGCCAGCGGGCCGTTCTCGACGAGTTCCACGAGGTCGGTCCCGTGGGTCCACTCGGCGATGACGATGCCGAGCACGCCGTCGGGATCGCCGGGGGACGGTGCGACCACGTCGAGCACGCGGGCCACGCCGAGGTGGTTGAAGGTGCTCGCGTGCATGGCGCGTTCCAGGGTCCGGCGCGCGCCGGCCGCCGCGTCCGTGTCGGAGCGGTCGCCGACGAGGACCGTCAGCGCCACGTCCCGGCCGAGGACGCCGTCCTTCGCCCGCCACAGCTGGGCGTTGCAGCGCGTGTCCGCGCCGACCTGGGCGAGCAGCCGGTACCGGCCGTGGTCGAGCACCGTCCCGGGAGTGAGGTTCACCCCGCTCCCGCCGGCGTCCCCGTCGTCCTCCGGCGTCATCTGCTCGGTCTGTTCGCTGGTCACCTTCCCTCTCCCGCTCCTTCCGGTCCGCTCTCGGGGGCTGGAGGCGCCCCTGACTACTCCCCCACGGAAGGAGACTTCCACGACGAGGGTACGTGACGCGTGTGTCAGCGACGACGCAGCAGACCGGCGAGCCGCCCGATCGCGGGGTTCATCTCGCGCACGCGCAGCAGCGCCATGCCGCCGAACGCGACGGCGAGCCCGGCGAGGCCGCCGAACACCAGCTGCAGCCAGCCCGTGCCGCCGCCGGCCTCGCCGGGGACGGCCGCACCGATCGCCAGCGTCACCAGCCACGCCACCGCACCCCCGACCGCGGAGGCCAGCAGCGTCTTGCCCAGCGTGACGGCGAACCGCCCCGTGCCGAGGGGGCCGAGCCGGTGCCGCAGCCAGAGCTCGCCGATGATCCAGCCGACGAGGAAGCTCGCCGAGTTGATGATCGACAGCGCGTACAGCACGTCCTCGGTGCTGCCCAGCGTTCCCGCCCACATCGACGCGGGGATCTTGAACGCCGTCATCAGCACCATGATCAGCGTGGGCGTGCGCGCGTCCTTGAGGGTGTAGAACACGCGCATCTGCAGCATCGTCAGCGCGTAGGGCAGCACGCCGAACGCGCTCACCGCCAGCGCCGTGCCGACGGTGCCCGCGTCCCCGGCGCTGCGGCCGAGGGAGAACAGCGCCAGCCCCAGCGGCGGCCCCACAGCGGCCATGACCGCGCTGACGGGCAGCAGGCTCACCGTGGACAGCCGGTTGCCGAGCGAGAGGTCGTCGATGACGCGCTGGTGGTCGCCGTCGGCCGCTGCGGCGCTCATCCGCGGCAGGATCGCGGTCATCACGGAGAAGCCCAGCACGCCGTAGGGCAGCTGCAGCAGCATCCAGACGTACTGGTACATCGACCAGGCCCCGGCCTCGGTGCCGGCCTTGCTCATCGCCATCAGCCCCAGCTGGCTGACCGCGACGTAGCCGACCATCCACGCGGCCAGGCCGCCGAACTCGGTCAGGCGCGAGTCCCAGCCCCAGCGCCACCGCAGCCGGATCCCCGCCCTGCGCAGCGCGGGCAGCTGGATCGCGGCCTGCGTCAGCACGCCGAACGTGACGCCGATGCCCAGGGTGAGCAGGTGCGCGTCACCCATCTCCACCGGGTCGAAGGTCAACCGGCCGGGGATGAGCCAGTACGCGCCGAGCGTGGCGATGACGACGAGGTTGTTCATCACCGGCGCCCAGGCGGGCACGGCGAACTTCTCCTTCGACTGCAGGATCGCGCCGATGAGCGCGCTGATCCCGTAGAAGAAGATCTGCGGCAGCAGCAGGTAGGCGAACGCCGTCGCCAGCTCCGGATTTCCCGAGCCCTCGTCGGCCGCGTAGCGGGCGACCAGCCACGAGGCGCCGACCAGGGACAGCGCGGTGCCGACGCCGAGCACCACCACCGACAGCGTCAGCAGGCGCTGGATGTACCCCTCGCCCCCGTCGGGATCGGACTTCTGCGCGCGCACCAGCACGGGCACGATCACGCTGGTCAGCACCCCGCCGAGGAGCAGCTCGAAGATGCTGTTCGGCAGGTTGTTGGCGACCATGAACGAGTCGTTGACCACGCCGTAGCCGATCGCCCAGGCCAGCATCACCTTCCACAGGAATCCCGTGAGGCGGCTGAACAGCGTGGCCACGGCCATCGAGCCCGTGGCGCGCAGCAGCGACCTTCCGCCGCGGCCGGACTCCTCCGCGCCGCCGGGGACGGGGTGGATGACCTGCGTCCGGTCCGAGACGTGCTCGGTGGCCTGGTCGATGCCCGGTTCCGGGGGCACGGTCGGGATCGGCTCGGTCGGAGCGGCGTGCCACCCCCGGGCCGCCTGCGCGTTCGGGCGGGTGCTCTCGGGGTCGGACGCGCCCGGTGGACGCGTGGACGCGGTGGGTGCGCCGGACGGGTGCTGCTCGGTCCCGGGTGCCGGTGCCGCCCCGTTCCCGGTGGCGGGAGGCATCCGCCGCGTCCCGGCCGGGGTCGGCCTCGCGGGCCGCTGTCCGTTCTCTCGCACTCCTCGCGTCCCTTCCTCAACGGTCACCGCGCGACCCGCTGCCGCGGGGTCGCGCGGGGTGCCGGAGCACCGGAGGATGACCGCGCCAGGATCTCAGTTCCCGGTTCGATCGCCGTCCGCGGTGGCGTCACCGGGCGGAAACTCGGTGGTGGGCGTTTCGTCCGGCGTCCCCCCGCGTCCGGCGCGCATGCGCCGCACGATGCGCATCGCGGACAGCACGACGAGCAGACCGCCCGCGGTGATCGTGATCGCCGGGATCAGCGGGCCGTAGGCGCTGGAGTCGACCTGCAACCGCTTCGGGCGCCCGAGGGGCGTGCCGCCCTCGGTCACGGCCGCGACGTCGAGGTTGAACTCGCCGACGCGGTGCACCGAGACCTCGGGCCAGAACTGCCGCCTGCTGTGCGCGGGGATGCGCAGCGTCCCCAGGTCCGACACCTCCACGCCGGGCGTCGGACCGACGCGCAACCGCAGGCTGACCGTAACCGGCAGGTCGTTGACCACCGTCAACGGGATGGCGCTGTTGGAGGAGGCCAGTGCGATCTTGCCCTGGAACTCCTCGATGTAGACGTGCGAGAGGGTGTTGCGCACCGCCGCTCGCCCGAGGCCGGTCCAGCGGCGCGCCCCCGTCGGGTCGCCGCGCCACGCGCTCGACACGCCGCGCAGCAGGCCGTTGCGCAGCGGAGTGGTGACTTGGGCCGGGTCGACGTGGCGTGCCTGCTCCTCCGAGGAGGACCGGTACAGGTCGCCGACCGCGTAGTTGGCGCGCGCCAGCGTGCGCAGCACCGGCTGCGGGATCTCGGCGCTCGCCGCGGTGTCCGGGTAGGTCAGCTCCGCTTCGGGCAGGCGGCCGCCGGGGTGCGGCAGCGCGGTGGGTTCGACGTAGCCGGCGTCGGTGAGCGCGCGCATCCCGTCGAGCAGGCCGCGCAGCTGCTCGCCGTTGATGTTCCACCGGCGCGGTGGGGCGAGCACGGAGGTCGAGTCGGGCAGCGAGCCGAGGGTGGAGCGGAACAGCAGCGAGCCGAGCGCGTCCTGCGCGGTGGCCGACTCCTCCGTCGGCGGGGACTTCGCCGAGGACTGCCGCGGCGTGCCGCGGAGCGGGTTGAGCGCGCTGCTCAGCAGCGGGTCGAGCGGTTGGGCGGTCAGGTCGGTGCCCCGGATCCTGGCCGGTGCCAGCGTGCCCGCGGGCACGTCCAGCGAGCGGGTGTCGAGCAGGGCCGTCTCCGTGCGGGGGAGGTCCGCTGCGGTGCGCTGGTCGAGCGCACCGGAGATCGGCCAGGTGGCGGGGCGCGGGTCCACCGTGGCGTTGCCGCCCTCGTTGAGGATGCGGCCGACGACCCGGCTGCCGTCCACCGCTCCCCTGGTCACGTCGGGCAGCCCCGCCCTGCTGAGCGCGACCAGGTCGGCGTCGGCGTAGGGCAGCGCGAGCACGCAGCGCCCGTCGACGGCTTCGCGCAGCTTGCTCAGCCACAGCCCGGCCGCCTCGCCGCCGATGCCGGGTTCGGTGCCGCCGTTGGAGGTGCGCACCAGGTACCCCTCGGAGCGGCTCATCGCCTTGGCGGTGGCCAGCAGGTCCGGGTCGATGGCGAAGCACAGCGCGCTGCCCAGCGGTGATCCGTTGTTGACGCGCTCGTTGACGGCCTGCACCAGCTCGTAGAGCCGCCCGCCGGGGGAGAGCTCGCCCGCCAGCCGGTCGTCGGTGAGGATCGCGCGGTTGCCCGGGGAGGTGGAGCGCTCCATCCGCGGGTAGTCGACCAGCGGCACGAGCAGCGAGGTGGGGGTCGGTGCTGGCGGCGGTTGCGGGGTGCCGCCGGGCGGGGCCTGCACCGGCAGCAGGAAGTTCGCCTCGGCGATGCGGGCCCGCGAGCTCGACTCGGGCTGGCCGTTGACGTTGACCAGCAGCGGGTACGTGCCCGGTTCGGTGATGTCCAGCGAGTCGGGGCCGGAGAAGGGGATGCGGATCTCCACCGGCACCTGCTCACCCGGGCGGATCCGGTCGACGACCGGGGTGAACTGCGGGTCGGTGGTGATGTTCGCCTCGCCGCGGAGGGCCTGCTGGACCCCGGGCTCGGTGGTCGGGGCCTCGCCGCGCTGGACGCGGGCCTCGACGTCGTCGATGACGTGGTCGCTGGTGTTGGTGAGCCGCCCGCTGACGACCAGTTCGCCCGGAGCGCGCTCGGTCACCACGTTCGGAGCGACCCCGGTCACCTCGAATCGGGTGAGCTGCTGGGCCTGCGCGTGCGCGCGGGGCGCCGGGACAGCCGGCAGCAGCGCGAACACGAGCGCGGCGACCAGCGCGGCCAGTAGAAACCTCACCCCGGCTCCGTTCCACTACCTCGTGCCGGTTCGATGCGAAAACCGCCCACCGGTCCCCGCGGGCCGGACGTCCGGGGGCCGCGCGCGCCGCGGTGCTCGTCGCGGTCCAGGGCCCGCCGCACGAGCCGCCGCTCGTCGGTGTAGGCCAGGACCTCGTCGAGCTCGCCCAGCGGCACCCACGCCACCTCGGTGACCTCCACATCCTCGTCGGACAGCTCGCCGCCCACCGCTTCCAGCAGGAAGTGGTGCACGGTCTTGTGCACGCGCCGGTTGCCCGCCACGAACCAGTAGTCGATCGTGCCGATCGGAGCCACCACGCTGCCGGTGATGCCCGTCTCCTCGGCGACTTCCCGCGCCGCCGCCTGCTCCGGGGTCTCACCGGCCTCGATGTGGCCCTTGGGCAGCGACCACAGCAGTCGCCCCTTCCGATCCAGCCGCCCGATGATCGCAGCCATCCCCTCGCCGCCGGCGATCACCAGCCCACCCGCCGATGTTTCCTCGAACGTCCGCAGCCGACGCCGGCGGCGTCGGTTCCGACGCCCCGGTTGGCTACCGCCGGAGCGGCCGGGCGACGGGGGCATGCCGCCGATACTAGGCCGTTCACTCAACTGGTCGGCGTTCCGGCGGGCCGACACGCCACGGGGTCCGAGGAGCCGCCCAGTACCCTGGAGAGCCGTGTCCAGTTCGGAGTACGACGCCACCTCGACCGCAGGCGCACCGCCGGTGAACAGCCGCTCCCGGGAGCAGGCCGTGGACGACATGCTGCGCGCGGCGCCGCTGGCGGGCGAGCTCGGCGAGCTCTTCGCGGCCGCGGGCCACCAGCTGTACCTGGTGGGCGGCAGCGTGCGCGACGCGCTGCTCGGACGTCTCGGCACCGACCTGGACTTCACCACCGACGCCCGCCCCGAGCGGATGCGCGAGCTGCTGACCGGCTGGGCCGAGACCATCTGGGACACCGGCGTCGAGTTCGGCACGCTCGGCGCGCACAAGCGCGGCACCACCGTGGAGATCACCACGTTCCGGGCGGACCAGTACGACCGCGTCGGCCGGAACCCGCAGGTCGCGTTCGGCGACAGCATCGAGGGCGACCTGCTGCGGCGGGATTTCGCCGTCAACGCCATGGCCGTCGACGTGATCGACCGGACCTTCGTGGATCCGCACGGGGGCATGGCCGACCTCACCGCCAACCGGTTGGACACCCCGGCCACCCCGGAGGAGTCCTTCGCCGACGATCCGCTGCGGATGCTGCGCGCCGTCCGGTTCGTCTCCCAGCTCGGCCTGCGGCCGGCCGAGCGCGTGCTGACCGCGCTGCACGAGATGTCCGGCGAGATCGCGCGGATCACCGCGGAGCGCGTGCAGGTGGAACTGTCCAAGCTCGTCTGCGGGGAGCACCCGCGGCGCGGTGTGGAGATGCTCGTCGACACCGGCCTGGCCGAGCACGTGCTGCCCGAGGTGCCCGGCATGCGGCTGACCATCGACGAGCACCACCAGCACAAGGACGTCTACGGGCACTCGCTGAAGGTGCTCGAGCAGGCCGTCGACCTGGAACGCGCCGCCGATCCCGGCGGGCCGCCGGACCTCGTGCTGCGCCTGGCCGCGCTGCTGCACGACATCGGCAAGCCGGCCACCCGGCGGTTCGAGTCCGGCGGCGGGGTGAGCTTCCACCACCACGAGGTCGTCGGCGCGAAGATGGCCCGCAAGCGGCTGCGCGCCCTGCGCTACTCGAAGGACGTCGTCAACGAGGTGTCCGATCTGGTGTACCTGCACCTGCGGTTCCACGGTTACGGCGACGGGCAGTGGACCGACTCCGCGGTGCGGCGCTACGTCAACGACGCCGGTCACCTGCTGCAGCGGTTGCACAAGCTCGTGCGGGCCGACTGCACCACGCGCAACCGGCGCAAGGCGGCCGCGCTGCAGCGCGCCTACGACGACCTGGAAGCGCGGATCGCGCGCATCGCCGAGGAGGAGGACCTGGCGAAGGTCCGCCCCGACCTCGACGGCAACGAGATCATGCAGCTCCTCGACCTCCCGCCCGGTCCGGTGGTCGGTCGTGCCTGGCGGCACCTCAAGGAGATCCGCCTCGACCGCGGGCCGATGGAGCGCGACGAGGCCGTGGCCGAGCTGAAGCGGTGGGCCCGGGAGGACGAGGGCCTGGAGGTCCCGTAGCGCCGGCGATCCTGTAGCGCCGGCCCCGGGGAGGGCGAGCGCTTGATCGCCTCGCCGGCACTGCGAGGCCGCCCCGCCGGGCCCTGCCGGCCCCGGGCTCCCCCGCCGGACCCCCGAACCCCCGGACCCTCCGGACCCTCCGGACCCTCCGGACCTGGGCGATCACCCCACCTGCCCTGCTTCTCCGACGGGCAAGGCCCTCCGCTCAATCTGGACTCGTTCCAGAGAGCGCAATTTTCATGAAAATTGTGAACCATCCCCACACGGATGGGGGACGGGGCATCCACAAGATGCGGCGCGTCGGGCTGGAGTTGCCCCTGGGCCGGGCGAGTCGGGCGGGGCGACGCGGTGGCGGCGCGGGTGCGCGAGGCGGAGGCGGTGGACGAGCTTGTCCTCGTGGTGCGTGCCGCTGCCGCCACATGGCCCCTGCCGCCACATGGCCGCTGCCGCTGCTGCAGATGAGCGCTGCTGCCACATGGCCGCTGCTGCGGGTGGTCACTGCTGCAGCTGGCCGCTGCCCGGGGCGCGTGAGCGCGGAAGCGGATCGTTGCCTCGAATAGTAATACTCGTCGTTATTGTCAGGCATTGCCATTGAAGCGCTGCCTCGGGCGAACCCCGTGGGCACGGCTTTCTTGGTGTTGCCGGATTCGTGCGTGGGCAATGAGTGCGATCATGGGGGCGTGGCATCGGACGCGGACGTGGAACCGGGGACGCTGTTGGTCGCGGCCCCGAAGTTGTTGGACAGCAACTTCCAGCGCGCCGTCGTGTACGTGATCCACCACCGGCGGGAGGGCACGCTCGGTGTCGTGCTCAACCGCCCGAGCGAGGTGTCGGTGGAGGAAGTGCTGCCGAACTGGGCGCCGCACGCCACGCAGCCCCCGTCGCTGTTCGTCGGCGGCCCCGTCGAGCAGCGCACCGCGATCTGCCTCGGCGCGTTCCGCGCCGGCCAGGACGTGGACGCGATGGACGGCGTGGTCGGCGTGCGCGGGCCGGTGGGGCTGGTCGACCTGGACTGCGATCCCGAGCAGCTGGCGCCGCGCGCCCGGGGGCTGCGGTTCTTCGCGGGCTACGCCGGGTGGGAATCCGGCCAGCTCGGCGGGGAGATCGACCGGGGCGACTGGTACGTGGTGCCGGCGCTGCCGGACGACGTGCTCGCGGGCAGCGCGGAGCGCCTGTGGAGCCAGGTGCTGCGCCGCCAGGGACTGCCGCTGGCCCTGCTGGCCACCCACCCGGGCGACGTGAAGCTGAACTGATCCGCGGGGCGGGCCGACTCACCGGGGGCGGGCCGACTCAGCGGGGCGGGGCAACGCCGGTGCCCGCGGCGTGAGCCCGCGCGGCTCAGTCGCCGCAGATCCCGCCGCCGCACCCGGGCGTCGCGGACGCGCCCCGGCACGCACCGGCGAGCGCGCAGCCCCCGCACGGCCCCGCGGGCGCGGGATCGGGCAGCGTCGCCGCGGCCCGGTGACCGGCCACACCGCCCAGGGTCATCAGCGCGAACGCGCCGCCGAACCCCAGCACCGCCACGAGCACCACGCTCACCACCGAGGCCAGCGCGGGCATCGCGGCACCGGCGAGCAGGGCGGCACCACCGCCGGCGAGCAGCGCCGGACCCGCCGCGCGGTTGGCCAGCGCGAAGGCCTGGTCGCTGCGCATGGCCTCCGGGGTGCGCACCCCGGCGTAGCGGTTGCGGGGCAGGGTGCCGCGCGTTCCGCGCAGCCCGACGAACACCAGCCCCGCCCCGGCGAGGACGAGGACCGCGCAGAGGAACACCTGAGCCATCAGCACGCGCCCAGCCTATGCCGTGCCGCGGTGGGCACCGAGCCGGCGGCGCCCGGCCGTGCCCCGGGGCACACCTCCGGGGCGCACCTCGTGCTGCTGCGCACGGCCGGATCGCGGTCCCCGGCCCCGCGGCGGTGCCCCGCGGTCCCCGCTCCCCGAGCGCACCCCGCCCCCGCGGGACCGCGAAGCCCGCCGGGACGCGCGGGTCAGAGGCGGCGCACCCGCGCGAACCACCCGCCGAGGCCCGTCCGCTGCCCGGGCGGGACGCCGAACCGCTCCGCCGTGCGTTCGGTGGCGATGCCGTTCAGCGCGGTCGCGCGCAGCTCCTCGACCTCCCAGCCGGCGCCGAACGCCGCGCGCAGTTCCTCCTCGGTGACCTGGGGCGGCCCGTCGGCCCCCGCGCCGGGGTGGTCGGGCGGCGGGGGCGCGGCGACGAGCACGTGCACCCGCCCGCCGGGGCGGCACAGCCGGTGCAGGTTCGCCACGTACTCCACCCGGTCCTGCCCGCCGAACACGTGGAACAGCGCGCTGTCCACGATCGTGTCGAACGCGTTCGGGCGGTCGAACCGGAGCGCGTCGGCGACCTCGAAGCGGGCCCGCACCGAGCGCGCGGCGGCGTTGTCCCGGGCCCGCCGGATCGCCTGCTCGGAGAAGTCGACGCCGAGCACCTCGTAGCCGCGCTCGGCGAGGTGCAGGGTGTTGTCGCCGGAGCCGCAACCGATGTCGAGCACGCTGCCGCGGATCGCCCCGGCTCGTTCCTGCCGGACGATCTCGGGTTGCGCCTCGCCCAGCACCCACGGCGCGTCGTGCTGGGCGTAGATGTCGTCGAACCACGTCTTGTCGCTGATCATGGCACGAGCGTGATCCATCGAGTGCGCTCGAAGTCAATGCCGCGACCCCACCCTTCTGCGACGGCGGGGGAGCCGGGCAGGCACACTGAACGGTGGAGGTCATCGGACCACGAGCCGGCCGCGTTCACCTGGTTGACGCAGTCAGCCGCCGACCGGGGGGTGCCCGCCACCAACACCGGTGCCGGTGCAGCGCGCGGCGGGAGCCGAAGCTGAGCACAGGGAAGGAACGCACGCGATGAGTGGCCAGGACGGGGCGACGGACGGGACCGCGAACGAGGAGGTCCCGCCTTACCGCTACACGGCGCGGATGGCCGCCGAGATCGAGCAGCGCTGGCAGCGCCGGTGGTCCGAGCTCGGCAGCTTCCACGCCCCGAACCCGGCCGGTCCGCTCCGCGGGGAGGTGCCGGCGGGGAAGCTGTTCGTGCAGGACATGTTCCCGTACCCGTCCGGGGCCGGGCTGCACGTGGGGCATCCGCTGGGCTTCATCGGCACGGACGTCTACGCCCGCTTCAACCGGATGCTGGGCTACAACGTGCTGCACACGATGGGCTTCGACGCCTTCGGACTGCCGGCCGAGCAGTACGCGGCGCAGACGGGCACCCACCCGCGCACGACGACCGAGGAGAACATCGAGCGGTACCTGGCGCAGGTCCGCCGGCTGGGGCTCGGCCACGACGAGCGGCGCCGGATCGCGACGACCGACATCGAGTTCTACCGCTGGACGCAGTGGATCTTCCTGCAGATCTTCAACGCCTGGTACGACTTCGACGCCGACGGCGGCCGCGGGCGGGCGCGCCCGATCGGCGAGCTGCAGCGGCAGTTCGCCGCGGGCGAGCGGGCCGCGCCGGACGGCCGCGCCTGGGCGGAGCTGTCCGACGTGGAGCAGCGCGAACTGCTCGACTCGCACCGCCTGGCCTACCTGTCCGAGGCGCCGGTGAACTGGGCACCGGGGTTGGGCACCGTGGTGGCCAACGAGGAAGTCACCTCCGAGGGACTCACCGAGCGGGGCAACTTCCCGGTGTTCCGCCGCGACCTCAAGCAGTGGATGATGCGGATCACCGCCTACGCCGACCGCCTGGTCGACGACCTGGACCGGCTGGACTGGCCGGACAAGGTCAAGACGATGCAGCGCAACTGGATCGGCCGCTCGCGCGGCGCCAACGTCCGCTTCGAGGTGGAGGGCCTCGACGAGGCGATCGACGTGTTCACCACCCGGCCGGACACGCTGTTCGGCGCCACGTTCATGGCGCTGGCCCCGGAGAGCCCGCTGGTGGACCGGCTCCTCGCCGAGGAGTGGCCCGCCGGTGCGGACGAGCGGTGGACGAACGGTGCCGCGACCCCGGCCGAGGCCGTTGCGCAGTACCGGCGCCGCGCGTCCACGAAGTCCGAACTGGACCGGCAGGAGAGCCGGGAGAAGACGGGCGTCTTCACCGGCGCCTGGGCGGTCAACCCGGTCAACGGGCGGCGCATCCCCGTGTTCGTCGCCGACTACGTGCTCATGGCCTACGGCACGGGTGCGGTCATGGCGGTGCCCGGCCAGGACGAGCGCGACTGGGAGTTCGCCGAGGTCCTCGGCCTGCCGATCGTGCGCACGGTGCAGCCGCCCGCGGACTTCGCGGGGAAGGCCTACACCGGTGACGGCCCGGCGATCAACTCCTCCTCGGCGGAGACGGGGCTGAACATCGACGGCATGGACGTGGCCGCCGCGAAGGACGCGGTCATCGACTGGCTGGGTGAGCACGGCCACGGCAGCGCCAGCGTGCAGTACAAGCTGCGGGACTGGCTGTTCGCCCGCCAGCGCTACTGGGGCGAGCCGTTCCCGATCGTCTACGACGAGCACGGCCTGCCGCACGCGCTGCCGGAGGAGCACCTGCCGGTGCAGCTGCCCGAGGTCGCCGACTACTCGCCGCGCACCTTCGACCCGGAGGACGCGGACAGCGTGCCGGAACCGCCGCTGTCGAAGTCCACCGAGTGGGTCGAGGTGGAGCTGGACCTGGGCGACGGGCCCAAGACCTACCGCCGCGACACCAACGTCATGCCGCAGTGGGCGGGTTCGTGCTGGTACCAGCTGCGCTACATCGACCCGGACAACGACGAGCGCTTCGTCGACCCGGAGAACGAGCGCTACTGGATGGGCCCGCGGCCCGCGGAGCACGGCCCCGACGACCCGGGCGGTGTGGACCTGTACGTCGGCGGTGTGGAGCACGCGGTGCTGCACCTGCTGTACTCGCGCTTCTGGCACAAGGTGCTCTACGACCTGGGCTGGCTGTCCTCCGAGGAGCCGTACCGCAAGCTGTACAACCAGGGCTACATCCAGGCCTACGCCTACACCGACGCGCGCGGCGTGTACGTCCCCGCCGAGGAGGTCACCGAGTCCGGCGGCCGCTACTACTGGGACGGCCAGGAGGTGTTCCAGGAGTACGGCAAGATGGGCAAGAGCCTGAAGAACTCGGTCTCGCCGGACGAGATGGCCGACTCCTACGGCGCGGACACGCTGCGGCTGTACGAGATGAGCATGGGGCCGCTGGACGCCTCCCGCCCGTGGGCGACCAAGGACGTCGTCGGGGCGCACCGGTTCCTGCAGCGGCTGTGGCGCAACGTCGTCGACGAGCACGGCGGGGAGCTGCGCGTGGTCGACGAGCGGCCGGACGACGAGCTGCTGCGCGCGCTGCACAAGACGATCGCCACGGTGCGCGCGGAGTACTCCGAGCTGCGCTTCAACACCGCGGTGGCCAAGCTGATCGAGCTGAACAACCGGGTGACCAAGACCTGCGCGGGCGCGGGCACGCCGCGCGAGGTCGTCGAGGCGATGGTGCTCATGGTCGCGCCGGTGACGCCGCACGTCGCCGAGGAGATGTGGGCGCGGCTCGGCCACGCCGGCAGTCTGGTGCACGTGCCGTTCCCGCAGGCCGAGGAGGACTACCTCGTCGAGGAGACCGTCGAGTACCCGATCCAGGTCAACGGCAAGGTGCGCTCGCGGGTGACCGTGCCGGCCTCGGCCGACGACGAGGCGGTGCGCGCGGCCGCGCTGTCCGACGAGCGGGTCGCCTCGGAGCTCGACGGCGGTGAGCCGCGCAAGGTCATCGTCGTGCCCGGCCGGCTGGTCAACGTCGTGGCGTGACTCCCGCGGGGCCGGTCGGGAGGGGCGGACTTCTCCTGGCCGGGCGGTCCCGTCCGCGGGCGGCCGGGTCCGGGCAGGGAGGTCCGGCGATCGGGCGGTCCCCGGGTTCGAGCGGAGGGGGATCGCTGCGGGGTGCCGTTCCCGCCGCGACCTCGTCGCGTTCTCGGGCCGGCCCCGCCGTGGCCGGGTGGGTCCTCCGCCGAGCGCGCTCGCGCCGCCGGGGCTGCGGGCGCGGTCGGCGGGCTGCGGCCGCCCCGCCCGGGCGCCGCGGCCGCCGGGTACCCGCGTGCTGGTGGTCCCCGCGGCGCGGAGGCGGAGTCGCGAATGCCACAGTGGCGAAGTTACTCAGTGGTAACTACGCTCGGGGCAGCAGGCCCTGACGTGTGGAGGTCCTCATGACCACGCCGAACACCCCGCGTGCATTCGACACCGCGGCGCTCGCCGACCTGTTCGACGGACGTTGGGCGGACGTGCGCGCGCAGGTCCGCGCGGGCCTCGCCCACGTCGACCTGGCGCCGGACACGGCGGCCGACACCGAGACGCAGCGCACCCGCACCCTCGAGCAGCTGGGGATGCTGGCCAAGACGGGCGTGCAGGAGCTCGGTTTCCCCGCCGAGCACGGCGGCGGCTCCGACGTGGGCGGCTCGGTGGTCTCGCTGGAGATGCTGCCCGGCAACCTCTCGCTCATGGTCAAGGCCGGGGTGCAGTGGGGCCTGTTCGGCGGTGCGGTCGTGGCCCTCGGCACGGAGCGGCACCACGAGCGCTACCTGCGCGACATCATGGGACTCGACCTGCTCGGCTGCTTCGCCATGACCGAGCGCGGCCACGGCTCCGACGTGCAGAGCGTGCGCACCACGGCCGGCTACGACGCCGACACCGGCGAGTTCGTCGTGCACACGCCGGACGAGTCGGCGATGAAGGAGTTCATCGGCAACGCCGCGCGCGACGGGCGGATGGCCGTCGTGTTCGCGCAGCTGCACACCCCCGACGGCGGCGAGCACGGGGTGCACGCGCTGCTGGTGCCGATCCGCGACCGCGACGGCGCCGTGCTGCCCGGCGTGCGCATCGGCGACTGCGGGCACAAGGCCGGCCTCAACGGGGTGGACAACGGCACCCTGACGTTCGACCAGGTGCGCGTGCCGCGGGAGAACCTGCTCAACCGCTACGGCGACGTCGCCGTCGACGGAACCTACTCCAGCCCGATCGACAAGCCGACCAAGCGCTTCTTCACCATGCTCGGCACGCTCATCCGCGGGCGCGTGTCCGTCGCCGGAACCGCGGGCGGCGCGACGAAGCTCGCACTGGAGATCGCGCTGCGCTACGGCGAGCACCGGCGGCAGTTCACCCGGCCGGACACCGGGCAGGAAGTGTCCATCATGGACTACCTGGGGCACCAGCGGAAACTCCTGCCCGCGCTGGCGAAGACCTGCGCGCTGCACTTCGCCCACACCGACCTCGTCGAGACGATGCACGACCTGACCGGCTCCGGCGACGAAGCCGGTCAGCGCAAGCTCGAGAGCGACGTCGCCGGGTTCAAGGCCGTGGCCACGTGGCACGCCACGCGCACGATCCAGACCTGCCGCGAGGCCTGCGGCGGTGCCGGCTACCTGGCCGAGAACCAGCTCGCGCAGCTGAAGGCCGACACGGACGTGTTCACCACGTTCGAAGGCGACAACACGGTGCTGCTGCAGCTGCTGGCCAAGGGCATGCTCACGAACTACAAGGAGCAGTTCGACGAGCTCGGGACCCTCGGCATGGCGCGGTTCATCGCCGACCAGTTCATCGAGGCGGTGGCCGAGCGCACCGCGGCCCGCAACCTCGTGCAGCAGCTCATCAGCTCGGGCAAGGACGACGTGCACGACCGCGGGTGGCAGCTGAAGCAGTTCGAGGAGCGGGAGAAGCACAGCCTCGACGGGCTGGCCCGGCGGCTGCGCCGCGCGGGCGGGGCCAACGCCTTCGACGTGTTCAACGGGGCCCAGGACCACGTGCTGCTGACCGCGCGTGCGCACGTCGACCGGATGGTGCTCGAGTCGTTCGTCGGCGCCATCGACCGCTGCGCCGACGGCGGCACGCGGCAGCTGCTCGAGCGGGTCTGCGATCTCTACGCGCTGTCCACGATCGAGGAGGAGCGCGGGTGGTTCCTCGAGCACGAGAGGATCAGCCCGCGGCGCTCGAAGGAGGTCACGCAGGCCGTCAACGCGCTGTGCCAGTCGCTGCGCCCGCACGCCGTGGACATCGTGCAGGCCTTCGGCATCCCCCGCGAGTGGGTGATGGCCCCCATCGTCGACCGCGGCTGACGGAGCTGTCCGCAGGTGGGCGGGTTGTCCACAACCCGTCCTCCGACAGCTGCGCCGCACGGGCGCGCGTGTGCACGTTGGGAACACGACGCAACGCCGTTGCACCGGGACGAGGGCTCCCCTCGCCTCGTCACCCGCCGGGAAGCGCTCGCCGCGGGGTGGACGGACCAGGACCTCCGCCGGAGCGCGGACATCTACCGCGTGATCCGCGGCGTGTACGCACCGGTGCCGGTCCCCTGACGCACCGCCTCGGAGGCGAGGCCGCAGCGAAGTGCTTTCCGCCGGAAGCCGTCATCACCGGGCGTTCTGCCGCTGTGCTGCACGAGGATCCCGACGGCGTGCTCAGCGGAGTTCGTGACCTGCTGCGATGGCGTCGTCGGTGAACATTCCGCGGGAAATGCACGCACCCCCTCGGGAGCGGAGCCGGTGTTGCGCGGCGCCCGGTAGTCCCCGCTGCTGAGCACTGCGACCCCGCGGGGCGGCGGGTGCGCGGGTGCTTCGAGCGCGGGGCGTTCCCGGAGACCGACCGCACGGGGGGCGTTGCGGTCGGTCCCGGTGAGCCGGCGGTTTGTCGTCGGTTGGCGCGAACCCTGGCAATCCGCGGCACGGCCATTGCAACCCGCCGCCCGTGCTCGGTGGCCGTTTCCGGATCAAGTTCCTACGAACGATGGATCAACGATGCCCGGTGTTGCCCGGTTCCCCCGGGGTGTGGCGGCTCGTGCTGCGGAAACGAGCAGTGGCGCGCAGGCAGCACGCCCTTGACAAGCACGCAAAAAAGGGCAGAATCTCTCAACAACCAACAAGCAATCGGAGGACATCGGGCATGTACGGGGCGGAGCGGCAGCAACTGCTCACGCAGCGGGCCCGGCAGCAGGGCCGGGTCGACGTGGCGGCCACGGCCACCGAGCTCGAGGTGGCTCCGGAGACGATCCGCCGGGACCTCGCCGCGCTGGAACGGCGCGGCATCGTCCGCCGCGTGTACGGCGGTGCGATCCCGGTGGAGCGCCTCGACTTCGAACCGGGCGTGTCCCTGCGGGACCAGACCAACGCCGCCGACAAGGAACGGATCGCCAAGGCCGCGGTCGACCTGCTGCCCGACCGGGGGACGGTGCTGCTCGACGCGGGGACCACCACCGGCCGGCTGGCCACGCACATGCCGCTGGACCGCGAGCTCACGGTGGTCACCAACGCCCTGCCCGCAGCGCAGCAGCTGGCCAGCCGCAGCAACATCACGCTGCACCTGCTCGGGGGGCGCGTGCGGTCGACGACGCTGGCCGCCGTCGAGTCCTGGGCGCTGGACGTGCTCGACGGCCTCACCGTCGAGGTCGGGTTCTTCGGCACCAACGGCTTCTCGGCCGGACGCGGCTGCACCACCCCCGATCCGGCCGAATCCGCGGTCAAGGCCGCCATGGTGCGCGCCTGCCGCCGCCGCGTGCTGCTCGCCGACCCCGCCAAGTACGGCGACGACCAGTTCAGCCGCTTCGCCGAGCTGGCCGAGATGGACACCATCGTCACCGGTGCGGACCTGGACGACTCCGCGCGGGAGGAACTCGACCGCGCCGACACGGAAGTGGTGCTCGCGTGATCGTCACCATCACCCCGAACCCCAGCCTCGACCGCACGATCCAGGTCGACAGCCTCGTGCCCGGCGGCGTCCACCGCGCCGAGCAGGTGCAGCTCGACCCGGGCGGCAAGGGCGTCAACGTCGCGCGGGCGCTCGCCGCGGCCGAGGTGCCGACCGCTGCGGTGCTCCCCTTCGGCGGGGCCGAGGGGCGGCGGCTGGCCGAGCTGCTCAGCCCCGAATCCGTGCCCGTCGTGGAAGTGCCGCTGCGCACGCGCACGCGCAGCAACGTGACCGTGGTGGACCAGGACGGGGTCACCAGCAAGTTCAACGAACCCGGCCCGCAGCTGGACGAGTCCGAGGTGGGCGAGCTGGAGCGCACCGCCGGGGAGCTGGCCGGCACCGCGGACTGGGTCGTCAGCAGCGGCAGCCTGCCCACCGGCTGTTCCGCGGACCTGCACGCGCGGCTGGTCCGCGCCGCGCGCGCGGCGGGCGCGCGCACCGCCGTGGACGCCTCCGGCGCCGCCCTGCGGGGGGCCGTCGCGGCGGGCCCCGACCTGATCAAGCCGAACCTCGACGAACTGGCCGAGCTGGCCGGGCGGGACCTCGCCGACCTCGGCGAGGTGGTCGACGTGGCCCGCGGACTGCGCGACCGCGGCGTCGGTGCCGTGCTCGTGAGCCTCGGCGAACTCGGTGCGGTGCTGGTGGACGAGCACGGCGGCCTGCACGCCACCAGCCCGGTCGCGGAGGTGCGCAGCACGGTCGGCGCGGGCGATGCCGTGCTCGCCGGGTTCCTGCGGGCCGACGCGGCGGGGTGGGGCCGCGGGGAAACCCTGCGCACGGCCGTGGCCTACGGCGCAGCGGCGGTGGGGCTGGCCGGGAGCCGGATGCCGGCCCCCGGGGACGCGCTCGGTCACCGGGTGCGTGTGGACACAGTGGACGAAACAGTGAGCCTGAGTGGAGTGGCGGCATGAGCACCGAGCTGATCACAGCGGACCTGGTGGACCTCGACCTCGACCGGCACGGCGCTGACAAGGACAAGGCCGTGCGCGCGCTGGCCGAGCGGCTCACCGCGGCCGGACGCGTCACCGACCTGGAGCAGTTCCTCGCCGACGTGCGGGAGCGGGAGAGCCAGATGCCCACCGGCATGGAGGGCGGCATCGGCATCCCGCACTGCCGGTCCACCGCGGTCACCGCGCCGACCCTGGCCTTCGGCCGCAGCGCGGGCGGCGTGGACTTCGGCGCCGAGGACGGCCCGGCGCACCTGGTGTTCCTCATCGCCGCGCCGGAAGGCGGCGACTCCGACCACATGACGGTGCTGGCGGCGCTGGCCCGCCGGCTCGTGCGCGCGCAGTTCAAGCAGACGCTGCTGGACACCACCGATCCCGCCGCGGTCGCGGCGTTCATCAGCACGGAGGTAGCGTCATGAGATTCGTCGCGGTGACCGCGTGCCCCACGGGGATCGCGCACACCTACATGGCCGCGGAGGCGCTGGAGCAGGCCGCTGCCGACGCGGGGCACGACATCCAGGTCGAAACCCAGGGCTCCGCCGGGTCCGCAGCGTTGTCCGAAGAGGACATCGGCGCGGCGGACGCGGTGATCTTCGCCGCGGACGTGGGCGTGCGCGACCGCGACCGGTTCGCGGGCAAACCCCTCGTCGAAGGTGGCGTCAAGCAGGCCATCAACGACGCGGCCGGGCTCGTCGAGCAGGCGGGCGCCGCGGCCGGCACGCCCGCCGCGGACGCGGCGGAGTCCGCCCGGACCGAGCCGGCGGCAGCGGCCCCCGGCGGCGGGGGATCCGCCGGTGGAACCAGCTCCGGCCGCCTCGCCGGCTGGGGCGGCCGCCTGCGGCAGTGGTTGATGACCGGCGTCAGCTACATGATCCCGTTCGTCGCCGCGGGCGGGCTGCTCATGGCCCTGAGCTACGCGCTCGGCGGCTACGCGATCACCGAAGCCCCCGACGTGACCGAGCAGTTCGACCCGGCGAGCCTGACCAGCTGGGCGGCGTTGGCCAACCAGACGGGTGAGACCGCGTTCGAGTTCCTCGTGCCCGTGCTGGCCGGGTTCATCGCCTACGCCATGGCCGACCGGGCGGGCATCGCGCCCGGGTTCGTCGCCGGCGCCGTGGCCTCCGCGGTCGGGGCCGGTTTCCTCGGCGGCCTCGTCGGCGGTCTGCTCGCCGGTGGCGTCGTCGCCGGCCTGCGGCGCATCCCCGTGCCCCGCGCGGTCGCCGGGATCATGCCGGTGGTGGTGCTGCCGCTGTTCGGCTCCGCGATCGTCGGCGTTCTCATGTACGTCGTGATCGGACAGCCGATCGCGCTGGTCATGTCCGGCCTGACCGACTGGCTCAACGGTCTGTCCGGCGCCAACGCGGCACTGCTCGGCGCGCTGCTCGGCGGGATGATCGCGCTGGACATGGGCGGTCCGGTGAACAAGGTCGCCTACACCTTCGCCGTCGGCGGGCTGTCCACCGGCACCACGGCCTCGCTGGAGATCATGGCGGCGGTGATGGCCGCGGGCATGGTGCCGCCGCTGGCGGCCGCGCTGGCCACGGCCGTGCGCGGTTCCCGGTTCACCGATTCCGAACGCGCCAGCGGGCGCACCGCCTGGCTGCTGGGCGCCTCCTTCGTCACCGAGGGCGCCATCCCGTTCGCCGCGGCCGATCCGCTGCGCGTCATCCCCTCGGTGATGCTCGGCTCGATCACGACCGGAGCGCTGTCGGTGGGCCTCGGCGCGACGGTGCGGGCCCCGCACGGCGGGCTGTTCGTGCTGCCGCTGGTCGGCGGACCGCTGCAGTACCTGCTGGCCATCGCCGTCGGAACGGTGCTGTCGGCCGCGGCGCTGCTCGTGGTCAAACGGGCGACGGCCGCGTCGCCGCAGAGGAGCACGGCAGCGGAGGCCAGCGGCACCGCCGTGGCCGCCTGAACCGGGGCCTGCCGCGCGGCGCCGGCGTTCCCGCACCGCGCGGCCGAGCCCGCACCACCGGCACCGCGCCGGTCACCCGCGCGGGACGTCCCGCCGCCTGCGCAGCCACACCGGTCCGATCCGGGCCGGTTCCCGAGACCTGACAGCCGACCCCGCACACCGGGGAGAGCGGAGGAGTTGCCATGCGCCGCCGAGTCACCGTCGCCTCGCGCGTCGGACTGCACGCCCGCCCGGCCGGGCTGCTCGCCCAGACCGTGGCCGGCCAGGCCGCACCCGTGCGCATCGCCAAGGTCGCCGACGGCGCCGTCGGCGAGTTCGTCGACGCCGCCAGCGTGCTCGGCCTCATGACCCTCGGTGCCGAGCACGGCGCCGAGGTCGAGCTCGATTCCACCGACGAGGCGGCGCTCGACGCGGCCGCCGCCGCCATCGCCACCGACCAGGACGCCGAAGCCCCCGCGCAGTAAGGGAGTCCGCGGATCGGCCGGCGTTGCGGGTCGGGTGGGAGAACCCCCAGCGGCTCGGTCTGCCTGCGCGGGAAGGGAAGCGGCTCCGGCCGCTTAGGGAGTCCGCGGATTGGCCGGCGTCGTGGGGCCGGTAGCTGGGAGGAACCTCCCGCGGCGGGGCGCTCTGCGTACGTGGCGATGAAGCGGCTGCGCCGCTTGCCTGACGGGCCGGTGCGGTCGAGAACGTGGCCGCCAATCCGCGCGGCCCCCTGAGTCCCCGCTGGTCGGGCCACCCGAACAGCGGAACATCGAGCAGCCCGGGCTGCCCGCCCTGGGGAGTGGAAGGAGATCGACGTGATGTCACAGGACGAGCAGCGGCCGCTCCGGCCGCACCGCAGGGCGTTCCTGACGGGTGCCGGTGCCGTGGCCGGGTTGGGGTTGGTTTCGGCGGCGACCGGTTCGGGCGGCCTCTTCGCACGTGCGGAGCGGGGTGCGCGCTCCGCGCAGGCGACGGAGCAGTGGCGGCCCCGCGTCCGGTTCGCCCCCGCGCGCAACTGGATGAACGACCCCAACGGCATGGTGTGGTTCGACGGCGAATACCACCTGTTCTTCCAGCACAACCCGTACGGCAGCGATCACGACAACATGAGCTGGGGTCACGCCGTC
Source organism: Salinifilum aidingensis (assembly GCF_054782015.1). Classification (NCBI taxonomy): domain Bacteria; kingdom Bacillati; phylum Actinomycetota; class Actinomycetes; order Pseudonocardiales; family Pseudonocardiaceae; genus Salinifilum; species Salinifilum aidingensis. The sequence continues at coordinate 86,443 of NZ_BAAGTH010000003.1, read as the reverse complement.
AGCACCGACCTCGTGCGGTGGGAGCAACTGCCGGTCGCGCTGCACCCGGACGAGCTGGGAGCGGTCTTCTCGGGCGGCGCGGTCGTGGACGAGCACGACACCAGCGGCTTCTTCGGCGGCGAAGCCGGTCTGGTCGCCTTTTACACCGCCGACGGGGAGAGCCAGACGCAGTGCCTGGCCCACAGCGCCGACCGCGGCAGGAGCTGGACGAAGTACGAAGGCAACCCGGTGATCGACAACCCGGGGATCGAGGACTTCCGCGATCCCAAGGTGATCCGGCACGAAGCCACCGGCAGGTGGGTGCTCATGCTCGCGGCCGGCGACCGGATCATGTTCTACGGCTCCTCCGATCTCGTGCGCTGGGAGCTGCTGAGCGAGTTCGGCGCCGAGCGGGGCGCGCACGGCGGCGTCTGGGAGTGCCCCGAGCTGTTCGAGCTCCCGGTCGACGGGGGTGGACGCAGCCGGTGGGTGCTCATCGTCAGCATCAACCCCGGTGGCCCCGCGGGCGGTTCCGCGGCGCAGTACTTCCTCGGCGACTTCGACGGCACCACGTTCACCCCGGACGACGACGAGGTGCGGTGGGTGGACCGCGGCGCCGACTTCTACGCGGCGCAGACGTGGTCGGACGAACCGGACGGCCGCCGGCTGTGGGTCGGCTGGCTGAGCAACTGGGACTACGCCGAGCAGGTGCCCACCGAACCGTGGCGGGGATCGATGAGCGTTCCGCGGGAGCTCGGGCTCACCGAGCGCAGCGGTGCCGTCGAACTGGTGCAGCGGCCGGTCCGCGAGTTGGAAGCGGTGCGCGGCAGGCGGCACGGGTGGCGCGGAGCCGTGCGCGGCGAGCAGGAGATCCCCGGGTTGTCCGGTGGTTGCCTCGACATCGACGCGACGTTCCGCCTTCCCGGGGGCAGCGGTGGCGCGTTCGGACTCGACGTGTTCGCCACCGGGAACCACCGGACCCGCGTCGGCTACGACGCGGACGCCGGTGAGCTGTTCACGGATCGGACGGCTTCCGGATCCGCGCAGGTGCATCCGGACTTCCCCGCCCGCCACGGCACGCCGTTGACGTTGCCGGACGGCGGACAACTGCGGATCCGCCTCGTGCTGGACCGCAGCAGCGTGGAAGTGTTCGCCGATGACGGGCGGGCGGTGCTGACGCACCTGGTGCTGCCCGACGCTCCGGAGGAGTCGGTGGTGCGCCTGTTCGCCACCGGTCGCGGAGTCAGCGCGGACGTGCAGGCCTGGGAGCTCGCCGTCGAGTAGGGCGGTCGAGCAGGGGGCCGTCGAGCAGGGCGGGCGCCGCCTTCGCCGAGGTCGCGGCGTCCGCGCGCTCGGCCGGAGCGGCCGGGGCTGTTCCCCGGCCGCGCGGCCCCGAGCCGGTGCGGCGCACGGATGTCGAACCGGCGCGGGGAGAGCGGGCACGTCCGGGTCCACTTGTCTGGACTCGTTCCAGAGAGCGCAATTTTCATGAAAATTGGAACCCATCCCCACACGGGCGGGTGACAAGTTGTCCACAACGAACGTCGTGTCGGGCTTGCCTCGCCGGTTTCGGGGCCCACCGGGTCCCGGAGCACCGGTTCCCGGGGGCATCGGGTCCCCGGGAACCGGTGCTAGGGGGAGAAGCTCGTGTCGACCGGTTCTCCGGGTATCCGCCCACCGGTGCGGCCTCCCCCGCTCGTCCCGGGAGCGCCGGTGCCGCCGGGCACCGGACCGCGGCCGAAGGCGGGAGGGGTGTTCGGCAGGGCGGCGGGCATCATGGTGCCGTGCTGCGCGGTCGCGGGCTGTGCGGTCGCGGGCTGTGCGGTCGCGGGCTGTGCGGTCGCGGGCTGCGCGCTCGTGAACTGCGTGGTCATGGGCACAGCCTGCGGCGTGCCGGGGTGTCCCGGAATCAGTACGCGTACTCAGGTGTTACTCAGCAGTAATCGCCGCGGTGGGCAGTGAGTACCGGAGCGGGCGGCACCGTAGAAGTCCGCTCCGGTCGGTGAAACACCAGGAAAGGTTTGGTCGAACCCATGTCGCGTTTGCGTGGTGTCGGAGTCAGCCCGGGCATCGCCGCCGGACCCGCCGTCCGCGTCACCGAGGCGCTCGGCGAGCCAGCGTCGGGACCGTCCCCGGCCGATGCGGAAGCCGAGGCGGCGCGCATCAGGCCCGCCGCCGACGCCGTCGCCCAGCAGCTGTTCCAGCGCGCCGCGCGCGCCGAGGGCGACGCCAAGACCGTCCTCGAGACCACGGCCGCCATGGCCATGGACCCCGCGCTGCTGTCGCAGGCCGAGCAGCGCGTGCACAGCGGCCTCCCCGCCGCGCGCGCCGTGCACGACGCGGCCGGGGGCTTCACCGAAGCGCTGCGCTCCGCAGGCGACTACCTCGCCGAGCGCGTCCGCGACGTGCAGGACGTGCGCGACCGGATCGTCGCCGAGCTCCTCGGCACCACCCCGCCGGGCGTGCCCGACCTGGACCGGCCGTCCGTGCTGCTCGCCCGGGACCTGGCGCCGGCCGACACGGCCGCGCTCGACCCCGAGCACGTGCTCGCCCTCGTGACCGAGGAGGGCGGTCCCACCAGCCACACCGCCATCCTCGCCCGCTCCCTCGGCATCCCCGCCGTCGTCGCCGTGCGCGACCTGCTGATCACCGGGGGCGTCGGCATCACAGTCGACGGTGGCACCGGCGAGGTGGTGCTCTCCGCCGAACCCGTCACCACCCGCGCGGCCGAGCGGCGGAGCGCGGCGGCGTGGGACGGCACCGGCGCCACCGCCGACGGCCACCCGGTCAAGGTGCTGGCCAACATCGGCTCGGCCGCCGACGCCCGCGCCGCAGCCGAGGCCGGGGCCGAAGGCGTCGGCCTGTTCCGCACCGAGTTCTGCTACCTCGACGCGAGCACCGAACCCGACGTGGCCACGCAGCGCGCCGCCTACGCCGAGGCGCTGACGCCGTTCGCCGGGAAACCCGTCGTCGTCCGCACGCTCGACGCCGGGGCGGACAAACCCCTGCCGTTCCTCGACATGGGAGCCGAGCCCAACCCGGCGCTCGGCGTGCGCGGGCTGCGCATCGCCTTCGACCGCCCCGAACTGCTCGACCGGCAGCTCGAAGCCGTCGCCGCCGCGGCCGCCGACAGCGGAGCCGAGGTCTCCGTCATGGCCCCCATGGTCGCCACTCCGGAGGAGGCGGCCTGGTTCGCCGAGCGGGTCCGCGGCGGCACCGGGCTGCGCGCCGGCGCGATGGTCGAGGTCCCCGCCGCGGCGCTGTACGCCGACGAGCTGTGCCGGGCGGTCGACTTCGTCAGCATCGGCACCAACGACCTCGCGCAGTACCTGTTCGCCGCCGACCGGATGACCGGCGCGCTCGCCGAGCTCAACGACCCGTGGCACCCGGCGCTGCTGCGGCTGATCGAGCGCATCGCCGAAGCCGGGCAGCGCCTCGGCACGCCCGTCGGGGTCTGCGGCGAAGCCGCCGCGGACCCGCGGCTGGCCGGCGTGCTCACCGGGCTCGGCGTGACCAGCCTGTCCGTGGCCGCGGCGGCGGTGGGCGGCGTCGGTGCGGAACTCGCCCGGCACCCGCTGCCCGCGTGGCAGCAGACCGCGCGGCGAGCGGTCGACGCGCCCGATCCGCGGACGGCCCGCACCGCGGGCTGATCCCGTCCCGCTGCCGCGGTGCGCCCCGGAGACCGCCGAGCGGCACCGCCGGCGGCAGCCTCGTCGGGGAGCCCGCGGCTCGCGCAACGCGCGGTCGAGCGTCAACCGGGCTGCTCGCCCCGCTCGTCCTGCGCCGCCTCGGCGCCTTCGGCGAGCCCGTGCTCGATGGCGTAGCGCGCCAGCTCGACGCGGTTGTGCAGCTGGAGCTTCCGCAGCGTCGACTGCACGTGGTTCTCCACCGTGCGGTGCGAGATCACCAGCCGGTTCGCGATCTGCCGCGCCGTCATCCCCTTGGCGACCAGGCGCAGCACCTCCGTTTCCCGGTCGGTCAGCTGCGGCGCCTGCGGCTCGTCCTCCGGTGTCGCGGCCATCCGCCGGTACTCCCCGAGCACCAACCCGGCCAGGCCCGCGGTGAACACGGCGTCACCCGCCGCCGTGCGGTGCACCGCGTCCACCAGCTCCTCCACCGAGGCGGACTTCACCAGGTAGCCGGAGGCCCCCGCCTTCACCGCTTCGAGGACGTCGCTGTGCTCCCCGCTGGCCGACAGCACGAGCACCCGCGTGCCCGGGATCTCCTCGGTGATGTGGCGGGTCGCGGCGACCCCCGAGCTGTCGCCCAGGTTCAGGTCCATCAGCACCACGTCCGGGGTCACCGCGCGGGCGATCCGCAGCGCCGAGGTGGCGTTGTCCGACGTGGCGGGAACCTCGAAGCCGCGCTCGGTGAGATCCCGAGCCACCCCGTCCCGCCACATCGGGTGGTCGTCGACCACCATCACCGACACGGGCGGCCCGCTCATCGAACTCCTCCTTCGGAACCTTCTGCTGCCGATGCTCCGCGTTTCGCCGCGGACGGCGACTGCGGCCGCGGAAGCCGCACCTCCCACTCGGTGCCCTCGCCGGCGGCCGTGTCGAGGTTGAGCTCACCGCCCATCTCGCGCACCCGTCCGCGGATCGACTGGGCCACGCCCATGCGCCCCTCGGCGGCGGCCTGCTGCAGCCGGCCCTCCGGGATGCCCGGACCGTCGTCGCGGACGCACACGACGACCTCCTCCGGCAGCTCCTCCAGCAGCACCCAGCCCTGGGCGTCCCCGCCGGCGTGCTTGGCGACGTTGTTCAGCGCCTCCCGCACCACGGAGAACAGGTCCGAGTTCAGCGGTTCCGGCAGCCACACGGGCGTGGCCGGCACGGACACGTGGGTCCGGCTGGTGCGCAGCACCTGCAGCCGGGCGGCGAAGTCGGTCTCCGCGTCCGAAGTGGACTCCTGCGGCGCGGTCGCGATCAGCGCCCGCAGCGCGATCTCCTGCTCCCCGGCCAGCTTCGCCAGCTCGGCGGCCTCCCCGCCGAGCGCCGAGCCGCGCTGCCGCACCCGCGCCAGCACCTGCAGCACGCTGTCGTGGATGGACCGCGCCAGGCGCTCCCGCTCGGCCGTGGCGGCTTCGACCCGCATCGCCTGCGCCAACCGCTCGGTCGAACGCCGCGCCGTGTTCGACGCCAGGCCGACGACGACGCCCGCCCCGACCAGCAGGACCGCGTCGAACCACATCGACGAGTCGACGTAGCGGCGGATGAGGAAGTCGCACGCCGAGGCCAGCAGCCCGGAGGACACGCCGCCGGGCATCCCCCACCGGGCGGCCGCGGCGGTGACCATCGTGGAGTGCCACACCGTGGTCACCGACGTGTCCCCGCCGAGGCGCTGCGCCTCGCTGAGGACCCACTCGTTGCTCAGCACCAGCGCGGTGACCACGACGAGGTCCGCCGAGACCATCCGGTTCGTCCGGCCGGAGGGGTACCAGTAGCGCCAGACCGTCAGCGCCGTCCACGCCCCCATGGCGGTGATCGTCACCACGGCGAGCCACGGCAGGTCGTAGTCGTCGAACTGCACCGCGACCCACACGCACGCGTAGAGGTACGTCACCACGCGGTACACGTTGTGCGCCCGCCACAGCGGTGTCGCCCCGTCGGTGGGGCGCTGGCTGCGCGTCGTCGCCGTACTCGTCACGATCGTGCTCCTTCCCGGCGGACATCCTCTCCCATTCGGGGCGGGTGCCACGACCGCCGGACCGAGCACGGCGCGTGGCAGTGATCACCGCGCGGGATCGGCGGGGGGTTCCTCCGGATCCCCGTCCGCCGGGCCGGTGCTCGCACCGGCCGGTTCCGGTGGCGCCGTCGGGTCGGGGGACTCCTCGCCGGAGGTGAGCGACCGGACCGCCGAGTTGAGCACCGCCACCACCGGAACGGCCAGCAGCGCGCCGACGATGCCCGCGATGACCACGCCGACGCTGATCGCCAGCACGACGCCGAGCGCGTGGATGCGCACCGCGCGCCCGAGCAGCAGCGGCTGGAGCACGTTGCCCTCCAGCTGCTGCACCAGCAGCACCACGCCGAGCACGATCACGGCGACCAGCCAGCCCTTGGTGACCAGCGCGACGAGCACGGCCACCGTGCCGGAGGCGACCGCGCCGATGATCGGCACGAACGCGCCGAGGAACACCAGCGCGGCCAGCGGAACGGCCAGCGGCACGTTGAGCACGGCCAGACCGATGCCGATGCCGATCGAGTCGATGCAGGCCACGAGCAGCGTGGCGCGGACGAAACCGACGAGCGAACCGAAGCCGCGGCGGCCGGCGAGGTCCACCCTGCCGCGGACCTCGCCGGGCGCGAGCCGCAGCAGGAACGTCCACACGCCGCGCCCGTCGTAGAGGAAGAAGATCAGCGTGAACAGCGCCAGGATCAGGCCCGTGAGGAACTGGCCGAAGGTGCCGGCGGTGGAGAGCGCCCCGCTGGTCAGCCACTCCTGGTTGTTCTCCAGCCAGATCCGCGCCTGCTGCACCAGGTCGTCGATCTGCCGCTGGTTCAGGTGCAGCGGCCCGGTGGTCACCCACGCCCGCAGCGTGGCCAGGCTGCGCAGGACCTGGGCCTGCAGGTCGCCGAAACCCACGATGAACTGGTTGATCACGAAGGTCAGCACGCCGCCGACGGCGGAGACGCCGGCGACCAGGGCGATCGCCGTGCCCAGCGGGCGGGGGATCCGCGCGCGGTTGAGCAGTGACACCAGTGGTTCCAGCAGGGCCGCCAGCAGCAGCGCGATCGCGACCGGGATCACGACGACGTAGAGGCTGGACAGCACCCTCGCCAGCACGTAGACCGCACCGGCGATGACGAGCAGGCGCCAGCACAGCGCTGCCGCGATCCGCAGCGGACGGGGCAGCTCGGCGGCGGCGTTCCCCGGGGGCTCCTCGCTCACGTGGACTCCGATCGGTGGTGGTTTGCCGCCAAGTCTATGGATCACCGGTCGCAGGTCGATGGTCGCTCCCCTCCGGCGGGCGCGCGTCGGGCTCGTGCGGCCGCGCGCGAGGCGCGTAACACGATGTGGCGATCCTGATGCGCAGTGCGTGCGTCGACGAGCGGCGCTCTGGAAGAGTGCCCTCTCGTGATCGGATCGCCATCCGGTCACGCCGGAGACGGGGAGTCGCATCCACCGGAGAAGGAGCGGACCGCGGATGTCGCACCGCGACCAGGAAACACCGGGCCGGTGCCGCCGCGCACTGGTTCGCGGTGCGGTCGCTGCCGGCGCGGTGTTCGCCGGTTCCCTCCTCGCGTGGCTGGTCGGCTCCGGCAGCCCCGTCAGCGCCGAACAGCTCTCGCGACCCGCTCCGCCCGCGGACACCGTGACCGATCGCACCGTGGCCGATCACGCCGCGGCGGTGGTGCGCACCGCCTCGTCGGCGCTCGGGCCCGATGCCGCGGAGGGCTCGGCGCCCGGTGCTCCCGGAGCCGACCGCACCACCGGTGCCGGCACCGCCGAGCCGACCACCGCGCCCGCCGGCCCCGGCGCGGGCCAGTCCGAAACGACGCACTCCGGGACGGCGCCCGGCCCCGGGGAGGGGCAGCACGCAACAGCCCGGCCTGAAATCGTCCAGCCGGAAGCCGTGCAGCCGGAAGCCGTGCAGCCGGAAGCCGTGCAGCCGGAAGCCGTGCAGCCCGCTGCCGAACCCGCTCCTGACCGCGCGGCCCCGCAGTCCGAGCCCGCGCCCGTTGCCGCCCCGTCCGCGGAGCACATGACCGAGTCGCCCGGGGCCGCATCGACCGGAGCCGCCACCGGACCGTCCGAGCCCGCGCAGCCCGGCCCCGCGCACGCCGAAGCCGCCCCAGCCGAAGGCGTCCCAGCCGAAGCAGCCCCAGCCGAAGCAGCCCCAGCCGAACCCGCGACGCGGAGCGGGCCGGTGCGCGGTCTGACCGACGTCGTGGCGGAGACGGACCTCACCGGTGATCAGGGCCTGCTCGGCCGCAGCGCGCTGCCGCTGGCGCAGGAGCTGCTCGACGGGTCGCAGGGCCTGCTCGACGATCGGGGGGCTGTCGGCGCGCTGCTCGCGCCCGTCGAAGGCGCGCTGCACCCGCCGCGTCCCGCGGAGGCCTCCTCCCCGCAGCTCGCACCGGTCGCACCGCAGCGGACGGTGCCGGCGGCCGAAGCGCCGCGGGAGGCACCGAGCGCCCGTGCGAGCGCGGTGCAGCAGGTCCCCACCGGCACTGCGCAGCCGCTGATGCACGCCGCACCCGCGCAGCGCACCGCCGCGGGCGATGCCGTCGTGCCCCGGCATGCCCCGCCGCAGCAGCAGGACCGGAACGCCCCCGCGCCGCTGCCCGCCCCGGCACCACCGGCCCCGGTGGGCAGCGAGGACGCGACCCCGCCGCTCGCGCCGGCGTTCCTCGCCCGGAACACCGCGGTGCCGGGATCCGACGCGGGCGCGCGTCCGACCGCGCGGCGCGGCACTCCCGGACCGCACGGTGCTCCCGCACCGCAGCCGGGCACGACCCCCGACTGAACCCGCAGCGCGCAGCCGAAACCCGTCCGATGTGAACCCCTCGCCGCACGTCGCCCGGCCGTGGCGGCACGCGTCACCTGAGTCGTTCTCCGCGCGGCGGTACCCACCGCGCGGGGAAGACCCGTGAAGGAGAGAGAAGCCATGCAGAACTGGGCCAAGCGGAGCATGCGAGCCGCGCTGGTCACCGGTGGTGTCCTCGCCGTCGGTACCAGCGGTGTCGCCTCCGCCGAGGACGAGTCCGAGCAGCCGACCCTCGGTGACGGGCAGCTGACCTGGGACGAGATCCGGCAGGCGGGCAGCCCGTTCACCCAGCCCGGCTCCACCGTCACCCGCATCAGCGGCACGCTCGACTCCGAGCGCGACCTGCTGCCCGCGGTGGAGAACGACGTCACCCGCGAGATCCCCGCCATCACCGACGATGGGGAGCTCCGCCCGGCCGGTCCCGCCCGCACCTCCTCTCGCGCCGCCTCCGCCGGGCCGCGGCACCGCTTGCAGGAGCCGGTCACCGCACCCGACGCGGAAACGCTGGTGCTGCCCCGGATCGACGCCGTCGAACCCCCCGCGGGTGACGCGGCCCCGGCGGAAGCGGCCCCGGCGGAAGCGGCGGAGAGGAGCGCTGCTTCCCGGGGCGGGCAGCACCGCAGGGAACCCGCGCAACCGACCGAGCGCGCAGCCGCGACCCCGGCCTCCGCGGAGGCCACCCCGGCCACCCCGGCCACCCCGGCCGCCGCGGAGGCCCGGCGGCCGCTGCCGGACGGATCGCCGGCCCGGGGCGTCTACCGCTCGATGAGCTGGACCGGACCGATCGGGGACGTGGTGCGCGGGGGCAGCTCCTCCGCCAGCACCGCAGCCTCCGGTGGCCCGGTGCTCGCGGAACCGCTGATCACCCCGAGCGAGGAGATCGTCTACGCGGACGGCTTCGAGGACTTCGGCCGGTCGACGCGCCCCGCGGGGCCCGACGCGGCCCGGCAGCCGTCCGGCGCGGTTCAGCAGCCCTCCGGCACGACCGGGGCCGAACGGGCCACCGCGCAGCCGGCGCGCGCGAACCCGCCCGCCGGCGGGCTGCTCGGCGGGCTGCTCGACCCGTCCGGCCAGGACCTCACCACCGCCGACCTCTCCCGCGCGACGAAGCTCCACCCCGTGCCGCACGCCGTGCTCAACAAGGCGCTGGCCACGACGGCTCCCCGCTCGGCCGCCCCCTCCGAGCCGCGCACGCTCACGGTGCCGGGGGAGTACCAGGACCGGGTGGACGAGCTGCCCGGTCTGCGCGGGTTGGACAGGGCGCCGCGCGCCGCCGCGATCCCGGAGGGCACCGCACCGCTGCGCGGCGTGGTCGAGGCCGCGTTGAGCGGGACCCTGCCGAGCGGCGCGGACGGGAGCGCCGATGCCGTGCGCTTCTCGCCCGACCCCTCGCGCTCCGCGGTATCGGTGACCACTTTGGACGAGTTGACCGCGGGGATGCCGGAGCGGAACTGGGTCGCCCGCAACCCGTTCCCCACCCGGAAGGCGCTGCCCGCGATGCCCGACCTCGGCATGGCGCTGCCGACGTTCTCGGCACCGCCGAACGCCGGAGCACCGGACGCCGGCCGACCGAGCACCGGCCAGAACGACGAGACGCTCGTCATGCCGGGTCAGCGCGCCTGATCCCGACCAGCGCCGATCCGCGGAGTCCCGCATCCGGCCCCGCGCCCCGCCCGGCGGAGCGCGGGGCCGGTGCGCATCAGCGGTGGGCCGCGCTGCGCAGGGACCCCGGTGCCTCGGCGGGGCCCGACCCGGCGTCCTCGGCGGAGCGCAGCCCCGCGCCGCTCCGGTCGTGCCACCACCGCACGGCCATGTACACCAGCAGCGCCACGCCCAGGTACACGTAGGAATTGCCGAGGGCGTGCTGGAGCACGTTCCACTCCAGCTCCAGGCCGTCGCCCTGCGGCACTCCCCAGTGCGGTCCGATCAGCGCGATCGCCGCGGCCACTCCGGTGGTCAGCAGCAGCGCCCAGTTGCGCGCCGCGAAGGCCGAGCCCGTCAGCAGCACCAGCGCCGGCACCGCCCACGACCAGTGGTGCGACCACGAGATCGGCGAGGCGAGCAGTCCGAACACGGCGTTGATCATCACCGCCATCGGCAGGTCGCCGCGCCGCATCGCGCCGCGCATGCCCAGCACGGTGAGCACGAGCAGCAGCGCCAGCAGCACGGCCAGCACCGCGGACGGCGCCGGGACGTGCGCCTGGACCAGGAACGAGCGCAGCGACTGGTTGCCCGCGTAGACCGAGGCGTCGCCGGTGAACATCGGGCCGAAGGACACGTTGCTGGTCGCCCAGACCTCCCGCGTCCAGAACGTCGCCGCGTCGCGGAAGGTCACCGCGAATCCGAGCGCGGCGGTGGCCGCGAACGTCAGCACGCTGACGGCGATCGTGCGCACGTCCTTGCGCAGCAGCGGGAACAGCAGGAACACCAGCGGGGTCAGCTTGATGCCCGCGGCGATGCCGATGAGCGCCCCGCGCGGGTACGGCAGCGAGCGCGCTCCGCCCGTGCGCCACAGCAGGTCCACCGCCACCAGGGCGATGAGCACGAGGTTGATCTGCGCGTAGGTGAGCGTCTCCACGACCGGTTCGGTCAGCGTGAGCAGCGGCAGCGCCACCGCCGTGCCGAGCAGGATCCGGTCGCGGTTCGCGCGGGTGAACGGCGCCGCGGCGAGCACCACGTAAAGCGTCGTCAGCAGTGCGAGGTGGCTGACCAGCATGATCGCCGCGATGGCGGCCGCTTTCGGCACGTACGCCAGCGGGGCGAACAGCAGCGCGGCGAACGGCGGGTAGATGAACGGCAGGTGCAGCCCGCCTTCGGTGGCGGGCAGGTCGTCGTAGACGGACTGGCCGGACACGAGCGTCCGCGCGCCGAGCTGGTACACCTCGCCGTCGACGTGGGCGTGCGGGTTGATGGTGCCGGTGTACAGCAGGGCGATCAGTTCGGCGAGCGCGATCGCGACCAGCAGCCCGCGCTGTTCGCGCATCCTGGCCCGCAGGCCGAGCTCGGCGCCTCGCGTGGTCGGCACGTGTCACCGTCCCCTGGTGCATCGGATCGGCCGCGGCCCGCGGCGCTCGGTCTGGCGTGCTCGCTGACCACCTTAGAAGGCGGTGGCCGCTCCGGTGAGCCCGGTGCTCCCGCGACGGCTATGGGCGGGATGCCGGGATCAGCGCGTGGTCACGTGATGTGACTCGCTCTCGTGCCAGGACGAATTCCCCTGTCCGGACCAAGAAGGGCGGACCGAGACTCGGAAAAGTCCACATTGTCACGGTTCCCCGGCAACGGGGGGACGGTGCGTGTCACGCGCTCGGCGCAGCGCTCCCCGCTCAGGGGTTCTCATCGGCCGAACCGGGACGGTGCGTGATGCGAGCAGAGTAATACCACCATTACGGGTGGTAGCTGATCTCTTGAATTTCGCCCAGCTGTCAGAGGAACCTCGAACGGGACTGCTCCGTTCGGAGGGGAGGGGAGGGCCGAATGAGTGTCCTCGACATAACCGCACCATCCCCGTTGACACCGGTTTGGGACGAGCTGATCACGGGGCTCACCATGGGGGTCGTCATCGCCGACGAGCGCGGCCAGGTGCACGCCACCAACGACATCGCCGCTGACCTGATGCGCCTCGACAAATCGGATCTTCTCACGGGGAACCGCCCCGACGGCTGGCAGGTGTGGGACGACACCGGAGCGCCGCTGCCGGACTGGGCGGACCTCATCGGCCAGGTGCTCCGCGCCGACGTCCCGATGTCCACGCCGATGATGATCGTCCGCCACGGGCAGCCGACGAGCCGCATCTGGGCCGATTACCGCGCCGTGCGCATCCAGGGCCGCAAACGCGTGCTCATCCTGCTGCAAGCCGTGCAGACCGACGTCGCCCACAACCGCGGGCTCATGGACACGCTCACCGGGCTGCCGGGACGCGTGCTGCTGCTGGACAGGCTCGAGCAGGCCCTGGCGCGGGCCCGCACGCACGGCGTGCTCACCACGCTGGTGCTCATGGACGTGCACCGGCTGGCCGCGTTCAACGCCGAGCACGGCTTCGCCCGGGGCGACGAACTGCTCACCACCCTCGCCGGCAGGCTCCGGGAGGGGCTCGCCGACGACCACACCGTTTCCCGCTACGGCGGTGACGAGTTCGCCGTGATCGCCGAGCACACCGGCGGCGCGGGGGAGGCGCTCGCCGAGCACGCGCGCGAGATCGCGAACTGGCCGATGCGCATCGGGGGCGCGCGCATCCGCCCCGGACTGCGGGTGTCCTGGGTCACCTCCGACGGGCACGCCTCGGTGCATTCCGTCCTCAACCGAGCCGAGCAGCAGCTGCGCCGCTGAGCACCCGGGCGCCCGGATGTTCAACGGGCGCACGGCCCCGGCCCGGCCCCGGAACGCGGCACCGACGACCGCGGAACGTCGGGGTGGGAACGCCGGGCGCGGGAGCCGAGCGAGCACCACCCGAGGAGCGCCCCGGGCCGCGCGGGCAGCCCGGGGCGCGATCGTGCTGGGGGGGCATCGCGCCGGGCGCCGCTTCAGCTCCCGGCGATGAACTCCTCCACCGCCTGGTAGGCCTCCGAGTCGGAGTACTGCTCCGGCGGGGACTTCATGAAGTAGGACGAGGCCGACAGCACCGGCCCGCCGTGCCCGCGGTCCGCGGCGATCTTCGCCGCGCGGATCGCGTCGATGATGATCCCCGCCGAGTTCGGCGAGTCCCACACCTCGAGCTTGTACTCCAGGCTCAGCGGCACGTCGCCGAAAGCCCGGCCCTCCAGCCGCACGTAGGCCCACTTGCGGTCGTCCAGCCACGGCACGTAGTCGGACGGTCCGATGTGCACGGAGTCGTCGTTCATCTGCCGGCCGACCTGGGAGGTCACCGACTGCGTCTTGGAGGTCTTCTTCGACTCCAGCCGGTCGAGCTCCTTCATGTTCAGGAAGTCCATGTTGCCGCCGACGTTGAGCTGCATCGTCCGGTCCAGGTGCACACCCCGGTCGGAGAACAGCTTCGTCAGCACCCGGTGGGTGATCGTCGCGCCCACCTGGGACTTGATGTCGTCGCCGACGATCGGCACGCCCGCAGCGGTGAACTTCTGCGCCCACTCCGGGTCGGAGGCGATGAACACCGGAAGCGCGTTGACGAAGGCCACACCGGCCTGCAGCGCGCAGTCCGCGTAGAACTTCGCGCTCTCCTCCGAGCCCACCGGCAGGTAGGACACCAGCACGTCGGCCCCGGACTCGCGCAGCGCCCGCACCACGTCGACCGGCTCCTCGTCCGACTCCTCGATCGTGTCGCGGTAGAACTGGCCGAGCGCGTCGAACGTGTGCCCCCGCTGCACGGGGACGTCCAGCGGGGGGACGTCGCAGATGTTGATCGTGTTGTTCTCGCTGGCGACGATCGCCTCGGAGAGGTCGCGGCCCACCTTCTTGGCGTCCACGTCGAACGCTGCGACGAAGCGCACGTCCCGCACGTGGTAGTCGCCGAACTGGACGTGCATCAGCCCCGGGACCCGCGCGTCCGGGTTCGCACCGGCGTAGTAGTGGACCCCCTGCACCAGCGACGCCGCGCAGTTGCCGACGCCGACGATCGCCACGCGGACGGGTCGATCTTCGCTCATGGCAGGGGCCTCCTTCTTGGTCATGTGTCGTTCCCTCGCTGCTGTTCCGCGGCCGCTGGGGCGCCCGTCGCGGCGCACTCCCGCTCGCGCTCGATGACCGAGTCGAGCCAGCGGACCTCTTGTTCGCTGTGGTCCAGCCGCAGCCGGTGGAGCTGGCGCAGGTACCCGCTGTCGTCCTCGCAGCACGACAGCGCGGTGCGCAGCGCCTCACCCCGCTGCTGCAGGCGGCGCCGCCGCGCCTGCAGGACGCGCAGCCGCACCTCGGCGGGGGTGTGTGCGAAAAACGCCACGTGCACGCCGAACATCGTGTCGTCGCAGGCCTGCGGACCGCAGGACCCGACGAGTTCGGTGAACCGGTGGTGCCCGCGCTCGGTGAGGCAGTAGACGCGGCGGCCGCGGCGCCCCCAGCCGCGGGAGGAGGCGTCCGACTCGTCGGCGATGAGCCCGTCGCGCAGCATCCGGCGCAGGGTCGGATACAGCGTTCCGTACGACAGCGTCCGGAACACACCGAGTGTCTCGCGCAGTCTTTTTCGCAGCTCGTAGCCGTGCATCGGTGCTCGTTGCAGGAGGCCGAGCACGGCGAGCTCGAGCATGTGCCCCCTCCGCTCGACGGGTGCGAATGGACCGCGAGCGATTGTATCGGGCCGATGCATCGCGCTCGCCGGCAGCCGAGCGCGCCGCCCGGCCGCGGACCACGCCCCACCAGGGGGTCGCCCCGGGCGGGGCGGGCCGCGCGCCCACCTGCCCTGAACGGCGCATGGAGCACACGTCGCGGACACGTACCCTGAGGGCGTGCGGACCCAACGGCATGTGGTCGACTACGCGCTGCGCCGCCGAGCGCTGCTGGCGCAGCTGCGGTCGGGCCGCGTCGACAGGATGGAGGTCTGCGACGCCGACCCGTACCTGCTGCGGGCTGCGGAGTTCCACGGCCAGTCCAGCCAGGTGACCTGCCCCGTCTGCCGGCGGGCGAAGCTCACCATGGTGTCCTGGGTGTTCGGTGACGAGCTCAACAGCGCGTCCAACACGGCGCGCGAACCGGTGGAGCTCGAGCGGATGGCGGCCGTGTTCAAGGAGTTCAGCGTGTACGTCGTAGAGGTATGCCGCGCATGTAGTTGGAACCACCTCGTGCAGTCCTACGTGCTGGGAACCGGCGGGTTGAACAATCCCGGTCGCCGGAGCAAGACTGCTGCCGAGTGAATCCGGCCGCGTCCCCGAGCGGCCGGGCGCCCGGTGCGGCGCACCCCCGACGTAACCGCATCGCTGGCGTCGTGCGCGACGCCTGTCCGAAAGGCCCGACACGTGAACGACGAGCGTGACCAACGCCCGCGCGATGACCGGTATTCCCAGGATGACCGGAATTCGGATCGCGAGGGGCACACCCCCGACTCCGGGTCTGGTCAGCCCAACGGCGCGGACCGGGGCGCACCCCCGCCGCCGGGACAGCCCGGTGGGCCGGCGCAGCCGCCGCAGTCCGGCGGGCCGGCGCAGCCGCCCGGCAACCAACAGCAGCGCGGCAACCAGCCGCCACCCGGCAACCAACAGCAGCGCGGTCCGCAGCAGCCGCCGCAGCCGCCTCCTCCCGGTGCCGCGCCCCGGCCGCCGCGTCCGCACGACACCGGGCAACCCCCCCAAGCTTCGCAAGGGGCACAACCCCCTCCGAACCCGGCGGGCCCTCCGCCGAACCCGCCGCCCGCCGGGTCACCACCTGCCGGGCCCCCGCCCGCAGGCGGTCAGCAGCGGCCCGGGCCGCCGCAGCCGGGGAACCAGCCCGGCCAGGGGCAGCCCGGCCAGGGGCAGCCCGGAGAAGCTCAGCACGCCCCGGGGGCGCAGCCCCCGGGGCCGCACGCGCAGCGCCCGGACCAGCAGCGTCCGGACCAGCCGGGGCAGGCCCGCCCGGCTCCACCCGGCCCCGGCGGCGCGCCGCAGGCGCCCGGAACCGGCGCGCCCGGACGCCCCGGTGCGCCGCAACCGCCGGCCGAGGGCGGACAGCGGCAGGAGAGCCCCGCCGGGGAACCGGGGTGGCCGCAGACCGACCAGGGCTCCGGCGACGATTCCGGTGGGCAGCGTTCCTCGCTGATCAGCAGGCTCACCGGCGAGGACGACCCGGAGGCCACGAACGCGGGGCCGAGCGCTCCCCCGCCGACCGCTCCGCCGCCGATCGACTCGCACACGCGGCAGGCACCCCCGCCCGGTCAGCAGCCGCAGTCCCAGCCGCCGCAGGGCGCTCAGCAGGGTGGCCAACCGCCGCAGGGCCGGCCGGTTCCGCCGCCTCCGGGTGGTCAGCAGCCCGGACCACCGCGTGCGCAGCAGCCCGACGCGGGCGGGAGGCCGCACGGCGCCGCCGAGCCCGGTGCCGGTGACGGGCAACCGCCGCGGCCGCCCGCGGCCGGCCCGCCTCCCGGCGGACCACCACCCGGTGGGCAGCAGCCCGGCGGACCATCGCCTGGTGGACAGCAGCCCGGCGGGCAGCAGCGCCCCGACCAGGGGCAGGACGGCCCAGGCCGGGCGGCTGCAGCAGGTGCCGCAGGCGCAGGAGGTGCCGCAGGCGCGGGAGCAGCAGGAGCGGGTGCCGGTGGCTCGGGCGCCGCGGGGCGCGACCCCGGCCTGGTGACGCACGGCGTCGGCGGGTACGACTACTACGCCGCGGCCGGCGAGGGGCCGGACGACGACCCCTACGGCCCCGCGTCCGACGAACCCGGGCCCGGCGACCCCGGGCCCGACGAGGAAGCGACGCACGTCGCGCACTCCCCGCCACCCGGTGATCCCGCGCGCCGGTCCGCGGCCGGGTCGGGCGCGAAGGCCGCGCGGCGCCGGGCGCTGTGGCGGCGCGTGCGCCGCAGCTGCTACGTCGCCGCGTGCCTCATGTTCGTCGTGCCCGTGCTGGTGTTCGTCTACGGCTACTTCAGCTGGAAGACGCCGACCCAGGAGGACATCACCTCGCAGAAGCAGCCGATCCAGATCAACTACTCCGACGGGAGCCGGCTGACCACGGTCGAGGACGAGGGCTCGCGGCGCATGATCAACAGCCTCCAGGACGTCGCGCCGTCCGTGCGCAACGCCACGATCTCGGCCGAGGACGACACGTTCTACAGCAACCCCGGCTTCGACATCATGGGCATCCTGCGCTCGGCGTTCTTCCTGGTGAGCGGCACCGGCAGCGGCGGCGGATCGACCCTGACCCAGCAGTTCATCAAGCTGCACCTGGAGCTCAACGAGAAGAACTCGGACTACGTCCGCAAGGTCAAGGAGATCGTCCTCGCCTACAAGATGACCCAGCAGCAGGACAAGGACGACATCCTCAAGGCCTACCTGAACACCGCCTACTACGGCCGCGGCGCCACCGGCATCACCGCGGCCTCCGAGGCGTACTTCGGCAAGGCCCCCGACCAGCTCACCCCCTCCGAGGCCGCCGTCCTCGCGGGCACGGTCCAACGCCCCTACGACAACGACCCGCGCGGCAACCGCGAGCAGGCGCAGCAGCGCTGGGACTACGTCATGGGGCGGATGGTCGCCAACGGGTTCATGTCGCAGCAGGACCGCGAGCAGGCCGCCATGCCGCAGACGCGGGACCGCACCGAGTGGCGCAAGGACAACCGGCTCACCCCGGTGCAGTCGGCGATCAAGAACCGCGTCCTCGACGAGCTGGAGCGCGAGGGCTACAACCAGCAGACGCTGTCGACCGGCGGGTACAGCGTCACCACCACCATCGACCCGAAGGCGCAGCAGGCCGCCGAACGCGCGGTGCAGGAGACGCTGCAGGGCGAACCGGAGAGCATCCGCACCTCGCTGGTGGCCGTCGACCCGAAGAACGGGGCCGTGCGCGCGTACAACGGCGGCTCCACCGAGGTCGAAGGGCTCGACTACGCCGACCAGCCGCAGCAACCGGGCTCCTCGTTCAAGCCCTTCGTGGCCGTGGCGGGCCTGCAGCAGGGCCAGGGCATCGGCCGGTTCTACGACGGCACCGCGCCGCAGGAGATCGCGGGCACCGTCTTCGACAACTCGGAAGGCGTGGCCTGCGACGTGCCCGAGCACTGCGGCGTGCGCGAGGCCATGACGAAATCGGTGAACACGGCGTTCGTGAACATGGCCACCCAGTTCGGCCCGGGCAAGGTCGCCGAGGCCGCGCACCAGGCCGGAATCCCCCGCAAGTACGGGGAGAACCCGACGCTGCAGAGCCCGAACGGCGGCGTCGAGTCGGGCATCGCCCTGGGCATGTACCCGGTGCGGCCGACCGACATGGCCGCGAGCTACGCGACCTTCGCCAACGACGGCATGCGGGTCGATCCGCACTTGGTGCAGTCGATCTCGCACAAGGTGGAGGGCGAGAAGCAGAAGACCCAGCTGCACACGGCCCAGCCGCAGCCCGCCTACGCGTCGAACCCGGCCGAGAGCAAGAACATCGCGGCCAACGCGGCCGAGGCGATGATGAAGGTCGCCGAGCACTCCAAGATCCCCCTCGCGGGCGGCCGCCCGGTGGCCTCCAAGACCGGTACGCACCAGTTCGGCGACACCGACGACAACCGGAACGCGTGGATGATCGGCGCCACCCCGCAGATCTCCTCGTCGGTGAGCATGCTCGCCGAGAACGAGCAGGGCGAACCGGTCCCGCTGACCGACAGCTCCGGCTCGATGGTCTACGGCTCCGGCCTGCCCGGCGAGACGTGGCAGCGGTTCATGAACTCCTACCACGAGGGACTGCCGATCGAGCACTTCCCGAAGCCGGACCCCATCGGCCAGTTCCAGGACGTGCCGCCGTCCACGCCGGAGACGAGCTCGACGCCGCCGTCCTCGTCGAGCAGCCCGCCGCCGACGTCCTCGCAACCGCCGACGTCCTCGCAGCCGCCGTCGGAGTCGGAGAGCGAGGAGCCGACCTCCTCGGAGCCGTCCGAGGACAACTGCGGCATCTTCGGCTGCCCGGAGGGCGGCGAGGAGCCCGCCGGCCCGCCCGGCATGTCGCAGCAGCAGCAGCCGAGCCGGACCGGACGGGAAGAGGAGTGACCTCCGCCGGCTGACCGGGGTGCGCGGCGCGTCCGCACGGGCGCGCCGCGCACGACCCCGTCGCGGGGGCGGGGCTCCGCCTGCCAGTAGCATCCGGGCGTGTCCACCTCGCGCGAGCCCGCGCCCCCCGCGGGAACCGGCCCCGCCGAGTCGTTCGTGGACGACGACTCGCTCGGCCCGGAAGACCGGTTCGCCGCCACGTGGACACAACCGCTCGCGGCCGCGGCCGGCCGCATCACCGGAGGCCGCCTCGGCCGGCACGCGCAGGTCGGGCGCCAGTGGTTCTGGACCCCGCTGCGCGTCGTCCTGCTGCTCGCGGTGCTGACCCTCACCGCGGCCTGGCTGTTCAAAGCGCCCTGCCAGGTCACCACCGACACCGGCAGCGGACCCCGGCTCAACTGGGACGACCAGCGCCAGTACTCGGCGATGTGCTACAGCGACATCATCCCCCGCTACGGCATGGGGGACCTGGCCGAGCAGGGCACCTTCCCCTACAAGACCTCGTGGGTGGAGAACCCGGGCACCCCCCAGGAGCAGGTCCGCTACATGGAGTACCCGGTGATCACCGGGCTGTTCCAGTGGGTCAACGCCAAGACCGCCGACGGCTGGGCCACGCTCGCCGAGCACGGCTTGCTGCCGGGCGGGCTGAGCAGCGTGCTCTACTTCAACATCAGCACCCTGTGGCTCGGCGCCGCCTGGCTGGTCACCATCTGGGCCCTGGTCGGACTGTGCCGCAGACGCGTGTGGGACGTGGCGATCGCCGCGATCTCCCCGCTGGTGTTCGTGCACGCCTTCACCAACTTCGACGCGCTGGCCACCGCCCTGGGCACCACGGCCCTGCTGGCCTGGGCGCGCCGCCGCACCGCGCTCGCGGGCGTGCTGCTGGGGCTGGGCGGTGCGGCCAAGTTGTACCCGCTGTTCTTCCTCGGACCGCTGCTCGTGGTCTGCCTGCGCGCGGGCCGGCTGCGCGAGGGGGTGCGCACCACGGCGGCCGCGGTGGCCTCGTGGCTCGCGGTGAACCTGCCGATCATGCTCGCCTACCCGGCCGGGTGGGCCGAGTTCTTCCGCCTCAACAGCACGCGACCCGCGGATCCGGACTCGCTGTACAACGCGCTGATGTACTTCACCGGCTGGGCCGGCTTCGACGGCCCGCTCGCCGAGGGGCAGCCCCCGAGCGTGCTCAACGCGGTCAGCACGGTGCTGTTCCTGGCGCTGTGCCTGGCCGTCGGCTGGCTCGGCCTGGCCGCGCCGCAGCGCCCCCGGCTGGCCCAGCTGTGCTTCCTCGTGGTCGCGGCGTTCCTGCTCACCAACAAGGTGTGGAGCCCGCAGTACTCGCTGTGGCTCGTGCCGCTGGCCGTGCTCGCGCTGCCGCGGTGGCGGCTGCTGCTGGCGTGGATGGCCGTGGACGCGGCCGTGTGGGCACCGCGCATGTACTACTACCTCGGCCCCGGCAACGGCGGTCTGCCGGAGGGCTGGTTCCTGGGGGCGGTGCTCGTCCGCGACGCCGTCGTCGTGGCCCTGTGCGTGCTCGTCGTGCGCGAGGTCCTCCGGCCGCGCACCGATGCGGTGCGGCGCGACCTCCGCGTGCCGGGCCGGCGCGTGCCGGACGCCGCCGACGACCCGACCGGCGGGGTGTGCGACGGCCTACCGGACCGGGTGCGCCTGCCCCTCCCGCGGCGCCCCCGACAGGTGACCGTTGCCCCGGGAGTCGACCCGGCTGTGCAACGCTGAGTAGCCTTCCCCGCGGCACCGTTACTCGAACCGGTGTTGCCCCGTTGAAAGATCTGACAGAGTCGACACGACCCGATCGACGCCGGAGGCCCACGATGGAGCGTTCCTCACGGCCGGCGGACGGCCCCGCCGGGCGGCGCGCCAAGCGCACCCTCGCCACCAGCACCGCGGCGGTCGCGTTCGGCGCGAGCGTGTTCGCCGGTGCCGGGGCCGCCCAGGCCGAGCCCTCCACCGAACCGCTCGTCGTGGACAGGTCCCTGGCCGTCGTCGACGCCACCGTCGGCCAGCCCGTCGCCATCGACCCGGCGACGATGGACTTCAAGGTCCGCGAAGCGGTCCTGCTGGCCCTCCCCCTGGCCTTCGACCAGGCCGACGCGGCCAGCAGCCGCTTCGCCGAGCTCGCCCCCATCTCCCTGGACCGGGCCCAGGAGGGCAGCACCTTCTACTCCGGTTCCGAGATCGCCGAGGCCGCCGCGCCGCAGCTGTCCGAGATCGGCCTGCCCGCGGACAAGGTCGAGGACGTGCGCCGGCACTTCGACAACCTCGTCAGCCTCGGCAACGGGATCACCGTGCGCGGCGAGCAGCCCGCGGAACCGGAGGAACCGGCGCCCGCCCCGGACGAGGGGGAGGAGCCCGCGCCGCCGCCCTCGGAGCAGCCGCCGTCCTCGGAACCGTCCGAACCGGCCGAACCCTCCGAACCGGCCCGGCCGCCGGAGTCGTCCGAACCGGCCGAGCCGGAACCGCGCCCGGACGCGCAGCCCGAACCGCGGACGTCCGAGCCCGCTCCGGCCACCCCGGTCGAGTCGCGCCCGGACGCGCAGCTGCCCGCCTGGGCGCGCGGCGGCCAGGGCGTCACGAGCATCCAGCCGGACATGAGCACTCCTCCCTCCGCGGGCGAGCTGCCCGATCTCGGCGAGCTGCTGGGAGGCAGCGGTGATGCGCCGACCACGCCCGCGCCGGAGAGCTCGCAGGAGGACGGCGCGCGCGGTGCCGCGGGCGGTCAGGACCGGACGAGCGGGCAGGACCCGGGTGCGCAGGACCGCCAGCAGGCCGACGCGCGCGCCGCGGGCCGGGCAGAGGCGGTTCCGACGAGCGCGTCCACCCCGAGCATCACCACGCCGGTCGTGCTCGCCGCGGCCGCGTTGGCCGTGGTCAGCGCCGGTCTGGTGCGCACCTGGGTGCTGCGCCGCCAGTGACCGCCGGTGCGCCACCGGTGATCCGCCGGTGCGCCGGCAGCGCGCCGCCGACGATCCGGCAGTGAGCGGCGGTGCACCCGCCGACGAGGTCGAGCGGTGGACATGTCGCGAGAAATGTCCACCAACTCCGCTCAGGTGAGGTTCTCGCGCAGCCGGGGCAGCGCTGTTCTCCGATGCTGATCACCCGTGCTGATCAGCGGGAACGCCCGTCGGGGCCGGGGTGCGGCGCCGGATCGCGGCAGCCGGGGGTCCGCGGGCCCCCGCGGTGCGGGCGGCGCGTCCTGCCTTGCTAGCCTTGACGGGTTCGTCGATAGACGAGCCTCCTGCCACGGAACGTCCGTGGCCGCGAGTCCATGGGAGGTGAATGGTCTTTATGCGTCCTTACGAGCTCATGGTCATTCTTGACCCGAGCCTCGACGAGCGAAACGTCGGCAAGTCGATGGACCAGTTCCTCGAGGTCGTGCGCAACGGTGGCGGCAGCGTCGAGCAGGTCGACGTGTGGGGCCGTCGGCGGTTGTCCTACGAGATCAACAAGCACGCCGAGGGCATCTACGTGGTGCTGGACGTCAACAGCGAGCCGGCCACGGTCGCCGAGCTCGACCGCCAGCTGAACCTGAACGACTCGGTGCTGCGCACGAAGATGCTGCGGAAGGTCGAGCCGCGCAAGTCCAAGGCCAAGAAGAGCAAGGCCTGACGCCGGTTCGCAGCCCGCGCAGGCGAATCCGCATCCGACTACTGGAGTCTGAAGGCCATGGCTGGTGAAACCGTCATCACGGTCGTCGGCAACCTCACCGCCGACCCGGAACTGCGCTTCACACCGTCCGGTGCCGCGGTCGCCAACTTCACGGTCGCCTCGACACCCCGCACCTACGACCGCCAGGCCGGGGAGTGGAAGGACGGCGAGGCGCTGTTCCTGCGCTGCAACATTTGGCGGCAGGCCGCGGAGAACGTGGCCGAGTCGCTCACCCGCGGCATGCGCGTGGTGGTGCAGGGCCGGTTGCGGCAGCGGTCCTTCGAGACGAAGGAAGGCGAGAAGCGCACCGTGGTGGAGCTGGAGGTCGACGAGATCGGCCCGTCCCTGCGCTTCGCGACGGCCAAGGTCAACAAGGTCGGCCGGGGCGGTTCCTCCGGCGGCGGTGGCGGCGGGGGCTTCGGCGCCTCCGACGACCCGTGGGGCTCGGCCCCGCCTGCGGGCTCCGGCGGCGGATTCAGCGACGAGCCGCCCTTCTAGGCGCGGCTCCCCTCGACACTTGACGACGTTTTTCTCGCACAGGAGGAACAACCGATGGCCAAGGCGCCCGTGCGCAAGCCGAAGAAGAAGGTTTGCGTTTTCTGCACCGACAAGAGCGCGCCGCTGATCGACTACAAGGACACGACGCTGCTGCGGAAGTTCATCTCGGATCGCGGCAAGATCCGCGCGCGTCGGGTGACCGGCAACTGCAGCCAGCACCAGCGCGACGTGGCCACTGCCGTGAAGAACGCGCGGGAGATGGCGCTGCTGCCCTACACCTCGACCGCCCGCTGATCCGCGAGACTGGACAAGGAGACACGTCGTGAAGATCATTCTGACCGCTGACGTGGCGGGTCTCGGCGAGTCCGGTGACATCGTCGAGGTCAAGCCCGGCTACGCGCGCAACTACCTGCTGCCCCAGGAGAAGGCCATCGTGGCCACCGCGGGCGCGGAGAAGCAGGTGCACAACCTGCGGCGCGTCCAGGAGTCCCGCCGCGTGCGGAACCTGGAGAACGCGCAGCAGCTGCGCGAGCAGCTGCAGGAGCTCGGGGACGTCAAGCTGATCGCGAAGGTCTCCCCGAAGGGCAAGCTGTTCGGCTCCGTCACCGCGGCCGACGTGGCCAACGCGGTGCGCGAGGCCGGCGGTCCGCCGCTGGACCGCCGCACGCTCACCCCGCGCGAGCACATGAAGGCCCTCGGCAAGTACACGGTGGACGTGAACCTGCACCCCGACGTGCAGACCACCCTGCGGGTGGAGGTCACCACCGCCAAGTGAGGGCGAACCGGTTCCGGCCGCAGTGCGCTCCGCACCGCGGCCGGAACCGGAGCATCTCCGGCTCGGTCCGGCTCCGCAGAACACCGCGAGCCTGCTTGTGGACAACTCGGGACGGCGTCCCCAAGGAATCCCCAAGGGCGTCCACAGGGTTATCCACAGGGTTTGACCTGCGGTCTCGGCGTTCGACCTGCGCATATCCGCAGTCGATCCCCATCTGATCCGGTGAAGCACCGAATTGTCCCCAGAGTTGTCCACAAGGGGGTCGCACCGGTGGGGACATGTGTCCGCAGCCCCGAGCGCGCACATCCGGACACGTGTGTCGCCGTGCCCGTCCACCCCCGTGGTCCCGCCCGGCCCGGCGGCCCCGTCCCCACCGGTGATGCGCACCGCGCGGCGCAGCAACCCCCCGCGGCTCCCGCGCGCGACAATCGGAGTCGCACACCCGTGCGCCTCGGGGACCGGCTCGCACCGCGGTCCGCCGGCGCACTCCCCCCGGACGCCGCTGAGCGCACCGCGCGGTCGGCGGGTCCGACCCGGATCGACCACGTGGCCACGACACGCCACCAGGAGGTGACCGGTTCCGGTGGCATCGCCTGACTCCCCCGAGACTCTCCCCCCCGAACCGGGCGGCGACAACGGCTCCTTCGACCGCCAGCCGCCGCAGGACATCGCCGCGGAGCAGTCCGTGCTCGGCGGCATGATGCTGAGCAAGGACGCGATCGCCGACGTCGTCGAGGTCGTCCGCCCGAACGACTTCTACCGCCCCGCGCACCAGGCGATCTACGACTGCGTCCTCGACCTGTACGGGCGCGGCGAACCCGCCGACGCGGTGACCGTCTCGCACGACCTCGACCGGCGCCAGCAGCTGCAGAAGGTCGGCGGCGCACCGTACCTGCACACGCTGCTGGCCACCGTGCCCACGGCGGCCAACGCCGGGTACTACGCCGAGATCGTCGCCGAGAAGGCCGTGCTGCGCCGTCTCGTCGAGGCCGGCACCCGCGTGGTCCAGCTCGGCTACCAGGGCGGTGAGGGCGCCGAGATCGACGAGGTCGTCGACCGCGCCCAGGCCGCCGTCTACGACGTCACCGAGCGCCGCGTCAACGAGGACTACGCCGCGCTGGAAGACCTGCTGCAGCCGACGATGGACGAGATCGACGCCATCGCCTCGCGCGGCGGGGAGTCCCAGGGCATCCCGAGCGGGTTCGCCGACCTGGACGACGTCACCAACGGCCTGCACGCGGGGCAGATGATCATCGTCGCCGCCCGGCCCGGTGTCGGCAAGGCGCTCGCCCTGGACACGCCGCTGCCCACGCCGGGCGGTTGGACCACCATGGGCGAGGTCGCCGTCGGCGAGCAGCTGCTCGGCGCGGACGGCTCGCCCACGGCGGTCGTGGACGCGACCGGGGTGCTCACCGAGCGCAGCTGCTACAGCGTCGAGTTCTCCGACGGCGCGGCCATCACCGCCGACGCCGAACACCGCTGGGCCCTGGACGGCGGGCGCGTGCTCACCACCGCCGAGCTCGCCCGGGTCCTCGGCGACGTCCCGGGCGGCGATACCCCGAACGACGAGGCCCCGGTGATCGCCGGCCGCCCGGAGCTGGCGGTCACCGCCGTGCACCCGGTGGACAGCGTGCCGGTGCGCTGCGTGCAGGTCGACGCGCCCGACCGGCTCTACCGGGCCGGCCCCACCGGCATCCCCACGCACAACTCGACGCTCGGCCTGGACTTCGCCCGCGCCGCCTCCATCAAGCACCACATGGGCAGCGTCATCTTCTCCCTGGAGATGGGGCGCACCGAGATCGTCATGCGCATGCTCTCGGCCGAGGCCCGCATCCGGTTGGCCGACATGCGCGGCGGCTCGATGAGCGACGAGGACTGGACCCGGCTGGCGCGGCGGATGAGCGAGATCAGCGAGGCGCCGCTGTTCATCGACGACTCGCCGAACCTGACGATGATGGAGATCCGCGCCAAGGCGCGGCGGCTCAAGCAGCGCCACGACATCCAGCTCGTCGTCGTGGACTACATGCAGCTGATGACCTCCGGCAAGAAGGTCGAGTCCCGGCAGCAGGAGGTCTCCGAGTTCTCCCGGAACCTCAAGCTGCTCGCCAAGGAGCTGGAGATCCCGGTCGTGGCGATCTCCCAGCTCAACCGCGGCCCGGAGCAGCGCAACGACAAGAAGCCCCAGCTGGCCGATCTTCGCGAATCGGGTTCCCTGGAACAGGATGCGGACATGGTCATCCTGATCCACCGGCCGGACGCGTTCGAGCGGGACGACCCGCGCATGGGCGAGGTGGACCTGATGCTGGCCAAGCACCGCGCCGGCCCGACCTCGACGGTGACCGTGGCGCACCAGCTGCACTACAGCCGCTTCGTCGACATGGCCTCCGAGTAGTGGCGCACCAGCTGCCGCCGGCGGCACCCGCGCCGCCGGCACCACCCGCCCGGCCCGGGCCGCGCCCCGCTCCCGGCACGCCTGCGGACAACCCCGCGGACAGCTGAAGCGGAGCTGCTCGGGACGGGCACGAACCGGAGTTCACCGCCTACACTGCGAGCAGAGCTCTGCTGAGGCGGGTGATGGTCATGTCGTCCAGCCGCGAACGCACGATCGAGCCCGGGACGTCCCGGCTCGGGCACGAGGCGGAGCTGACGAGCTTCGTGGGGCGACGTGGTGCCGTCAGCGGGATCAAGCGACTGCTGTCGAACTCGCGCCTGGTGACGCTGACCGGCACGCCCGGGGTCGGCAAGACGCGGCTCGCCCGGCGCGCCGCGCACGACGTGCGCAGGGCCTTCCCCGGTGGTGTGCGCTTCGTCGAACTGGCCGACCTGCCGGAGCCGGCCGATGTCGCCGTCGCGGTGCTCGCCGGGCTCGACCAGGACGCGGAACCGCACCACCCCGTCCCGGGCGGGCGCGCGTCCACCCCCGCTCGCCCGGCCGCCGGGGAGCCGGCCGATGCGGAGACCTGGCTGGCGCGGCACCTGTCCGGGCCGCGCGTGCTGCTCGTCCTCGACGGCTGCGAGCAGCTTGTCGAGGACTGCGGTGATCTCGTGCGCGAGCTGCTCGCCGCGGTGCCCTCGCTGCGGGTGCTGGTCACCAGCCGCAGCCCGCTCGGCATCGCGGGCGAGCAGGTGTGGACGGTGTCGCCGCTGAGCCTGCCAGGGTTCGAGCGCTCGGGCGAGATCGCCGCCTCGGAGGCGGTGCGGTTGTTCACCGCGCGGGCCTCGGCGGTGGCGCCCGGTTTCACGTTGAACGCGGACAACGAGCGGCGCGTGGCCCGGGTGTGCCGCCAGCTCGACGGGTTGCCGCTGGCCATCGAGCTGGCCGCGGGCTGGATGCGCTCGCTGTCGATGGACGACCTGATCGAGCGGCTCGCCGACCCCTACGCCCTGCTGAGCGCGGGGGCCCGGGACGCGCCACCGCGGCACCGCTCGCTGCGGGCCGCGGTGGAGGCGAGCTACGCCCTGTGCACCCCGGTGGAGCAGGCCGTGTGGGCGCGGCTGTCGGTGTTCACCGGCGGGTTCGAGCTGGAGGCGGCCGAGGAGGTCTGCGCCGGGGACGGGTTGAACCGCTCGGACGTGTTCTCCGCGGTGGCGGGGCTGGTGGACAAGTCGGTGCTGCAACCGGAGCCGCAGGACGACCGCGCCCGGTACCGGCTGCTGCGCACGATCGGCGAGTACGGGCGCCACCGCCTGGGCTCCGGGCCGGTGCGCGAGCGGTTGCGGCGGCGGCACCGGGACTACTACCTGCACCTGGCCGAGGACGTCGACGTGGCCTGGCTCGGGCCGAACCAGGTGGAGTGGCTGGGGCGGCTGCGCGCCGACCGGGGCAACTTCGACGCGGCGCTGGACTACAGCGTGACCGAGCCGGGCGAGTCGGACGAGGCGCTGCGGCTGGCGGCGGCGCTGTGGTTCGCCTGGATCGCCAGCGGGGAGCTGCGCGCCGGCTGGGAGTGGTTGACCCGCGCGTGGGAGGCGGCCGACGAGCCGAGTTCCCCCGGGGACGCGGTGGCGGCGCGAGCGGCGGTGGTCACGGCGCTGATCGCGGCGCTGTCGGGGGATGTCGCGGCGTGCCGGCAGGCGTGCGCGGGGGCGCGTGCGGTCGGGGCGAGCGATGACGACCTGGCGCAGGCCACGGGGCTGGCCTCGTTGCTGGAGGGGGATGCTGACGAGGCGTGGCGGTGGCTGTCGCTGGCCGTGTCGCGCTCCCGGGAGCGCGCGGTCAGCGGCGCGCTGGGGATGCCGAACCTGGCGCTGGCCGCCGTGGTGCGCGGGGAACCGGAGCGGGCGCGCGAGCTGTGCGAGCGGTGCCAGGAGCTGTGCGCCGAGCACGGCGAGCTGTGGTGCTGGTCGTGGGCGGATGTGGTGCTCGGGCTGGTCGAGTGGTCGGTGGGGGACGTGGCCGCGGCGTTGACGCGGCTGCGGGAGGCGCTGCGGGTGAAGTACCTGTTCCGGGACGTGCTGGGCATCGTCACCTGCCTGGAGGCGGTGGCGTGGGTGGAGGTCGGCCGCGGCCGGGCCGTGCGGGCGGAGCGGCTGTTCGCGGCGGTGACCGAGCTGGCCCCGGTGGCGGGTGGTTATCCGTTCGCGCTGGGGGCGTTCCGCGCGTGGCGCGCGGAGGCGGTGCAGCGGGTGCGCGCGGCGCTGGCGGAGCGCGATCGGGCTTCGGCGGCGGAGCGGGGCGCCCGGTGCACGGTCGACGAGGCGGTGCGGTTCGCCCTGGGCGGTCGCCGGGCCGATTCCGGTGCGGAGGTCCCGGCGCAGCTGACGCCGCGGGAGCGGGAGGTCGCGCGGTTGGTGGCGCGGGGGTTGTCGAACCGGGAGATCGCCGAGCGGTTGGTGATCGCCAAGCGCACGTCGGACAGCCACGTGGAGCACATCCTGGCGAAGCTGGGGTTCACGTCCCGGGCGCAGATCGCGGCGTGGGTGGCCGAGCAGCGCGTCGAGGCCTGAGAGCCCGTTCCTCGACCTCGCGTACCTGCTGCGCGGGGCCGGGCCGGGGGCCGCGGGATCGCTCGGGGAGGTCATCCGGGACGTCTCGGTATGGATATCGGTACTTCGACCGGTTCCGCCGCGCGGCCGCGAGGGGCGAGTGTGGAGTCACCCGGCGAAGCCGGGTTTCACGTTCCGAGAAGGCGGTACCCGCCTCGGGTGAGGCGCGTGCAGCCAGCACGTTCCGGTCACCGCGACCGCCGGGTGCCCAGCTGTGTACGAGGAGGTACGTGCTCGACCACTGGCCGAGCGGCGGCACCTGCCCCAGCCATCCCGCCGCCGGCCGTCCTGGCAGCGGGGTGGATGCGCAGCATCGACGGCGATGACGGGAATCGCCCCATCCGCCCCGCTGCTCTCATGTCCGCACCCGCGCCTCACTCCTGGGGGCGGTGCGCGTGCGCGTCGAGGACGTGGCCGATCGCCGAGGTGACCTTGGCCGCGAACGGCAGGTTGAGGGCTTCGTCGGGCACGTGCGCGTTGCTTCCCGGGCCGAGCGCGCCGGTGACGACGAACTGCGCGTTCGGGTAGGTGCGCTGCAGCAGGCCCATGAACGGGATGGATCCGCCGAGGCCCATGGTGCGCCAGTCGGCTCCGAACACCTCGCTGCTGGCGGTGTCGAGGGCGGTGCGCAGCCACGGTTGCGGGTCCGGGGCGTTCCAGCCGAGGCCTGCCTCGGTGTGGTCGATGGTGACGTGCGCGCCGGAGGGCACGTCGGTGGTCAGCGCGTCGGTGACGGCCCGCAGCGCGGCGTCCGGGTCGGCGGTGGGCGGCAGGCGGAAGCTGAGCAGCAGCGTGGTCCAGGGCCGCAGCACGTTGCCCGCGTTCACGGGCAGCGGCAGGCCGTCGGCGCCGGTGACGGACAGGGTGGGGCGCCAGGTGTTGTTCAGGTTGAGCTCGGTTTCGTCCTCGGTCACGGGGCGCACGCCGTCGGGCAGGGCGATGGCGTCGCGGACGAGTCCGGGGGCGGCTTCGACGGCGGCGCGGGCTTCGGCGGCGCGGTTGTCCGGGATGGTGACGTTGAGCTCCGGCAGCAGCAGTTCGCCGGTGCGGGAGTCCTCGATGCGGTCGAGCAGCTGGCGCAGCACGCGGAAGGAGCCGGGCACGATGCCGCTGGCGGTGCCGGAGTGCTGGCCGGCGTCGAGCACGCGGACGCTGACCTCGACCTGGGCGAGGCCGCGCAGCGAGGTGGTCAGCCACAGCCGGTCGTAGTCGCCCGCGCCGGAGTCGAGGCAGATGACGAGGCCGACGTCGCCGAGCCGGTCGGCGAGGTGCTCGAGGTAGGCGGGCAGGTCGGGGCTGCCGGACTCCTCGCCGGTCTCCAGCAGCACGACGCAGCGCTGGTGGGCGCCGCCGTGGGCGCGGACGGCTTCGAGGGCGGTCAGCGCGGCGTAGCCGGCGTATCCGTCGTCGACGGCGCCGCGGCCGTGCAGGCGGTCGCCGCGGACGACGGGGGTCCACGGGTCGAGGCCGTCCGACCAGCCGCCGGCCGGGGGCTGCTTGTCCAGGTGGCCGTAGAGCAGGACGGTTTCCTCGCCGGAGGCGCCGCCGTGCGCGGGGACGTCGATGAGCAGCAGCGGGGTGCGCTCGGGCAGGTGCACCACGTCGATGGTGGCGTCGGGCAGGTCGCGTCCGGCCGCCCAGCGGCGCAGGTGCTCGACGGCCGCGTCGAGGTGCCCGCTGGTCTCCCAGTCGGGGTCGAACGCGGGCGAGACGGCGGGGATGCGGACGAAGTCGGACAGGCTCGGCAGGACGTCCGCGTCCCAGGTGTTCTGCACGGTGTTGTTCAGCGCTGCGCGATCCACACCGCGATCCTATGCCCGCCCGCGGCTGCGCGGCCCGTCGCTTCGGGATCTCGCCTACTGGCTGCCGAGGGCGGTGGGGACGACGGCCGCGGCCATGGTGGTGGTGATGGTGCTGTCGATGTGCGCGGGCAGGTTCTCGGCCTTCGCGATGGAGCGCAGCGCGGCGGTCTCGTCGCGGGTGAGGCCGAGGGAGTGGCCGATGCCGGTGCGCTGGACGAGGGCGCACAGCAGCGCTGTGCGGTCGTCGATGGTCTCGGGGTGGGCCAGTGCGGTGCGGATGTCGTTGATGCTCCGGTCCCGGTTGCCCTCGTCCGGGTAGTAGCGGTCGTCGGGGATGAGTCCGAGGAACCGCTTGGGCACGTGCCGCAGCAGGCCGTTCTCGACGAGGTTGTGCCGGTGCGTGCGCAGGGTGCGGGAGCGGTTGGCCAGCCACCAGGACAGGTCGGTGCGCGCGGTGCCGTTCCTGGTGCGCTCGGCCAGTTCGGTGATGATCGCGTCGAGCCAGGGCAGTCCGGTCGTGCCGGTGTCGTGCAGGGCGAGGTCGTGCCCGGTGCGGTGGCGGTGCAGGGTGACGTGCCCGCGCAGCACGAGTTCGCCGATCTGGGCGGCGGCGACGGTGCTGTCGGCGGCCGGGGTGAGGTACTGCGCGCCGTCGGGCTTGTGCAGCAGCAGCGTGATCTCGTCGGGCACGGTGGGGAAGTCGCGGCTCACGGGCACAGTATGCGTCGTGCTGGACGCGGGCGGTAGTCGTTGCTCGTGCGATGGTCGGCCCCCGCGTTAGTCGGATCTCCATTGCTTTGATGACCTGCGGATTCCCCGTCGCCGCGGGGGGCCTACGGTGGCGTCGCCGAACCGTTCAGGACGGGCGGTTCTTGTGGCAGGCCTCACGGAAGCGGCCGAGTTCGTGCAAGGATGGCGGAAAGCGATCCAAGCCCCGGATCGCCCGGCGGAGGGCCCACAGGCCGTCTCCGGCGGCGGTCCGGGGTGTGTCGGAACGGTCGCCACAAGCGGCCTGACCGGCGTGAGCTGAGGAGGCAACATGTCCCCCGAACGTTGGACGCGTGACGGCACCGCCGATCCCGGGAGTTCCGGCCCACCTGCCGCGACCGCAGCAGTACCCACAGGGGAGCAGGTGATCGCCGGTTTGCGGGCGACGAGTGAAGGTGGAGCTGCCCTGGTGCAGCTCCTGACGCCGGAGGGCCAGCGGGTCAGCCCGAGCGATTGGAGCTTGGACGTCTCCGCGGACGAGTTGCGCGGGTTGTACCGCGACATGGTCCTGGTCCGCCGGTTCGACGTGGAGGGCAACGCGCTGCAGCGGCAGGGCCAGCTGGGCATCTGGGTGCCGCTGCTGGGGCAGGAGGCCGCGCAGATCGGTGCGGGCCGCGCGCTGGGGCCGTCCGACATGGCGTTCCCGAGCTACCGCGAGCACGGGGTGGCCTGGTGCCGCGGCATCGACCCGACGGAGCTGCTGGGCATCTTCCGCGGTGTCGACCACGGCAGCTGGGACCCGTTCGAGCGGGGCATGCACCTGTACACGATCGTCATCGGCAACCAGTGCGTGAACGCCGCCGGCTACGCCATGGGGCAGCGGTTCGACGGGCGCGTCGGCGACGACGAGGGCGAAGCGACGATGGCGTTCTTCGGTGACGGCGCGACGAGCCAGGGCGACGTGCACGAGGCGATGGTGTGGGCCTCGGTGTACGAGGCGCCGGTGGTGTTCTTCTGCCAGAACAACCAGTGGGCGATCTCCGAGCCGGTGGAGCGGCAGACGCGCGCTCCGCTGTACCACCGGGCCAGCGGTTACGGCTTCCCCGGTGTGCGGGTGGACGGCAACGACGTGCTGGCGTGCCTGGCCGTGTCGCGGTGGGCGCTGCGCGAGTGCCGCCAGGGCGGCGGTCCGGTGTTCGTCGAGGCGGTCACCTACCGCATGGGGGCGCACACGACCTCGGACGACCCGTCGCGCTACCGGATGGCCGACGAGGCGGAGACGTGGAAGCTCAAGGACCCGATCGAGCGGTTGCGGGTGCACCTGTCGCGGGAGCACCTGGCCGGGCAGGAGTTCTTCGACTCGGTGCAGGCCGAGGCCGACGAGTTGGCGGAGCGGTTCCGCGACCACTGCACGCGGTTGCCGGATCCGGCGCCGGAGCGCATGTTCTCGGAGGTGTACGCCCAGGAGAGCCCGCGGGTGGCGGAGCAGCGGGAGGAGTACCTGCGCTACCTCGCCGGGTTCGCCGATGCCGAGGCGACCGCGGGAGGTGGTCGGTGATGGCCGCTCCGACGACGGGTGCGCAGACGCAGGCGGCGTCCGCGCAGCAGTCGGTGACGCTGGCGAAGGCGTTGAACATGGCGCTGCGCTCGCGGATGGAGGCCGATCCGCGGGTGCTGGTGATGGGTGAGGACGTCGGCCAGCTGGGTGGTGTCTTCCGCATCACCGACGGGCTGCACAAGGACTTCGGGGCGAGCCGCGTGCTGGACACCCCGCTGTCCGAGTCGGGGATCGTGGGCACGGCGATCGGGTTGGCCATGCGCGGCTACCGGCCGGTGTGCGAGATCCAGTTCGACGGGTTCATCTTCCCCGGTTTCGACCAGATCGTGTCGCAGTTGGCGAAGATGCGGTTCCGCTCCCAGGGCAAGGTGCCGATGCCGGTGGTGATCCGGGTGCCGTTCGGCGGCGGCATCGGCGCGGTGGAGCACCACTCGGAGTCGCCGGAGAGCCTGTTCGCGCACGTGGCCGGGTTGAAGGTGGTGGCCTGCTCGAACCCGGTGGACGCCTACTGGATGCTGCAGCAGGCGATCGACTCGGACGACCCGGTGCTGTTCTTCGAGCCGAAGCGCCGCTACTACGAGAAGGCGGAGCTGGACGTGGCGGCGGCTCCGGTGCCGCTGGAGTCGGCGCGGGTGCTGCGCTCGGGCACGTCGGCGACGCTGGCGACCTACGGGCCGATGGTGCGCACGTGCCTGGACGCGGCGTCCGCGGCCGCGGAGGAGGGCACCGAGCTGGAAGTGGTCGACCTGCGCTCGCTGTCGCCGCTGGACCTGGAGCCGGTGTTCGCGTCGGTGCGGCGCACGGGGCGCCTGGTGGCCGTGTCCGAGGCCCCCGGCGAGTCCTCGGTGACCTCGGAGGTCGTTTCGCTGGTGCAGCGGCGCTGCTTCTACTCGCTGGAGGCGCCGGTGCTGCGGGTGACCGGTTTCGACACGCCGTACCCGCCGAGCAAGGCCGAGGACGGCTACCTGCCGGATCTCGACCGCGTGCTGGCCGCCGTCGACGAGGCCCTGGCCTACTGAAGGGGAGTGGCATGATCAAGCGTTTTCCGCTGCCCGACGTGGGCGAGGGGCTGACGGAAGCGGAGGTCCTCGGTTGGCGGGTGAGTCCCGGCGACGAGGTGAGCGTCAACCAGACGATCGTGGAGATCGAAACGGCCAAGGCCACGGTGGAGCTGCCCTGCCCGTGGGAGGGCACGGTCTCCGAGCTGCTGGCCGAACCGGGCCAGACCGTCGCGGTGGGTGCGCCGATCGTGGCGATCGACGTGGCCGGGGAGGCGGGTTCCGAGGAGGCCTCCTCGGAACCGGCCGCGGCGGGGTCGGCGAGCGCGGGCGAGGGCAACAACGGCTCGGTGGCCACGCTCGTCGGTTACGGGCCGCGGGAGAGCTCGACGAAGCGCCGGCCGCGGAAGCGCTCCGGTGCGGCCGGGACTTCCCCGACCGGCCCCGCCGGCAGCGGTCCGGCCGGGAGTGAGGCCGCCGGCAGCGGTCCTGCCGGCAGCAGCACCGCCGGTAGCGGTCCGGCCGGGAGCGACGCCGCCGGCGGCACCGGCAGTGCGGGGGTCGAGCAGCCCCCGGCTGCGGGGGGTTCCGGCGGCGCGGCTGCGCAGGACGGGGTCGCCGCGGGAGCTGCCGCGGCGGGGTCCGGCGGTGCGGCCTCCGGGCGGGACGGCACGGGTCCCGCCGCGGTGCAGGAGGTGCCGCTGGCCAAGCCCCCGGTGCGCAAGCTCGCGCGCGACCTGGGCGTGGACCTGCGGCAGGTGACCGGTTCGGGTGCGGGTGGTGTGATCACCCGCTCCGACGTGCAGGCCGCAGCCGCTCCTGCCGCGGAACCCGCGGCGGCTGCGCCGGAGTCCGCTGTGGACTCCGGGCGTCGCGAGCACCGGGTCCCGGTCAAGGGCGTGCGCAAGGCCACCGCGCAGGCCATGGTGGACAGCGCGTTCACCGCGCCGCACGTCACCGAGTTCCTCGCGGTGGACGTGACCGAGTTGATGCGGTTGCGCGAGCGGCTGCAGGCGCGGTCGGACTTCTCCGAGGTGAAGCTCACGCCGCTGGCCTTCGCCGCGAAGGCGGTGTGCCTGGCGCGGACGCGCACGCCGGACGTGAACGCCGCGTGGGACGAGCAGTCCGGTGAGATCGTGTACAAGGACTACGTGCACCTGGGGATCGCCGCGGCGACCCCGCGGGGGCTCGTGGTGCCGAAGGTGCGCGATGCCGACCGGATGTCGCTGGTCGAGCTGGCGCGGTCCGTGCAGGAGCTGACCGGGACCGCGCGGCAGGGCGCGACCCGCCCGGAGGACATGCTCGGCGGCACGTTCACGATCACCAACGTCGGCGTGTTCGGCGTGGACGCGGGTACGCCGATCATCAATCCGGGCGAGTCGGCGATCCTCGCGCTCGGCGCGGTCCGGGAGATGCCGTGGGTCGTGGACGGCGCCGTGGTGCCGCGGCAGGTGTGCCAGCTGGCGCTGAGCTTCGACCACCGGGTGGTCGACGGCGAGCAGGGGTCGCGGTTCCTGGCCGACGTGGGGGCGCTGCTCTCCGATCCCGGGGTGGCGCTGACGTACTGAGGGAGTCCACCGATGTGGACGATCTCCGTCCGTTTTCTGGCGCGGTGACTGGAATTGCTGGTCACAGCGCCAGAAAACCTCTCCCGGGTGCTGTGTGTGATGCCACAGACGCGGGATGTGCGGTGCCGGTGCATCCGAAACTAGTTCGTGATGCTCACGAACAGTGGAGGAGGTTCGCGGTGACCGCGCAGCACGAGCAGTGGGACATCGTGCACGGTGTCGGCCTCACGGCCCTGGCCGTGGCCGCAGGCCGCGCACTCGAAACCGCACGTCCCGGGGGGATGATCACCGACCGGTACGCCGCGGAGCTGGTCCGCGCGGCGGAACCCCCGGTGCCGATGCCGACCGACCCCCGGCAGGTCTCGGACAACGCCGATCTCTGGGAGTTCCTCTCCGTCCACATGGGTCTGCGCACCCGCTTCCTCGACGGCGTCTGCGAACGCGCCGCCGCCGGCGGCGCCGAGCAAGCGGTCATCCTCGCCGCCGGGCTGGACGCCCGGGCGTTCCGCCTGGAGTGGCCGGAGAAGGCCGCGGTGTTCGAAGTGGACCAGCCCGCCGTGCTGGACTTCAAGGACCGGGCGCTCGGCGAGCTCGACGCCGTCCCGGCCTGCGCGCGGACCAGCGTGCGCGCGGACCTGCGCGAGGACTGGATCGGCGCGCTGACCGAAGCGGGCTTCGACCCGCAGCGGCCCACGATCTGGCTGGCCGAGGGGCTGCTGCCGTACCTGCCCGCGGAGGCCGAGCAGCGGCTGCTGCGGCTCGTCCACGACTCCTCCGCACCCGGCAGCACCCTCGCCGTCGAAGGCGGCTCGCCGAGCGCGTGGCTGGACCACCCGGAGTTCCAGCGCGCGTCCGACTCGTTCGGCATCGACATGGCCGACCTGCTCCACGACGACGAACGCGCCGCCCCCGACGCGCAGTTGGGCGAGCTCGGCTGGCGGACCGCCCGCACCACGATCGGCGAGCTCGGCCGCGACGCGGAACGCGGCACGAACGAGCTCGTGGCGCAGGTGGCCGACTCCCACTACTTCGTCACCGCGGACCTCCCGGGGTGATCCACGGTGCTGCGGGGCCGCGCGCGGCAGCGCTCCGAGGAGCCGTAGGCACCACCCGGGCGGGTCGCAGTCACCCCGCGAGGACGCCCCCGGTGACCCCGAGCGGTTCGCCGCACCCCACCTGACCAGGGGTTTGTGCACTTCCCGAGAAATGCGCGGCGACCTCGACCAGGTGAGCTGCTCGCGCGCCGGGGTGCGCCGCGCACGCAGCGATCCCGCCGACGCGGGGCTACGCTGCGGAAGAACTGTTCCGAGGGGAGCGCACCATGGGTTCTCGGCTCAATCCGTACCTCACCTTCGACGGCACCACGCGGCAGGCGATGGAGTTCTACCGGGAGGTCTTCGGCGGGCGGCTGGACATGAGCACGTTCGGCGAGTTCGGCGTCGGCCGGCACGCCGAGGCGGACAAGGTCATGCACGCCATGCTCGACACCGACCTCGGGTTCACGCTCATGGCCTCGGACGTTCCGGAGGGCATGGAGCTCAAGCCGGGGGACAACATCGCCATCGCCGTCAACGGCGACGACGTCGCAGCGCTGCGGGGCTACTGGGAGCGGCTCGTCGCGGACGGCACGGTCACGATGCCCCTGGAGAAGCAGGTGTGGGGCGACGAGTTCGGCATGTGCACCGACCGGTTCGGCATCCAGTGGATGATCGACATCGGCACTGCCGAGAACTCGCCCTCGTCCTGAGGCCCGACTCCCCGGGCGGGCCGTCGGGCGCTGACCGGCGGGCACCGCGACGCCGGTGCGCGCACGGGGGACCGCCGGCGGGGCGGCGCGCCGCGGCAGCTCCGTCAGTCGCTGCCGAGAACCGACAACCCCGCTTCTGCCCCGCCGCGGCTCTCCACCACCTCGGTGGTGCGCGCCATGGCTTCCTCGAGCCGAGCAGCGCCGGCCGTGCCGACGTCCCCGCCGTCGAGCCCCGCGGCGACGTCGAGCACTTCGAGCGGTGGTTCGTCGGTCTGGTGGAGGGGCAGGTATTCGGCGTCGGTGACGGCGAACTCCCCGGTGCTGACGTCTTCGGTGAACGTGAAGCTGGTCAGCAGTCCCTCGGACTTGGGGCCTTCCGGCTCGGAGTGGTTGGCCACGAGGTTGCCCATGCCGTACACCACCCACTGGCCGTCGAAGTTCTCGATCGGCTGCACGACGTGGGCGTGGTGCCCCAGGAGCAGGTCGATGTCCGGTGACGCGATCAGCTCCGGGGCGAGTGCGCGTTGCTGCCCGTTGGGCTCGTGCTGGTACTCGCCGCCCCAGTGCATCGCGGTGACGACCACCTCGGCGCCCTCCTGCCGGGCGGCCGCGGCATCGTCGAGGATCTTCGCCTCGTCGATCTCGTCGCTCCGCCAGGTTTCGCCGTCCGGGTGCGAAGCGCCGTTGAACCCGAACGTGTAGGAGAGCAGCGCGACCTGCACCGATCCCGATCCGGCGGGGACGTCGAGCATGGTCGTCCGGTCGGCTTCCTGCGCGGTCCGCGCCGAGCCGGCGTGCGCGATGCCGGCTGCGTCCAGCGTGTCGAGGGTGCGGTCCACGCCCGCGGCGCCCTGGTCGAAGGTGTGGTTGGAGGCCGTGGTGCAGGCGTCGTACCCGGTGTCCGCCAGCGCGGTGGCCACCTGCGGCGGGCCGGCGAACCTCGGGTAGCCCTCGTACGGGCCGCCTCCGGCTGCCAGCGGCACTTCGAGGTGGCAGACCGCCACGTCGGCGGCTTCGACGACGGGGGCGATGCCCGCCAGCTGCGGGGCGAAGTTCATCCCCTCGCCGGCACCGGCGTCGCGCTCGGCCTGGTGCCACAGCGGTTCGTGCAGCAGCACGTCACCGGTGCCCACCAGAGTGAACTCCCTGGGCCCTGGACTGGTGCCGGGGTGGGCCGCGGCGCCACGTCCGCCGGCGGGAGTGCGAGCGACCCCCCTGGTTCGTCGGCAGTGCAGCTCGCGGCGGACAGCACGACGACGGCGAGGACGGGCGCGGTGCGACGCCTGGTGAACATTCCGGGGAACGTACCGGCACGTCAGCGGTGGTGCAGGGCAGTGCGCGGGCGTCCCCGACCCCGGCGGTGCTCGAGCTGGCGTCGCGCGGGTCCGGCCAGCACGAGCACGCACGAGCGCTCGACCTCCCCCGGTTCCTCCGCGGGGCCCTCCCCGCTCCGGGGTGCCCGCCCGGCGGGATCAGTTGCGAGCTCGGGGGCCGGTCACCGCCCCTCCTTGCGGCGGCGGCCGCCCTTGCGCGGCGCGGAGTCGTCCTGCTGCTCCCCCCGGGCCTGCTCGCCCGGCGTCTGCTCGTCCTGGGCCTGGTCCCCCGGGGCCTGCTCCAGCGGTTCCGCCACCTCCGGGGTCCGCTCGGCCGGCTCCGCGACGACGCCGAGCTCCGGTCCGGCGGACGGTTCCGCCCGCTCTTCGCCGTCCGCGGTGGTGGGGCCGTCCGCGGTGGTGGGCTCGGGCTGCGCCGCCGCGGGCTCCGCGCCGTCGTTCAGGAACCCGAAGGCGTGCTCCGTGAAGTCGTGGACGTCGATCTCCGGGAGCTCGCCGAGTTCGGCGTTGATCTCCTGGAAGATCGGGGTTTCCGAGTCGGGGATGGTCTGCACGCTTCGCCCTCCCGTGTTGCTTCGCACGCTGCACCGGGCCCGTGAACGCTTCGCGGGTCCGGCCGCCGAACCGCGGGCCACGCCGCCCGGGCTCGGATGACGCGGTGGCCCCCGGGGGCCGCTGGTGGGAACCGCGGGGGTCGCATCACATCATGGGTCACCCCGTGGGGACGCGCACGGATGTTCGGCGTGACGCGACACCACGAGGTTAACTCGTCCGTGTAAACACTCCTGTGCGTACGAGGCCGCACAGGCCCAGGGCATGATGCATTCCCGCGGCGCCGTCCGCTGGGCGGTTGTGCGATTCGGCACCGTGTCAATCGACACGTAACGCGCCGTTCATCTGCCGGTTGCCCCGGGAGGGCGCACCGGCAGTTCCGCGCGGCCGCTCAGTCGATGTGCCGGCCGGAGAGGGCGCGGGCGATGACCAGCTGCTGGATCTGCTCGGTGCCCTCGAAGATGTCGTAGACCTTCGCGTCCCGGTGCATCCGCTCCACCGGGTACTCGCGGGTGTAGCCGTTGCCGCCGAGGATCTGGATCGCCCGCTCGGTCGCCCACGTCGCCACGCGCCCGGCCTTGAGCTTGGACATCGAGCCCTCGCCGTGCTGGAAGCCCTCGTTGCGGCCCTGCCAGGCCGCCCGCCACACGAGCAGGCGCGCCGCGTCGATCTCCGTGCGCATGTCGGCGAGGGTGAACGCGATCGACTGGTTGTCGATGATCGGGCGGCCGAAGGTCTCGCGCTGGCAGGCGTAGCCGAGCGCGTGCTCGTAGGCGGCGCGGGCGATGCCCAGGGCCTGGGCGCCGACCGCGGGCCGGGAGAGCTCGAAGGTCTTCATCGCCGCCTGCTGGGAGGCGCGGGTGCCCTCGCGGGCCCGGGCGAGCCGCTCGTCGAGCTTCTCCTTCTCCCCGAGCAGGCACCGGCCCGGCAGGCGCACGTCGTCGAGGAAGACCTCCGCGGTGTGCGAGGCGCGCAGCCCGTGCTTGCGCAGCTTGCCGGGGGAGCTCAGCCCCTTCGCGCCCGGTGGGACGACGAACGCCGCCTGCCCGCGCGAGCCGAGCTCGGGGTCGACCGCGGCCTGCACGACGTGCACGTTGGCGATGCCGCCGTTGGTCGCCCAGGCCTTCTGGCCGTTGAGCACCCACTCGTCGGTGGCCTCGTCGTAGGTGGCGCGGGTGCGCATCGCGGAGACGTCCGAGCCCGCGCCCGGTTCGGACGAGCAGAACGCGGCGACCTGCGGTTCGTCCTCGTCGCCGTAGCACTGCGGCACCCACTCGGCGAGCTGGTCGGGCGTGCCGGCGGCGAAGATGCCGGCCACGGCCAGCGTGGTGCCGAAGATGGCCATGCCGACGCCGGCGTCGCCCCAGAACAGCTCCTCGTTCGCGAGCGGCAGCGACAATCCGGTGTCGTCGGCCCAGAACGTGGCCAGGGACTCGAAGCCGTAGAGGCCGATCTTGGCCGCCTCCTGGATGACCGGCCAGGGCGTTTCCTCGCGCTCGTCCCACTCCGCGGCGGCGGGGCGGATCGTCTGCTCGGCGAACCCGCGCACCCACTCGCGCAGGTCGCGCTGCTCTTCGCTGAGTTCGAGGGAGAAGGTCATCGCTACGCCTTCGGGATCTGGAACAGTTTGGTCAGGCCGGCGGCGAACCCGAGGTCGCCGGCGACCTTGAGCTTGCCCTTCATGAACAGGGCCGGCGGGGAGGCGTTGCCGGAGGCCAGTTTCAGGAAGTCGGTGCCGCCGAGGGTGATCGTCGCGCGCGGGTCGTGCTGCGGCTCGCGGTTGACCGTGCACTGCCCGCCGCTGAGCACGCACTCGTAGCGGCGGTGCTCCGCGGCCGAGGGCGGGCCGATGCGCCAGCGGATGACCGCTTCGGTGCCGGCTCCCGCCTTGTCGGCGCGGTAGTGCTCGCTCATGCGCCGGAAGACCTCGTCGAGGATCCGGTCGGCGAGGTCGGGGCGCGCCATGACCGCGTCGATCTGCTCGGTCGAGGCGCGGGAGATGAGGCGGGCGAACTGCTCCGGGGGGAGCGTGCTGAGGTCGACGCCGGCGTCGTCGCGGGCGGCCTCGGAGGCGGCTTGCAGCAGGGCGACGAACCGTTCCTGGTCGACCTGTCGGGGGTCGAGGTCGCCGAGAGCGGTGATCGGACCGGGTTCGGGCATGCCCACCTCCATTACCTACTCGCGAGTAAGACTACGTTCGAGTAAGTTGACGTGCAAGCGGGGATCGAGATCCGGTGATCGGCGCCCCGCGCAGCACGCTGCGCTGCTGCGAGCGCGCGTCACCGCGGTGGCGCCCCCGCTGGGCCGAGGATCCGCGCGCCGAACGAATGGGATGGGATGTCCGAACCCGTCGAACGGGCCAAGCCCCGCACCCGCCGCCTGCCGCGCGCCGTGCGCGAACGCCAGATCCTGGACGCGGCGGTGCACGTGTTCGCGGTGCACGGCTTCCACCCGGCCTCGAT
The DNA here is from genome assembly GCF_054782015.1 of Salinifilum aidingensis. Taxonomy (NCBI): domain Bacteria; kingdom Bacillati; phylum Actinomycetota; class Actinomycetes; order Pseudonocardiales; family Pseudonocardiaceae; genus Salinifilum; species Salinifilum aidingensis. The sequence continues at coordinate 44,724 of NZ_BAAGTH010000003.1, read as the reverse complement.
GGACGAGATCTCGGAGAGGGCCGGCGTGTCCAAACCGATGCTCTACTCCTACCTCGGGGCCAAGGACGAGCTGTTCCTCGCGTGCCTGCGCCGCGAGGGCGCCCGCCTCACCGAGGAGATCAACGCCGCGGTCGACACCGAGCTGGGGGTGGCCGAGCAGCTCTGGCGCGGTCTGCGGACCCTGTTCGAGCACGTGCGGGACAACCCCGACGGCTGGACCCTGCTGCGGCGGCAGACCAACGCCCAGGGCGACCCGTTCCTCGCCGAGCTCGCCCAGTGGCGGCAGAGCATCGTCCGGCTCATCGCCGAGATGCTCGCCCGCGCCACCGAGGGCGGCACCACCCCGCGCAGCCCCGAGCAGCTCGAGCCGTTCTCGGCCGCCCTGGTCGGGGCCAGCGAGTCGCTGGCGAACTGGTGGTTCGAGCACCCCGACCACACCGCCGACGGCATGGCGCGCCGGTTGATGAACATGGTGTGGATGGGGTTCGGCGACCTCGTCGAGGGCAACTACTGGGAGCCGCCGCAGGAGCGGTGAACCGCCCGGCTCCCGCGCCGCGAGGTGCGCTGCGCACGGGAGCGGGCGGGTGGCCGAACACCGCCGGGCCGTGCCGCTCGCGGGGCCGTTCCGGGGAGCGCGGGTGGCTCAGCCGTGCGCCGCTCGCCAGCGGGTGATGCGCCAGGCGGCGAGGAGCAGCAGCAGCGCGAGGGCGGCGCAGCGGCCGAACTCGACGAGCTGGAACGTCTCCAGGCGCGCGGCGGGCTGGTAGTCCTGGTAGTGGGCGGCGACCCCGTGCTGCCGCAGGCACGCGTCGGAGCCACCACCACCGCGATCGAGGCCAGCACCGGGGTTTTGCCGAGGAGCCAGCGAGTGGGCGAGACGTCCTGGATGAAGGTCAGCAGGCGGGTGCGCTGCTCGTGCTCGCGCGCCAGCAGCGGCCCGGCCCAGAACATGGCGATCACCGCGGAGCAGCAGGACGGGGCCGAAGGTCAGCAGGGCGGCCGGCGTCCCCGCACCGGAGCGCAGCGCTCCGCGGCGGCGAGCCGGCAGTGCCCGGGTGCCGACCCGGCGAGCGGGCGTCGCGCCAGCGCTGCACCGGGGTCGGCACCCGCCGCGGGGAGGATCAGTTCCGCAGCGTTCCCACCAGGTGCGGTTTCCCGGAGCGGGAATACACGCCGAAGTCGAAACCGCCGTCCTGCTCGCGCGCAGCGAAGTCCACCGTGGACGGGATCAGGAGCGGTTTGCCGAACTCCACCGAGATCGCGCCGGTCGCGGGCGCGCGCCCCTGCAGGGCGCCCAGGCACCGCGCCAGCGTCCACATGCCGTGCGCGATCGCCCGGTTGAAACCGAAGACCTTGGCGCTGAGCGGGTGCAGGTGGATCGGGTTGCGGTCGCCGGACACCGCCGCGTAGCGGCGTCCGATGTCACCGGGCACGCGCCACTGCGCCGTCGGTTCGCCCGGGTCGACCTCCGCCCGCTCGCCGCGCTGCCCGGAACCGCCGCCGCGGCGCAGGTACGTGCTGCGCTCGCGCCACACGAGTTCGCCGTCCACAGTGGTCTCGGTGCGCACGTCGAACTGCGTGCCCTTCGGGTGCGGGCGCTCGTTGTCCACCCGCACCCGCTGCGTGGGCAGTTCGGTGACCCTCAGCGGGCGGAACTGCTCGATGGTGTTGGCCACGTGCACCAGCCCGACCAGCGGGTGCGGGAACCCGCGGTCGGTCATCAGCTGCACCGACAGCGGGAACGACAGGACGTGCGGGTAGGTCGCGGGGACCTCGTCGCGCACGCCGAAACCGCAGACCCGGTTGTACGCGGCCAGGTGCTCGAGGTCGATCGGCACGTCGCGGCGCACGTACTCCGCGTCCGGCAGGCCGCCCCCGCGGCGGAGCGGCGTGGTGACCGCGGCCTTCGCGTACAGCGCGGCCAGGTTCGGGGCTTTCGTCAGCTCGGTCATGTCAGGCTCCCAGCAGGCTCTGTCCGCACACGCGCACGAGGTTGCCGTTGACCCCGGCCGAGGCCGGGTGGGCGTACCAGGCCACCGTCTCGGCCACGTCCACCGGCAGCCCGCCCTGCGACATGCTGTTCATCCGGCGGCCGGCTTCGCGCACCACCAGCGGGACCGCCGCGGTCATCTTCGTCTCGATGAAGCCGGGGGCGACGGCGTTGATCGTGGCGCTGCGCCGAGCGGCGCGCTCCCCGTGGGCGCGGACGTAGCCGATCACGCCGGCCTTCGAGGTCGCGTAGTTCGCCTGGCCCACGTTGCCGGCGATGCCGGCGATCGAGGAGACGCCGATGATGCGGCCGTCGGCGCGCAGCGGCGAGTCCTCGGCGGTGAGCAGCTGCTCGTTGATGCGCTCCGGGGCGGTGAGGTTGACCCGCAGCACGGCGTCCCACTGCTCGCGGGTCATGCGCTTGAGCGTCTTGTCCCGCGTGATGCCCGCGTTGTGCACCACGACGTCCAGCCCGCCGTGCCGCTCGGCGAAGTGCTCGGAGATGCGCTGCGGCGCGTCCTCGGCGGTGATGTCCAGCTGCAGCGCGGAACCGCCGACCCGGTTGGCCACGGTGGCCAGCTCGCCGCCCTGGGCGGGCACGTCCAGGCACACCACGTGCGCGCCGTCGCGGGACAGCGTCTCGGCGATGGACGCCCCGATGCCGCGGGAGGCGCCGGTGACCAGGGCGGTCTTGCCGCGCAGCGGGGTCTCGTCGGCGAGGTCGCCGGCCACCTCGCCGCGGGCGCCGACGCGCACCACCTGGCCGGAGACGTAGGCCGAGCGCGCCGACAGCAGGAACCGCGCGGTCGAACCGATCGCGCCCTCCCCGCCCTCGGAGACGAGCACCAGCTGGGCCGTGGCGCCGCCGCCGATCTCCTTGCCGACGGTGCGCACGAAGCCCTCCAGGGCGCGCTGGGCGGTGGCCGCGCGGGCGTCGTCGAGCTCCTCGGGCGGCGTGCCGAACACGACGACGCGGCCGCAGCGCCGCACCTGGCGGATCGCGCCGTGCACGAACTCGTACAGCTGCCACAGGTCCTCGCTGGACGTGATGCCCGTGGCGTCGAAGAGGAGGCCGGCGTAGGAGTGCTCGTCCTCGCGGGTCTCGGCGGTCTCCGCGGAGAGCGCGCGCAGCACGCCGCGCAGGCTGTCGCCGAGGCGGCCGTTCGCGGCGCTGCCGAGCAGCACCGGGCCCTGCACCGCGGGCGCGCCGGGCCGGTGCCGCTGCAGCGGGGCGGGTGTCGGCAGGCCCAGCCGCTTGGCGAGCGGACGTCCCAGGGAGGAGGAGGTGAACTGCTGGTACCGGTCGGTCATGCGTTTCTCCTGCGAACGGTTCACGGCGCGGTGCTCGCCGGTGTGGTGGGGTGCTCCGGTGCGCGGGTTCCCTCCGCGGATGCCGCTGCGCGGAACTGGCGCACCATAAGCTACCCATCAGTAGGTTAGTCTGTCGTCGCGGGTCGCACCAGACCGACCGGCGGCTGCCGGCGGCACCGCCCGGCATCCGGTCAGGTGCGCGCGCCACATCGTTCGGCACGCACAAGGAGCCAGGGATGTCCCCACAGCGAGTCGCCATCGTCGGCGGCAACCGGATCCCCTTCGCCCGATCCGGTGGGCCGTACGCGCACGCGTCCAACCAGGACATGCTCACCGTCGCCCTGGACGGACTGATCGCCCGCTACGGGCTGGCCGGGCAGCGGCTCGGCGAGTTCGCCGCCGGGGCGGTGCTCAAGCACAGCCGCGACTTCAACCTCGCGCGCGAGACCGTGCTGGGCTCGCAGCTCGATCCGCGCACCCCGGCGCACGACGTGCAGATGGCCTGCGCGACCGGCCTCGAATCGGTGATCTCGGTGGCGAGCAAGATCGCGCTGGGCAAGATCGACGTCGGCGTGGCCGGCGGCGTCGACTCCGCCAGCGACGCCCCGATCCAGGTCAACGAGGACCTGCGCCGAGTGCTGCTGGACGTCAACCACGCGCGCGGCCTCGGCGGCCGGCTCAAGGCGCTGACCGGCCTGCGGCCCGGGCAGGTCGTGCCGGAGATCCCGCGCAACGCCGAACCGCGCACCGGGCTGTCCATGGGCGAGCACGCCGCGCGCACCGCGCTGGCCTGGGGCGTCTCGCGCGAGGCGCAGGACGAGCTGGCCGCGCGCAGCCACCAGCGCCTCGCCGCCGCCTACGACCGCGGGTTCTTCGACGACCTGGTCACGCCCTTCCACGGGCTCGTCCGCGATCAGAACCTGCGCCCGGACTCCACCGCGGAGAAGCTCGCCGGGCTCAAGCCCGTCTTCGGCGCGGGATCCGGGTCCGGCGAGGGCGCGGGGGCCACGATGACGGCGGGCAACTCCACCCCGCTGTCCGACGGGGCCGCCACGGTGCTGCTGACCAGCGAGGACTGGGCGCGCGAGCACCGGCTGCCCGTGCTGGCCTACCTCAGCGACTTCGAATCGGCGGCCGTGGACTACGTCGACGGCACCGACGGGCTGCTCATGGCCCCGGTGTACGCGGTGCCGCGGATGCTGGAGCGCGCCGGCCTCGGCCTCGGCGACTTCGACTTCTGCGAGATGCACGAGGCCTTCGCCTCGCAGGTGCTGTCCACGCTGCAGGCCTGGCAGGACCCCGAGTTCTGCCGCGAGCGGCTCGAGCGGGGCGCGCCGCTGGGCGAGGTCGACCCGGACCGGCTCAACGTCAACGGCTCGTCGCTGGCGGCCGGGCACCCGTTCGCCGCCACCGGCGGGCGCATCGTCGCCACCCTCGGCAAGCTGCTCTCCGAGAAGGGTTCCGGCCGCGGGTTGATCTCGGTGTGCGCAGCGGGCGGCCAGGGAACCGCGGCCGTGCTCGAGCGGTGAGCGGCGGAGCTCCGCCCCCGGGCGTTCCCCGGTGCGCGCACCACCAATGATGGTGACTCGTGTCACACTCCGGTGAGTGTGTAACGCCCGCCGCGGGGCTGGCGATACACAGGATGACCCCGCGGTGCTGTCGGACCCCCGACCTGGCAGCGCCGCGGGGTTCTCCACGTCCGAGTCCCGTTGCGAGCGGTCTCCGGACTCGTGCGGCCTGGTCCCGGGCGCCCGGCGCGGAGCCCGCCGCGGCTCCGCGGAGCGGAACGCTCCCCGGCTGCGCCGCGCGGCTGCCAAGATCGACCCCATGGAACGATCCGGGCAGTCGAAGGTGAACCCGCCGGTGCTGAGCACGCGGACGATCGCGATCAGCGCCGCCGTCGTCGCGCTCGGCACGCTCGCCGCCGCCACCGCCCTGTTCCTCGTCTACCCGCCGGCGAAGAGCTCGGAGGCCCTCGACATCATCCGCACCGCGGCGGGGCTGGGCGCGGGCACGGGCGGCATCGCCGGGTTGGTCCTGACCGCCCGGCGGCAGCAGTCCACCGAGATCGCCAACCAGGACTCCCGGCACGACGCGCGGGAAACGCGCGTCACGGACCTGTACTTCCGGGCAGCGGAGCAGCTCGACAGCGACCGGGCGCTGGTGCGCTCGGCGGGCATCTTCGCGCTGGAGCGGCTCGCGCAGGAACACCCCTCGCACCGGCAGACCGTGGTGGACCTGCTGTGCCTGTACCTGCGCACCCCGCCCGAGCGGGCCGCGGACGCGGCAGCGGAGACGCCGGTTCGCGCGCAGGAGTGGGAAGTCAGGCAAACGGTGCAGGAAGTGCTCATCGCGCACCTGAGCGATCCGGGCGGCGAGTCGGGCGGCAACTCGCCCGGTGAGCCGGACCGGTTCTGGCCGGACATCCGCGTGGACCTCAACGGGGCGCAGCTGCACCGGTTCCTGTTCACCCACTGCCGCGTGCGTTCGGCGGTGTTCACCGGTGCCCGGTTCACCGGCCCCGCGGTGTTCCGCGGCAGCGTCTTCGACGGCCAGGCGGACTTCCGGGAAGCCGCTTTCGACGGGCTCGCCGACTTCCGCCGCGTCCGGTTCACCGGGCAGGACGAGACGTTCCGCGGCGCGCGGTTCGCCGGTGAAGTGGATTTCGGTACGCACACCGCGGCGAACCTGACCGGTGCGGCCACGTCGACCGGTCAGGAGACGCGGCGGAAGTGGCCGGTCGGCTGGCTGGAGGGATCGCCGGACGTGGCGGGGTGGAGCGTGCTCACGCGCGCCGCCGCGTCGGAGGCGACCGTTCCTGGCGCGGTCGGGTAGCGGTGAATCCTTCCGGCGCGCGGTGGAACCGGAACCGGGATGCGTGCGTCCCAGGGGAGTGCGGTCGATCGCCAGACCGCACCGATCGGAAGGAGAGTTCGCATGCGATGCGGGGTAGCAGCGCCGATCCGATCGGCGTGCTCGCTCGATCGCGCGCTATCGCTCGAGAGTCGGGTGATCTCGCGCAGGGCGGCGAGGGATGTCCCGAAGACGTCGCAGATCGCGAACCCGTTCCGGTGATGCCGCTGCGCGGCTTGGTGGTTGCGTGAAGGCTCGCCGGGCGGTTCGGGGACCTGTCCGGCGTTCGAGTGGACATCCGCGCGGTGTCGTCCGTCGCGGCAGCGCGGCCGACGGGTGGTCGGAGGCGGGTGTCCGCGCGGCTTGGGGGTCGTAGCGCATTCGTCATCCGACTGCACGCGGTGGCGCCCGCGGCGGGCGTGCCGCCGGCACGCGCCCAGATCCAGCCTCCTCCCAGGGCCCCTTCCACCCGGGCCCGGCGCAGGATCTCGCGGGTGGCCGGGGTGTCCCGCGGTGCGCGGGGGCGGTGCGTGTTCCCCCACTCTGGACTCATTCCAGAGAGCGCAATTTTCATGAAAATTGGAAGCCGTCCCCACACGGGTGGAGCACATGTTGTCCACAGGGGTGCGGGTTGTCCCCAGGGTTCCGGCGTGTCGGCGGGGGCACGATCGGGTGTTGTGCTGGGCGCCGTGCCGGCGGCGGAGCTGCCGGGTGCGTCCGCGCTCGGCGGGGCTGACCCGGTTCAGCGCTCCGAACCGCGGGGCTTGAGCCGCGCGGTGGGCAGCTCCGGGGCGGGCAGCGTGCTCTCCCAGGCCGCGGGGAACGCGCCGAAGCGGCCGCCGGCGCTCGGCGCGGCGCGCTCGGTCTGCCACTGCTCGCGGTAGGCGGCGATGTCGTCGTGGCTGCGCCCGACGAAGTTCCACCACATGACGATCCGCTCGTCGAGCGGTGCACCGCCGAGCAGCAGCACCCGCGCTTCGCCCGCGGCCCCCGCGCGCACCGGCAGCACGCGCGCGCCGGCGGACTGGTGGACGAGCTCACCTGCGGTGGCGTCCACGCCGGCTGCGGTGACGTCGCCGGTGTCGACGAGCACGCCGTGCTCGAACCCCGGGTCGACGTCGAGGTCGAGCCGCTGGCCGGGACGCAGGGTGAGCTCCGCGCCGAGCAGCGGGGTCCAGGTGGCCACCGGCGAGGTGTGCCCGAGCAGCGAGCCGAGGAAGACGCGCGCGCGGGCGCCGTCGCGCTCGAGCAGCGGCGGCGCGTGGTGCTCGAAGGCGGGTGCGGTGTGCCGGTGCTGCTCGGGCAGGGCGACCCACAGCTGGACGCCGTGCAGCGTGCTCGTGTCCGCGGTGGAGTGCTCGGAGTGCGCGATGCCCCGGCCCGCGGTCATGAGGTTGAGCTCGCCGGGGAGGACCCGGGCGTGGGCGCCGGTGGTGTCGCGGTGCTCGATGGCGCCGCTGAACAGCCAGGACACGGTCTGCAGTCCCACGTGCGGGTGGCCGGGCACGCGCATGCCGCCGCTGGTGGAGACGTCGTCGGGGCCGTAGTGATCGACGAAGCACCAGGCGCCGGTGAGCGAGCGCGCCCGCTGCGGCAGCGTGCGCCGCACGCGCATGGCGCGGGGGCCGCCGAGGGGGACGTCGCGGGGCTCGATGAGCTGGGCGCGGGGGTGGGTGCCCTCCCGCTCGGTGGTGCAGGTCACCTCGGACGGTGCGGTCTCCAGGTTGCTCAACGGCCCTCCTCCGGGGCGGGGTCCAACCGCTCGAGGACGCGGTCGGCGATGGTTCCGAGGGTATCGACCTCCTCGGCCGTGAGGTGGTCGAACACGAGGCTCCGCACGGTTTCCACGTGGGCCGGGGCGGCCTGCTCGATCGCCGCGCGCCCCGCGTCGGTGAGCGCGATGTAGGCGCCGCGGGCGTCGTCGGCGCACTCCTCGCGGACGACCAGGCCGCGCCGCTGCATGCGGGCCAGGTGGTGCGACAGCCGGCTCTTCTCCCACTGCAGGACTTCGGCGAGTTCGCCGATGCGCATGCGCGGGTCGTTCTGATCGGTGAGCTGGACCAGCACGTCGAAGTCGCTCAGCGAGAGTCCGGCGTCGGCCTGCAGCTGGCGGTGCAGGCGTGCGGTGAGGCGGGCGTTCATGTCGAGGTAGCGGCGCCAGGCGTGTTGCTCGCGCGGGTCGAGCCAGCGGGTCTCCGTCACGCGTCCATCCTATCGAGTTAGTTGACGCATCACCAACTACCGTGCAACATGTATGTGACGCATCAACGAGATGCTCGTGGCGGACCGCGCGCAACGGCCCCGGTCCGCACCGCGACGGGAACGCCGGGAGCTCGCCCACCACGGGGGGCGGTGGGCGCACCCGGCGCACACGTCCCCGGACCCGAAGGAGGCTGGCGATGGCGCTGGCGACCAGCGGACTGCACCACGTGACGGCGATCGCCGGGAATCCGCAGCGCAACGCGGAGTTCTACCTCCGCGCGCTGGGGCTTCGCCTGGTCAAGACCACGGTGAACTTCGACGCCCCGGACACCTACCACCTCTACTACGGCGACGAGGCCGGACGGCCGGGCACGCTGCTGACGTTCTTCCCGTTCGACGGGGCGCCGGCCGGGCGGCGCGGAACCGGGCAGGCCACCACGACGTCCTTCTCCGTGCCCGCCGCCTCGATCGGGTGGTGGCGGCAGCACCTGCAGGGCCTCGGCGTCGAGGTCGGCGAGGTCGCCGAACGCGCCGGCGAAGCCGCGCTGACCTTCCACGACCCGGACGGGCTGGAGATCTCGCTCGTCGCGCACCCGCAACCGGACCCGCGCGCCCCGTGGGACAACGGCGTCATCCCGCCCGAGCACGGCATCCGCGGTCTGCACTCGGTCACCCTGTCCACCGCCGACGAGGACGGCACCGCAGCGATGCTGGAGGAGCTCGGGCTGCGCAGCGCCGGGCGCGAGGGCGACCGCCTGCGCTACGCCGCAGGTGAGGGCGGTCCGGGATCCCTGGTGGACGTGCTGGTCACCCCCGGTGCCGAGCGCGGGCTCGTCGCCGGCGGCACGGTGCACCACGTCGCCTGGCGCGTGCCGGACGAGGCCACCCAGGAGGAGTGGCGCGCCGAGCTCGTCGAGCGCGGGGCCGAGGTGACCGCGATCCTGGACCGGCAGTACTTCCGGTCGATCTACTTCCGCGAACCCGGCGGCACGCTGCTCGAGATCGCCACCGACGAGCCCGGGTTCAACGTGGACGAACCGCTGCTGGAGCTCGGCCGCGCGCTGAAGCTGCCGCCGTGGATGGAGCCCGACCGCGAGCAGATCGCCGCGGCGCTGCCGGCGCTGTCGCTGCCGCAGGAGAACAACCCGGAACTGGCCGGGAGGAGGTCGGCATGACGGCTGCGCTCGACCGCCCGCACGTCTGGCTGCCCGGTGCCGCGGGCACGGCCGAGGCGCCGCTGTTGCTGCTGCACGGCACCGGCGGGGACGAGAACGACCTCCTGCCGCTGCGCGAGCACCTCGCCCCCGCCGCACCGGTGCTGTCCGTGCGCGGCAGCGTGCTGGAGAACGGGATGCCCCGGTTCTTCCGGCGGCTGCGCGAAGGCGTCTTCGACCAGGACGACCTGCGCTCCCGCGTCGACGAGCTCGCCGCGTTCCTCGCGGAGGCCGAGCGCGAGTACGGCGTCGGTCCCGGCACGTGGCGCGCCGTCGGGTTCTCGAACGGCGCGAACATCGCCGCGGCGCTGATGCTGCTGCGGCCCGCCGCGCTGTCCGCGGCGGTGCTGCTGGCCGGCATGGTGCCGTTCTCCGAGCGGCCCGCGGTCGAGCTGGCGGGCAAGCGCGTCGCCGTGGTCAACGGCGCGGCCGACCCGATGGCCACCCCGGAGCACACGGCCGCGCTCACCGCGTGGTTCTCCGAGAGCGGCGCCGAGGTGGCCCGGTTCGACCACGGCGGCGGGCACACCGTCGACCCGGGGCGGCTGCCGGAGGTGGCGGCGTTCCTGGCGCCGCGGGGCTGACGGAGCCGGCGGGACGGACGGTGGTGTCGCTGCGGACTCGTCGGCGGTTCGGCAGCCTTGCGGGAAGCTGCCGGCGAGCGCCGCTCGTGTGAATCGAGGCCGAAAACCTGCAGCGTGCCGGCTCTTTCCGTGCTTCGCGAGCAGCCTCGGCGCTGAGCCCTGCAGAACGCCGGACCCTGCAGGTCGTCGGGCCGATCGAACCACCGGGCCGGTCAGGTCGTCGGGTCGGTCAGACCGCCGGCGAACGGCATCGTGCGCCACTGCTCGATGGCGGGTTTCAGCGCTTCCGCGAGCACGGGCAGCTGTGGCACCAGCGCCAGGCACGCCACTGTCCGGGACATGCCCACGGCGTTGGCAACGCGCAGCGCGCTCTCGTCCAGCTGACGCAGACCCCGGCGCTGTGCGGCGGAGTTGTAGGCGGCCGCGCAATCGGGACCGAGCAACGCCAAGTCCCATTCGACCGGTCCGAGGGTGGCGAGCTCGAAGTCGGAGTACAACGCGCCGCCCGGAGTGGTGACGATGTTGGCCGCAGGGGCGTCGCCGTGGATCGGCTGCAAGTCGATTGCCGGGAACGCCGCCTCGAATTCCGCGCGCGAGCGCACGATCGGTTCCAGGACCTCCCACTCTCGCCGTGCGCGGTCGAGGTCATCCGGGTCGATGAGGCCGGGGAGCTCTTCGAGGGCGGCAAGACCTTCCGAAACCATCCTCGGTTCGGCCGATGACAGGAACGACAGCTCGCCCGGGTAGTCGCGCAGCACGGCGTGCAGATCGGCGGTCAGGCGGGCGTTGCGCACGAGGTCGAGCTCGACGCCGTCGTCCTGTTCGACGAACTGCCAGCACGTCATCGAGAAACCGTTGCGCTGCACGGGTTCCCGCGGCACGAGCGGACTCGGCGGGATCACCGGCTGGCCCCGCTCGGCGAGCCGTGCCACCACGTCGAGCTCCGCCTGCTGCCGCGCCGCCTGGGATTCGAGGTCGGTGTACGAGGGCAGGACGGTGGGCACCCGGACCACCACCGGTGACGGGGCGAGATGCACCACGACGGAAAACATGTCGTGGAGCACTCCCGCGTCGGAGGCCGCGAGGCCGAGATCCCGACCCGCGGCGACGGCCGCGTCGAAAGCGCGTGATGTGCGAGCCGCGAGCTGGTCGGCTGTCATGGCTGCTGGCACTGCGCGATGGTCGCACGCCGCCGCACGGGTTGGCAGCCAGGTTGCAGGTGCGCAGCGAGATCCTCGATGCGGCCCGTGCGGAGCGGGACGAGCAGCCGCACCGCTGGCGCGGCACTCGGCTTTCGGCGCGCGAGCACCCGGCTCTCGAATGCCGGATGCGGCCTCACCCGTCCTGCCCGGGACTCGCAGCGGGAAAACGTTGAGCTGCGGAACCCAGCAATCGGCGGTCGTACGTCACGAACGTGATCTCCTCGTCCGCGCCGTCGAGCAGCTGCGCGGTCGCGAGGTGGATCGCGTCGAGATCACGTCCATGCGACCGCTGCAGAACGAATCGTTCTACATCCCCGTCCCCTCCGCGCGCCGTCCTCTGCTCGCGTGAGCCGGCCCGCCCCGCGGAACACGCGTGCCGCCGGTGTTGTTGACTGCGGACATGAGCACCGCGCAGCAGGAGCAGCAATCCCGGTCCCGCGTCCGAGCCCCCGAGCTCGTCGGCCGACGGTGGTTGAACACCGAGGGCGCGGACTACTCGATCAAGGACTTCCGCGGCAAGGTCGTGCTGCTGGACTTCTGGACGTTCTGCTGCATCAACTGCCTGCACGTCCTCGACGAGCTGCGCCCGCTGGAGGAGGAGTTCGCCGCGGAGCTCGTCACGGTCGGCGTGCACTCGCCCAAGTTCGAGCACGAGCGGCGCGAGCAGGCCGTCGCCGCCGCCACCGAGCGCTACGGCGTGCACCACCCGGTGCTCGACGACCCGAACCTCGAGACCTGGCAGGCCTACGCCGTCAAGGCCTGGCCCACGCTGGTCGTCGTCGACCCGGAGGGCTACGTGGTGCACGTCGCCGCCGGCGAGGGCCACGTGGAGACGTTGCGCAGCGTCATCGCCGATCTCGTCGCCGAGCACGACGCCAAGGGCACGCTGCACCGCGGTGACGGCCCGTACGTGCCGCCGGAGCCGGCCGGGACCGCGCTGCGCTTCCCCAGCGAGGCCATCGCCCTGGACAGCGGGCACCTGCTCGTCGCCGACGCCGCGCACCACTCGCTGGTCGAGTTCGACGCCGACGCGGAGACGCCGCTGCGCCGCATCGGCACCGGTGAGCGCGGCGCGGCGGACGGTGCCGGCGAGGAGGCGAGCTTCTCCGAACCCGCCGGTCTGACCGCGCTGCCCGCGGAGGTCGCCGCGCGCGTCGGCTACGACGTGGTCGTGGCCGACACGGTCAACCACCTGCTGCGCGGCGTGCGCCTGGCGGACGGTCAGGTGACCACCGTGGCCGGCACCGGCCGCCAGTGGCGCGACGAACCCGACGCCGGCGCCGCCACCGAGGTCGCCCTGACCAGTCCGTGGGACGTGGCCTGGTGGGAACCCGCCGGTGGTGTCGCGGTCGCCATGGCGGGCAACCACACGCTGAGCCTGTTCGACCCGCAGCGCGGGACGATCCGCCGGCTCGCCGGCACCACCGTGGAAGGCCTGCGCGACGGTGCTGCGGAGGAGGCGTTCTTCGCGCAGCCGTCCGGTCTCGCCGCGCACGGCGAGCAGCTGTGGCTGGCCGATGCGGAGACCTCGGCGCTGCGGCGGCTCGAGCACGGGGCGGACGGTTGCACCGTGCGCACCGAGATCGGCACGGGCCTGTTCGACTTCGGCCACGCCGACGGACCCGCCGAAACCGCCCTGCTGCAACACCCGCTGGGCGTTGCGGTGCTGCCGGACGGGTCGGTGGCGATCAGCGACACCTACAACGGGGCGGTGCGGCGGTTCGACCCGGCCGCGCGCGAGGTGTCCACGCTGGCCGCGGACCTGGCCGAACCGTCCGGCGGGGCGGTGCTCGACGGGGAGCTCGTCGTGGTCGCCTCCGCCGCGCACCGCCTGGAACGCCCGGTGCCGCCGGGGACGTCGGCCGAGATCGTGCGGGGCGCGAACCAGCAGGTGGCGCGCCCGTCCAGCGACATCGCCCCGGGTGAGGTGGAGCTGGCCGTGGTCTTCACCCCGCCGCCGGGCACGAAGCTGGACGAGCGCTACGGGCCCTCCACCCGCGTCGAGGTCAGCGCGAGTCCGGAGCACCTGCTCGTCGAGGGCGCGGGCGCGGGCACCGAGCTGGCGCGGCGGCTGGTGATCGACGGTGCTGTCGGCGAGGGCGTGCTGCACGTGGTGGCGCAGGCGGCCAGCTGCACCGACGACCCGGAGGTGGAGCACCCCACGTGCCAGCTGAGCAGGCAGGACTGGGGTGTGCCGGTGCGCGTGACCGCTGACGGGCCGCGCCGGTTGCCGCTGGTGATGGGCGGTCTCGACACCGGCCGGTGATCCCGGGCAGCGGCGCCGGTGCCGTGCGGTGCCGGCGCCCGCCCGGGTGCTCGCGCGCCCGGTCCCGGCGCGTCGGGCGGGCCGGGACCGCGCGCCGCTGGCCACGGCGAGTAAACTTTTCGGGTGACCGATGCCAAGCTTGAGATCCAGATGCTGCACGACCGGGTCATGGTGCTCGTGTCGCAGGAATCCGGGGAACGCCGCAGCAGCGGTGGCATCGTGATCCCGGCCACCGCCCAGATGGCCAAGCGGCTCATCTGGGGCGAGGTGTACGGGGTCGGTAGCCACGTGCGCAACGTCCAAGTCGGCGACCAGGTGCTGTTCAACCCCGAGGAGCAGTACGAGGTCGAGGTCCAGGGCCAGGAGTACCTGGTGATGCGGGAGCGGGACCTGCACGCGGTGGCCACCGAGCAGACCGAGCAGGGCACCGGCCTGTACCTCTGATCCCCGGACTAGCCACGAGCGGGTGAACGTGTGCGGCGGCGTGCGGAAACGTGCGCACAGCGCGCGCTTTCGCGGGGCCGCTCGGTCGTTCCCCGGTTTTCGCCGTTTGCGCGGCGGCGCGAACCTTGGTGGAGAACACCGGTGTTGTCCATTTCGGCGCTCGAACGGAGCGCTGTTTATGCAGGTCACGCGGCTTCTTTGGAGTAATGTGCCCCCTGGCCGGGGGAAGTGAGTGCGCACGGCATCCTGGAACGCGGTGCATTCGCACCGCGGGGCCAGCGGATGAAGGGGAAGCGGTGCCGGACAACCACGACGAACGACGCGGTGACGAGCAGTACACCGACCGGGTGTCACCCGAGTCGGGCGAGACCGCGGGTGCTCAGGGCGGTGCGGGCACGCCGGCCTCCGAGACCGCCGCGGAGGCGCCGGCCTCCGAGCACGGCTCGGACACCGTGCGCCTGTCCGGGGCGCTCGACGCCGGGGCGGGCGAGGCCGAGCAGGGTGCCGGCGACAGCACCGCGCGCACGAGCGCGAGCGGCCGCTCCGCCGGTGGCGAGGACGCTTCCGGCCAGGACGCGGCCGGTGGCGACGAGGCCGCGAGCGGTGCGAGCGCTGCCGACGGCACCGCCACGAGCGGCGGGGACGTCGGCGAGGAGAGCACCGAGCGGAACAGCCCGGTGGAGGCGTTCTCCTGGCCCGGTGAGCAGGAGGCCGCGCCGAGCGCGGAACCCGCCGAGTCCGACGCCGAACGGACCGCGCAGATCGCGGCGCTGCCCTCCGACTTCCCCAACCTCTCCGAGACGACGCAGAGCATCCCGGCCGTTCCGGCGGGCACGGCGGTGCACGAACCGCAGCCGGCCGCGGAAACCGGTCCGGCGGGCGGTGCGGACGGCGAGCGCCGCCGCGGCCTCCTGCGCGGCGGGATCATCGCCGGTGCCGTGGTGCTCGTGCTGGGGCTGCTCTACATCGGGGACGTCGTGTTCAGCAGCGGCACCGTGCCGCGCGGCACCGTCGTCGCCGACGTGGACATCGGCGGGATGCAGCCCGCCGCGGCCGAGAAGAAGCTGCGCGAGCAGCTCGGCCCGGAGCTGCACGGGCCGGTCGAGGTCCGCGCGGGCGACAACGTCACCACGCTCGACCCGGACTCCTCGGGGCTGCGGATGGACTGGCAGTCGACCGTGTCCAAGGCCGGTGACCAGCCGCTCAACCCCTTCACCCGGGTGACCTCGTTCTTCAGCGACCGCGAAGTCGCCCCGGTCAGCACCGGCGACCGCCAGCAGGTGGCGGCTGCGCTGCAGCGCATCAAACCGCAGTTGGACCGCGAGGCCCGGGAGGGCACGGTCCGCTTCGAGGGCGCCGAACCGGTGCCCGTGCTGCCGGTGAGCGGGCGCCACGTGGACGTGGAGCAGGCCACCGACGCGGTCATGTCGGACTGGGCGAAGTCCGGGCCGGTGGACGTGCCGTTCGACGAGAACCCGGTGCGCACCACCGCCGAAGGCGTGCAGCGGACGGTCCGGGAGATCAAGCAGGGGCCGCTGGCCGGTCCGGTGCAGGTCACCGGCGAGGGTGCGCAGGCCTCCCTCGACCGGGGGGCGATCGCCGCGGCGCTGCGGTTCGAACCCGGCGCCAACGGCAGCCTCGACTGGCACCTGGACGTCCCCGCCGCGGCGGAGGCGCTCGAACCGCAGCTGGCCGGGACGCTGCGACCGCCGAAGAACGCCGAGGTCGTCCTCGAGGGCGGCAAGCCCACCGTCCGCCCGTCGAAGGCCGGGCGCGGCGTCGACTGGGAGAAGAGCTTCGCGAACATCTCCGAGGTGTTCTCCCGCGACCAGGACCGCTCGGTGCAGGCGGTGTACGAGGAGGTCCCGCCGGAGTTCACCACCAAGCAGGCCCGCGACCTGGGGATCCGCGAAGTGGTCGGGGAGTTCCAGACCGGCGGGTTCGAGAAGGCCTCCGGCGTCAACATCAGGCGCGTGGCCGAGCAGGTCAACGGCGCGATCATCAAACCGGGCGAGACGTTCAGCCTCAACGGCCACACCGGCCGCCGCGGCAAGGCGCAGGGCTACGTCGAGTCCGGCGTGATCGAGGACGGCCGGCCGCAGAAGGCCGTCGGCGGCGGCATCTCCCAGTTCGCCACGACGCTGTTCAACGCCTCGTACTTCGCCGGGATGCAGGACGTCGAGCACAAGGAGCACAGCTACTACATCAGCCGGTACCCGGCCGGGCGGGAAGCCACCGTGTTCCAGGGCGAGGACGGCACGAGCATCATCGACGTCAAGTTCAAGAACGTCTCCGACAGCGGCATCATGATCACCACCGAGTGGACGCCGCAGTCGATCAACGTGAAGCTGTGGGGCACCAAGCAGTTCGAGGTGCAGTCGCAGACCAGCGACAAGCGGAACATCACCCCGCCGCACGAGCAGGTGATCCCGCCCGGCGAGCCGTGCAGCCAGAGCTCCGGCACGCCCGGCTTCACCGTGGTGAACACCCGGACGATCAAGGACCTCAAGGACGGCGGGACCAGCAAGGAGCGGGAGAAGACGGTGTACGAGCCGCAGCCGATCATCCACTGCGGCGCGCCGCCGCCACCCCCGCCGGGCCGCTGAGGCGCCGGCCGGAGCACGGCCGCAGCGGGGCGGGCCGCCAGGCCCGCCCCGCTGCTGTTTTCGGAGGAATTTCCGGCGCGCAAGCGGATCACACCGGTCTCCTGCGCAACCGCAGCCCCGCCGCGGACGTCACCATGAACACGAGTTCGCGGAGGAACTCGCCGGTGCACCTGCGAACGGGGGAGCTGTGCAGGGCAGGAGCAGAGACCACCACGGCGCGCTGACCGAGGCGGAGCGGCGCGTCGACGAGGCGTTGCGCGACCGCAGCGGAGCGGAGTCGCACCACCCCAGGTTGGACGTGCACGCGGCCGAGTTCGACGGCCAGTGCACCGTGCGCGGCGAGTACCTCGCCCGCCGGCTCGTCGAGTCCACCGATGACGGCGGGTGGTGGCCGTTCTCGCGGCGCTCCGGGCGCAGACCGGTGGCCGTGGTGGAGGACGCGGTCATCACCGGCTGCCTCGACCTGCGGGCGATGGAGCTGCCGCACCTGCTGCAGTTCGTCCGCTGCCGCTTCGACAACCCGCCGGACCTGCGGCAGGCCACGCTGCCCGGGGTGATGTTCGGCGAGTGCCGGCTGCCGGGGCTGGAGGCCAGGAACCTGCGCACCGCGCACGACACGGTGCTGCGGAGCTCGCTGTGCGACGGCGTGCTCAACCTCGCCGACGCCGAGTGCGGGGGTTCGCTGCTGCTGGACGACTCGGAACTGCACCGGCCCGGGCGGCGCGCCCTGTACGGCGACCGGCTGTCGGTGGCGGGCGCGCTGCTGGGCCAGCGCCTCAGCGCCACCGGGGAGCTGCGCATGCCCGGCGCGAAGATCGGCGGCAACCTGAACTTCTCGGGCGGTCGCCTGCACCGTCCCGGCGGGCTCGTGCTCAACGCCAACGGTGCGCACATCGGCGGCAGCCTGCGGCTCGACCGGGACCCGCGCAGCGCCGAACCCGCGCGCGCCATCGGGCTGCTGTACCTGCCGAGCGCGCACATCGCCGGCGACATCCGGATGGCCGGGGCGGTGCTCGACCCCGGGGTGCGCCCGTCGTCCCGCGACGAATCGCGCTACGACGACCCGTCGAGCACGCTCGTCGCGGACCGGGCCGACGTCCGGGGCGGCGTGCTGATGCGCGACGGGTTCCGCAGCAAGGGCACGTTGCGCGCCGTCAGCGCCTCCATCGGCGGCGACGTGCGCATGGGCGGTGCCCGGGTGGACCTGACCTGGTCGCGCTCGCCGAGCGAGTTCGCCGTCGACCCGCTGCGCGCGCTGCACTGGGACGGCACGGTCATCCGCGGCAACGTGGAGGCCGAGCGGGCGGAACTGCGCGGCCAGCTCCGGCTCAGCGATCTGCACGTGCACGGGAGCTTCCTGCTCACCGGTGCGCGGGTGCACGCCCCGCGCACGGACGTGATCCGCGCCGGTCGCCTGCAGCTCGGGGGCGATCTCGACGGCCGCTCCGCGGAGGTCACCGGAACCCTGCACCTGCAGGGCGCGCGGATCGGGGCGAGCGTCGACATGCGCGGGGCGCGGCTCGGCAAACCCGCCTGGCATCCGCACCGGTTGAGCTACAAGCCCTCGATCGACCTGCGCACCGCCCGCGTCGAGCGGGACCTCGTCTGCGCCGCGGGCGACCGCCCGTTCAGCGCCGAGGGCGAGGTGCAGCTGCGCCGCGCGGAGATCGGGCGGCAGGCCAATTTCTGGGGGTGCGAGCTGGGCGAGGTCGGCACGGCCACGGCGCTCAACGCGTTCGGCCTGCTGGCCCAGGAGCTGACGCTGCTGCCGGCGGGAGCCCCGGTCGGACGGGTCGTGCTGCGCCAGGCGCAGTGCGAGCTGCTGTCCGACAACGCGGAGCTGTGGTCCGCTTCGGGCGGGGTGCGTGCCGAGGACTTCCGCTTCGACACGTTCAGCACGCCGATCGAGCCCACCGACCGGGCGCGGGTGGTGGAGCGGCTGCGCTGGCTGCGCACCAGCCGCCGCAGGTACGCGCCCGAGCCGTACGACCAGCTCGCCCAGGTGTTCCGGCAGAACGGCACCGAGCAGCACGCCTCGGTGGTGCTCATCGAGAAGCAGCGGCGGCGCTACCAGGCGATCGCGGCCTCCGCGCCGGCACCGCTGCGGTGGACGGTGCGGCTGTGGAGCTTCCTGCAGCGGGCCACCGTCAGCTACGGCTACCGGCCTTCACGCGCGGTGCTGTGGATCCTGGTGCTCGTCGCGCTGGGCACGGCCTGGTTCGCCGAGCACCCGCTGCAGCCGGCCAACCCGCGCGAGCGGCTCGTGTGGAACCCGTTCCTGTACACGCTCGACCACATGATCCCGGTGGTGAACCTGGGGCACGAGACCGTCTGGCGCGCGACCGGGGCCTCGCAGTGGATCACGGTGGCGCTCGTCGCCACCGGCTGGCTGCTGGCCACCACCGCCGCGACCGGCATCACCCGCACCCTCCGGCGCACCGACGGCGGTGACACCCGCTCGCGACCGTAGCGGGACCCGCTCGCGCGGCACCGGACCGCGCCGGCCCCGGAACGGGCCGACCGGTGACCGGGAAACCTCGGCACCGGGACGTACCGGCACCGGGCGGCGCCGGCCAGGCCGAACCCGGGCGCGGCGCGCGGGTCTCGCCTGCCGCGCGGTGCCGCGGGGCGTGCGTTTCCGAGAAATGCACGCCCCGCGGGTGGGGACGGGCGGTGGGAGGCAGCGTGCCGGTGCGGGGGTCACTCCTCGCGGTGCCGGTCCGCCGAGGTCCCGAGCAGCGCGGCGACCTGCGGGGAGTAGGCGTGGTCGAGCACGAGGGCGGCCGCGCCGATCGTGCCCGCGTCGGAACCGGTGGCGGCTGTCTCGACGGTGACCGGGCGGATGTCGGCTGCCCAGGCCACCTCGGCGATCGCCTCCGAGACCTCGTCGCGGACGAGGCCCTCGACCTGGCAGACCCCCGGCCCCCCGAGCACCACCCGGTCCACGTCGAGGACGCTGACCACGGAGGCGAGCGTGCGGCCGAGCCGGTTGGACGCGCGGCGCAGCACGCGGACCGCGGTGCTGTCGCCCGCGGCGGCAGTGCGGCACAGCTGCGCGTAGCCGGTGCTGACGCTGCTGCTCTTCGGATTGCCGCCCGCGGCGCGCCAGTCGGCGAGGATCGCGGGCATGGAGCAGTAGGCGTCGAGGCAGCCGCGCTTGCCGCAGCGGCACCGGCGCCGCCCGCCGTGCGGCACGTGCCCGATCTCGCCGGCGTTGCTGCTGGCGCCGCGGTGCACCTGGTCGTCGAGCACGATGCCGACGCCGACGTTGCCGCCGAGGTAGGCGTAGACGAACGAGCCGCTGCGCACGCCGTTGCCGGACCAGCGCTCCCCGGTCGCGGCGGCGGTGGCGTCGTTGTCCATCACCACCGGCACGGCGGCGCGCTCCTGCACCGTGTCGGCCAGGGCGACTTCGTCCCACCCGTCGAGTCCGGGCGGGGACAGCACGTGCCGCTGGCCGGGGTCGAGCGGGCCGGGCACGGCCAGGCCGAGTCCGAGCACGCGTTCGGCGCCGTCGGTGAGGTAGCGGTAGGTGTGCTCGAGCGCGGTGACCACGGTGCTGGGCCGCGCGTGCGGGGACGTGCGGCGGTGGCTGCGCGCGCGCACGGTGCCGGTGAGGTCGACGAGCGCGCCGTGCACCCGGTCGCCTTCGACGTGCAGCCCGACCGCGTAGGAGGCCTCGGGCACGATGCTCAGCAGCACGCGGCGCTTTCCCCCGGTCGAGGGACCGTTGCCGGTTTCGCGGACGAGGCCGTCGTCGATGAGTTCGCGGACGATGTTCGACATGGTCTGCGGGGTGAGCTGGGTGGCTCGGGCGAGTTCGACGCGGCTGACCTCGCCGTTGCGGCGGATGGCGTCGAGAACCACCGCGCGGTTGAAGTCGCCGACCCGCGGCAGGTTCGTGCCGTGCAAGGACTCTGCGCGCCCCATCGTGGCTCCCTTGTGTCCGTGGCATGCGGGTTGTGTGCTCGCAGACGCGTGGGCCGGTCGACCGGTGGAGCGCTTCATCGAATGGACGAAGCTCACAGGAGTGTGATGCAGATCTCCGCAGCGGCGCAAGCGTTGATCGGGGATCGCTCGCGGCGGCGCTGCGGACGCGGATCCGGGTGTCCACTTTCACTCTACAGTGGACTGGGGGTGACGTGGGTGAACGCGCAGAGCGGGCGCGGAGGACCGGGTTGGGGCGCGCGGTGCGCGGGTACCCCGCGGGCGCGGCGGTGTTCCGCCGCCGGTCCGCGAACCGTGGAGGTGCGCCGTGGAAGACATCGCCTTATGCGTGCTCGTCGCCGTCGCGGTCGTCGCCCTGTTCATGGCGTTGCGCAGCGACGAGGATCCCCGGCCCCGGCGCAGGCGGCTCCCGGGGCCCGGGGCCCGGAGGAACCCGCGCAGGACGCACCGGCGCGTCCGCCGCCCGGGTGTCGGGGGAGCCTGAGCGCGGGAACCGGTCGTCGTCCCCGCGGGGGCCGCGCGGCTCGCGCCGGCCGAACACGACCGGCCGGACGCGGGGCCGGCGGAGCACGAGCCGCGGACTCCCCGCGCGTCCGACGCACGCGCGGGGAGTCCACGGCTGCTCGAGCGGGCTCCGGAGCTCCTCGCGGGACCCGGACCGCGGTCCCCGGTCAGGACTCCCGCGGGGGAGCAGGGCCTCAGCCGGTCAGGAGTTCAGGCGCTGCTTGAGGGCCTCCAGCTCGTCGCGCATCGACGTCGGCAGCGCGTCGCCGATCGTGTCGAACCACTCCTCCACGAGCGGGATTTCGGCCTGCCACTCGGAACGGTCCACGTGCAGCGAGGTTTCCACGTCCTCGCGGGTGCAGTCCAGACCGGACAGGTCCAGTTCCTCGGCGGAGGGGACCCGGCCGACCGGGGTTTCCGAGGCGGCGGCCTTGCCCTCGATCCGGTCGACGATCCACTTGAGCACCCGGCAGTTCTCGCCGAAGCCCGGCCACACGATCTTCTTGCCGGACTCGTCGCGGCGGAACCAGTTCACGTAGAAGATGCTGGGCAGCTTGGTCGAGTCCGCGCTCTTGCCGACGTCGACCCAGTGCTGGAAGTAGTCGCCGACGTTGTAGCCGATGAACGGGAGCATGGCCATCGGGTCGCGGCGCACCTCGCCGACCTTGCCCGCCGCGGCGGCGGTCTTCTCGGAGGAGAGCGTCGCACCCATGAACACGCCGTGCTGCCAGTCGAACGCCTCGTTCACCAGCGGGACGGTGGTCTTGCGGCGGCCGCCGAACAGGATCGCCGACAGCGGCACGCCCTGCGGGTCGTCCCACTCCGGCGCCAGGATCGGGCACTGGCTCATCGGCGTGCAGTAGCGGGAGTTCGGGTGCGCGGCGGGCTCGTCCGAGTCGGGAGTCCAGTCGCGGCCCTTCCAGTCGGTGCAGTGCTCCGGCTGGTTCTCCATCTCCTCCCACCAGACGTCCCCGTCATCGGTGAGCGCGACGTTGGTGAAGATGGAGTTGCCCTTCTCGATGGTGCGCATCGCGTTCGGGTTCGTCTTCCAGTTCGTCCCCGGTGCGACGCCGAAGAACCCGGCTTCCGGGTTCACCGCGTACAGCCGCCCGTCGGAACCGAACCGCAGCCAGGCGATGTCGTCGCCCAGCGTTTCGACGCGCCAGCCCGGAATCGTCGGCTCGAGCATCGCCAGGTTCGTCTTCCCGCACGCCGAGGGGAAGGCGGCGGCGACGTAGTGCACCTTGTTCTCGGGCGAGATGAGCTTGAGGATGAGCATGTGCTCGGCCAGCCATCCCTCGTCGCGGGCCATCGCCGAGGCGATCCGCAGCGAGTAGCACTTCTTGCCGAGCAGCGCGTTGCCGCCGTAGCCCGAACCGAAGCTCCAGATCATGCGCTCTTCGGGGAAGTGCGTGATGTACTTCGTGTCGTTGCAGGGCCACTGCACGTCCTGCTGGCCGGGTTCGAGCGGAGCGCCGACCGAGTGCAGCGCGGGGACGAACTCGCCGTCGCTGCCGAGCCGGTCCAGCACCTTCCGGCCCATGCGGGTCATGATGTGCATGGACACCACGACGTACTCGGAATCCGTGATTTCCACGCCGATTCGCGGCTCGTCCGCGTGCAGCGGTCCCATGCAGAATGGGATGACGTACATCGTGCGGCCACGCATGGAGCCCCGGTAGAGCTCGGTCATGATGGCCTTCATCTCAGCGGGGTCCATCCAGTTGTTGGTGACCCCCGCGTCCTTTTTCTCCCGCGAGCAAATGAACGTGCGTTCTTCGACCCGGGCGACGTCGCTCGGGGCTGAGGCGGCGTAGAACGAATTCGGCTTGTTCTCCACCCGGGTGAAAGTTCCCGCCTCGACCAGACGATCAGTCAGTCGCTGCCATTCATCGGGCGATCCGTCGCACCAGACGACCTGCTCGGGCGTGGTCAGCTCGGCTACGTCGCGTACCCAGGCCAGCAGGTCCTCGTGCTGTGTCGGTGCCTGGTCGAGTCCCGGAATGGTCACTGCGGTCATCGCGTCTTGTCTCCTGACTGGGCGCCACAGCCCGGAATCATGTCGACGGCGTGCCGTCGACGCTTTCTCAGGGAATGCTTCGCCCGCCGGCGTTGCCGGACGAAGCGGGAAGGGATGCACCGAGGTTAACGGGGCAGCGGTGGCAATACGCAGATCAGCCGTGTTCGTTCGATCACAGGAACGATAAGGGGATCGATTCAGTTCCCGGGGCGGACCGGAAATCCGGGCGACCGCACGAGGGTGCGGCGGAGAATTTCCGGCGAAGCGCCGGTGAACCCGCGACCGGGGTCACCGGCGGTGTTCGCCCGTTCGGCGGTCGCGGGAGCGCGGCCCCGCTTCACCCGCGCGGGTGGCTCAGGCAGCACGGGTGGGTGACGTGTGGAACTTTTCTCGAGAAACGTCCGGAAACCGGCGCGGGCGCGCACCTCCGCCGCGGGGGCTGTTCCGGGGCGCGGGGGCTGGCGAGCGCGCCGGCTCCGGGGCAGCGGACCTGCGTCAGCGGGGAGGGGCCCCGGGCTGCGCACCGCGCACGTCGGGGCCGCCGCCGGGGGTGTCGCGGTTCTCGCCGGTCGCGCCGCCGGGGGTCTCGTGGCTTTCGCCGGTCACGGCCCCGCTGGCGCGGCCGCGCTCACCGGCCGCCGGGTCCTGCCCGGGTGCCGAGTCCTGACCGGTCCTCGGGTCCTGCCCGGCGCTCTGCTCCTGGGCCGGTGGCGTTTCCCGGGCCGCCCTCCGCTCCTCGGCGGGCTCCGGTTCCGCGGCGGGTGTCGATTCCTGCCCGGCCGTCGGCTCCTGGGCGGGACCGCCGCCACCGCCGGCCTCGGCGCCCGGCGGTGGGCCGAGGTCCCAGGCGGCGTCGTCGGTGAGCTCCGCCCCCTCGGAGGCGAAGCGCCCCTGCTCGTCGAGGCGACCGCGGTCGACCACGGTCCACTCCCCCGAACCGGTGTGGTGGGAGACGGTGACCGCGCCGTCGGAGGTGATGCGCACGAGCTGGTCGGCGCGGCCGTCGCCGTCCACGTCGGTGGCCAGCATCGTTCCGCTCTCCGTGGCCACGATGCTCGTGTCCGGCCGGCCGTCGTGGTTGGTGTCCTCGGTGGGCGGGCCGATCTCGTGCGGTCCGTCCGGTGCGTGCAGCACCATCGACTCCCCGGCCGGGCGCGGATCGCCGGTGTTCTGCTCGGGCGCTTCGGCCACCCACGTGCCCGCGGTGGCGTCGAAGCGCGCCTGGCCGGTGACCACGCCGTCGGTGTCGACGTGCCGCATCACGTCCGCGCGGCCGTCGGCGTCGGAGTCGACGTAGGCGACGAAGCCGTCGTCGGTCATGATCGTGACGGCCTCGTCGATCCCGTCGCCGTCCAGGTCGCGGTTGGCTTCGGCCGTGTACTCGGCGCCGTCGACGGGGATCGTGATGTCGCCGTCGCCCGGGCCCTGGTCCTCCAGGTACAACCTCGGTACCCCCTCGTGCCGTCGTGTCGCCGTGGTGCTCGTGCCGGGCCGCTGCGCGCGGGGGCCGGCGGTGCGCACCGGCAGTGCCGCTCGCGGCGGCGGACCCCGCACCGGGGAACACGCCCTGGGCACCCGCGGTGCCCCGCCCTGCGGTGTTCCAGGCCCTCGCGGTGTTCCAGTGACGCAGTGTTCCAGTTCTGACGAGCCCGCGGGAGCGCCGGTTCCGCGGGGCCGACGCCCGCGTCCGGTGGGGTCACGCACCGGGTGCGTCCGCGCCGCCCCGCACCGGTGCGGCGCTGCCCGCCGGGGCGTCCTGCCCGCCGTCCGGCGCAGCACCGCCCTGCCCGCCGTCCGGCGCCGGGGTGCCCGCGCGCAGCGCCGCCGCCTCGTGCCCGTCGCGCAGGTTGCGGATGCCGGCCAGCAGGTGCTCCGCCTTCTCCCGACCGGAACGCGCCTGGTCCACGCGCTGCTTGATCTCCCGCGCCTGCCGGCCGCGTTCGGCCGCGTCCATCCGCAGCGCCCGGTCGACCTCGCGCAGCTCCTCGTCGATCGCCTCGATGCGCCGGGTGAGCACGTCGTCCAGGGCCAGCAGCAGCTGTTGCTCGGCCTCGATGAGCTGTTCGGCCACAAGCTGGTCCAGGGCGGAGCGGGCGTCGGTGATGGCTTCGGTGAGCCACTGCTTGAGGTGCTGCTTGTCCGCCGCGTGCCGCCGCGTGCGCGCCATCCACCACCCGGCGCCGAGCCCCAGCGCGATCGACACGGGCAGCACGACCGGGGTCAGCGTCCCGGCGCCGAGCCCCAGCCACGGCAGGGCCACCGCCACGCGGCCGAGCCCCAGCCCGCTCGAGATGCCCATGACCACCAGCAGCTTGTCCTCGGCGGTCGGCGGTCGCTTGTCCGGGGTGCGCAGGGTGACCGGCGGGTGCGCGCCGCGGGCGAACTGGGAGCGGATGACGTCGAGCTCCTCGGCGGAGAACAGCTCGACCAGCGACCTCTCCGCCACCCCCGCCAGCCTGCCGGACAGCAGCGAGGCGGTGCGCGAGGCGACGAGCTGCAGCGCGGAGTCGGCCTGCGCGGGCAGTTCGGCCAGCTCGGCGCGGTCGGCGGCGTCGATGGCGCGGCGGAACCGGGTCTGCACCTGGCGCACCTGGTTGGCCACCTCGTGCCCGATCTCCGCGCGGGCGCGCTGGATCTCCCCGCGCAGCCGCACCTGCCAGCCGCGCGTGGAGGAGCGGCGCGCTGCCTGCAGCTCGTCGCGCCGGCTGCGCAGCGATTCGGCCTCGTGCTCGCCGCAGGTCAGCGCGCGGTGCTCGGCTTCCCAGCGGCCGATCAGCTCGCCGAGGACCGTGGACAGCGCGCGCAGCGTGTTCGCCTCGCCGAGCATGGCCGAGCGGTCGGTGATCGCCGCGCGCACCGCGGTGCTCAGTTCGCCGATGCCGGACTTGCCGCGCAGCAGCTCGCGCGCGTGCTCGTGCGGTGCGGCTTCGGCCTGGTGCAGCATCCGCGCGGACACCGGGTGGATCGGCGCGTGGGCGAACCGCGGTGCGTGCTCGGCCAGCAGCCGCCGGTTCTCCTCCCGGATCTCCCGCCAGCCCCGGTGCCGGTCGGTCTTCGTCAGCGCGAAGAGCACGGTTTCCACGCGCGCGGCGACGGTGTTGAGGAATTCCAGCTCACCGCACGTGATCGGGGCGGAGGCGTCCGAGACGAACAGCAGCGCCGTGGCGGATCCGGCGGCTTCCAGCGCCAGCTCGCCGTGCTCGGCCCGCAGGCCGCCGACGCCGGGGGTGTCCACCACGGTGATCTCGTCCAGCGCGGGCAGCGGGGCGCGCACGCGGACCCGGCGCGGCGGGACGTGCCCCGCGGTGTCCGGGGCGACGACGGTCCAGTCGGCCAGGGCGTCGAAGTCCACGGGCACGGGCTCCTGCCCGGGGTAGCAGGCGTGGGCCTGCCACTGCTCGCCGCGCTCGAACCACAGGTGCGTGGCCGTGGCCCCGCCCGCGTCCGCGCTCGACAGGCCGTCGTGCCCGAGGAGGGCGTTGACCAGCGAGCTCTTGCCCCGGTTGGTCTCGCCGACGACGACCACGGTGGGTTTGTCCGGTCGCGCCCGGCGGATGTCGTCGACCCACGCGGCGACGTCCGGGGCGGTGTCGCGCAGCAGCGTGAACAGCCGGTCGCGGGTCTGCCGGACCTGCTGCGGCAGCGCGGCCGTGAAGGCCACGTCCGGAGAGGTCATGCGTGCACCCCCTGGTCGGTGTCCGCGCGCATTCTCCAGCAGTGCGGTGCGGTCGGTGCACCGTCGGGGTTACCGCCGGGTCACCACTGGGCGCCGGGGGCGGCTGCCCCGGCGCTCACCGCCAGCGGGTCCAGCCGGCGTCGTAGGGGGAGACCCGCGTGGGCGGTTCGCCGCCGGCTTCGCTGAACGCCTGCAGCGCCCGCACGAGCCCTTGGCGCTGCTCGTGCGGGATGCGCTCCACGATCGCCTCGATCTCGCTGCGCCGGTAGTCGGTGACCTGCTCGACGAGGTCGTGGCCGCTGCGGGTCAGCGCGATGGTGACTTCCCGGCGCGATTCGGGGTTGCTCTGCCGCTGCACCCAGCCGGCGTTGACGAGCCGGTCGACGGTGCGCGTGGCCGTCGAGGGGTTCACCCCGAGCAGCTCGGCGAGGGCGACGAGCTTCAGCGGCCCCCGGGAGTCCAGCGCCACCAGCAGCCGGAACTGCGGGAGCGTGATGCTCCCGGCGACGGCGGCGACGGACTTCGCCGACACGCCCACCAGGAGCCGGGAGGCGGTCAGCACGGCCTCGGTGATCGCGTCCACCTCGTCACTGCCGGGGGACTCCGCGGTGCTCATGTCGCCATTGTCACATTGACTTGCAGTGAGCAAGTGTTGCATCATGCAAATCGATGGATCGCGCACAGGTCCTAGCAACGGCCCGCCGATCGCTCACCACCCAGCTGCGGGAGCGCGGCGGCGGCCTGCTCGTCCTGTCCCTGCTCATCGGCCTCGGCGCCGGCCTCGGCGCCGTCGTGTTCCGCTGGCTCGTCGTCACCGCCACCCGGTTCTTCACCGGCCGGGACGAGTACACGACGGCCCCCGGCGCGGCGCACGCCTGGCTCCCCGCGCTCGGTCCGTGGTTCCTGCTGCTGGCCCCCGTCGTGGCCGGGCTGCTGTACGGACCGCTCGTCGCCTGGCTCGCCCCCGAGGCCAAGGGGCACGGCGTCCCCGAGGTGATGTACGCCGTCTCCGAGCGCGGCGGGCACATCACCCCGCAGGTCAGCCTCGTCAAAGCCCTCGCCTCGGCCCTGTGCATCGGCTCCGGCGGATCCGTCGGCCGCGAAGGCCCGATCGTGCAGATCGCCTCCGCGCTCGGCTCCACGCTCGGCCGCATCACCCGGCTCGACGACCGGCGGATGCGGGTGCTCGTGGCCTGCGGCGCGGCGGGCGGCATCTCCGCGACCTTCAACGCCCCGCTGGCCGGGGTGTTCTTCGCGATGGAGCTCATCCTGCGCGCCTTCACCGTCGACGCGTTCGTCGCCGTGGTGATCGCCAGCGTCTCCGCCGACGTCGTCGGCCGGGCCGTGTTCGGCAACGAGGCCTTCCTGACGCTGCCCGCGTTCCACCCGGACAACCCGAGCCAGTTCGCGCTGTTCGCCGCGCTGGGCCTGGTCGTCGGCGCGGTCGGCGTGCTGTTCTGCAAGGTCCTGTACCGCGTCGAGAACTTCTGCGACCGGATCTGGCCCGGCCCCGAGTGGCTGCGGCCCGCCGTCGGCGGGCTCGTGCTCGGCCTGGTGCTGCTCGTGCTGCCGCAGATGTACGGCGTCGGTTACCCCGTGCTCGGCCACGCCGTCGCCGGCGACTACGCGTTCGGCTTCCTGCTCGTCCTGCTCGCCGGCAAGATGCTGGCCACCAGCCTGACCATGGGCATCGGCGGCTCCGGCGGGGTGTTCGCGCCCTCGCTGTTCGTCGGCGCCACCGCGGGCAGCGCGTTCGGCGTCCTCGCGCAGGAGGTGCTGCCCGGCGTCACCGGCTCCCCCGGGCTGTACGGGCTGCTCGGCATGGGCGCGGCCTTCGCCGGCGCGACGCGCGCACCGATGACCGCGGTGATCACGCTGTTCGAGCTGACCGGGCAGTACTCGATCATCCTGCCGCTGATGTTCGCGGTCGCCCTGGCCACGGCGATCAGCCGCGCGCTCAGCCGCGACACGATCTACACCGAGAAGCTCAGCCGCCGCGGCATCGACCTGGACGCCCCGCCCACGCTGATCGCCGCCCACCGGAGGGCGTGAGCTCTGCGGGCCCGTTCCCCGACGTCGCGGCGGGGGAGGTCGGGGAACGGGCCCCGAGCGGTCAGGGCCGGAAGCGGTACACCGTCACCGCCGGTGCGCGCAGCACCTGCGCGCGGTCGGTGAAGCCGGGGACCTCGGTGCCCGCGATCACCCCGTCGAGCGCGGGATCGGCGGTGTCGACCGTGCCGACCGCCTCGTGCTGCGCGGGATCGAACCACGCGCCGTCCGGCCGCAGCGCCACCACGCCGACCTCAGCCAACCCCAGGGTCAGCCGCTCGACCACACCGGCCGAGCGGGCCCGGTCCACCGCGTACAGGCACAGCTCGATCAACCGGGCGCGCTCCTGCACCGCCGAGTCCCACCCGGCCGGTTCCCACCCGGCCGGTTCCCACCCGGCCGGTTCCCGCGGCTGTTCGGCACCGCAGCCCGGCGCGGCGAACGGCAGCACCACCCGGTCCGTGGAGGCATCGCTGGTCGTGGCGGTCATCTCGGTGCCCCTTCCGGTGTCGACGTGCCGATCCCGCCCCTCGGACGTGGCGGGCACCGCCGCGGTTCCCGCGGGCCCGCACCCGCCTCAGGCCCGACCCGACAGCCGCCGCCACAGCAGGAAGTACGCCCGGTGCACCACGTGCGCGACCCGCGACTGCGCCGGCGTCGCCCCGAACGTGGCGAACGAGCGCCACCACTTCGCGCGCTCCAGCGCTGCCGCGGCCACCTCCGGCCGACCCGCCCCGGGCAGTCCCACCCGCTCGGCGTCCGTGGTCGCGCCGCCCAGCCGCAGCACCTCGTCGACGAGGTCCTCCGGGAACTGCACCCCGCCCGAGGACACCAGCGTCAGCGCCTCCAGCACCCGCAGCTGGTGCGCCTCCGGGCGGGCCAGCAGCGCCTCCAGCGCGTCGTGCGCGGCCCGCCACTCCTCCGGATCACCCGACTCGTGCACCAGCGAGGTCAGCGAAGCCAGCGCGGCAGCCGCCTTCAACCCGTCCGCGCGCTCGCGGAACACCGCCGCCACCCGAGCGCGCAGCTCCGCCAGCCCCGAGGCGGTGCCGAGGGCGCGCCGCAGGTCCCCGGCGCTCGCCTCGGAGCAGCGGTCCAGCTCCTGCAGCGCGCACCGGATGCCGTGGAGGTCCAGCCGCTCCACCAGCCGCGTGCGCGCGCTCACCGGAACCGCGCACTCCCACTCGGTGAACAGGTCCGCCGACAGCAGCATCGTCTCGCGCGTGTCCCGGTCCAACCGGGCCAGCTGCCGCAGCGCGTCCGCATCGGCGGCGGTGAACCCGCCGGTCTCGGTGGTCTCCGCGAGCAGCCCCAGCACCGGCAGCACGTCCGCCACCCGCGGGCGCAGCACGCGCGCCTGGCCCTCGGCGAGGATCGACGCGGCCCGCCACACGTCGCCGTCCGCGCCCGCGACCGACTCCGGCTCCACCGCGTCCGCCTTGTTCAGCACGGCCACCGCGTTCACCGGACCGGCGTCCCGGCTGGCCGTGGCGGCGCTGAACGCGGCCAGCGCCTGCTCGTCGTCGGCGCGCACCGCCTGGGTCACCACGTACAGCACGGCCTCCGCCCCGGCCACCGCGCCCCGCGAGACCGGGTCCAGCTCCTCGTCCTCGCCCGCCCCCGGCGGCCGCTCCGCGCCCAGCAGCCGCTCCGCGCGGGTCCTCGCGGTCTCGTTCAACGAGCCCAGCCCCGGGGTGTCGATCACCGTGAGGTCGCGCAGCACCGCGTTGGTCAGGTACGCCTCGACGTGCGACACGCGCTCCAGGTCCACCCCCAGGTCGGCGGGCAGCCCGCCGTCCGGCGCGCAGGGCACCGCCTGCCGCGAGCCGTCGTGGCCGACGACCTCGATGCGGTCGACCGTGCCGTACTGGAACCGCGTGACCAGCCTGGTGCACTCGCCCACGTCCGTCGGCGCCACGCGGCGGCCGATCAGCGCGTTGACCAGCGTCGACTTGCCCGACTTCACCCGGCCCACCACGGCCAGCTGCAGCGGTGCCGACAGGCGCTGCAGCACGCGGTCGATGCCCGCGGCGGTGCCCTCGGACACCTGCTCGCGCAGGTCGCCGCAGAGACGGGCCACGGACTCCGACAGCGGGCCGGGCGCCGCCGGGTCCCCGGGCTGCGTGCGCGAACTCACCGCTGTCCTCTCCGCTCGACCGCGTTCCCGCTCGACCGCGTCCTGGTCCACCGGGGCGCGGCGCCCGGCGGCGGGCCCCGCCGACGACCGCGCCGCGCCACCGCTCCGACGAGCACCCATCCTGCCACGGAGGGCACCACGAGCAGCGCGCACAGTGTTCCCCTCGTCCGGAGGGCTCCCTACGACCTGAGGGGGACGGGCGGTCTCGCGCCGCGGGACGACGCAGCGCAACGGACCGGACGCCTAACCTCGAAGCCGTGCGCCGACTCAGCCTCTGGTTCCGTTCCCACCCGCTGGCCGGTGACGTGCTGCTGGCCGCGTCCGTGGCGCTGTTCGCGCTGTTCGTGTGGCGCCTGTACGCGCCGAGCGACGCCGAGTCGCTCGCCCAGCCGGTGAACTGGCTGCTGTGCTCCCTGCCGCTCGTCGTCCGGCGGTGGTACCCGCTGCCGGCCGCCTACCTGGTGCTGGCGGGAGGGGTGGTCATCTCCTGGATGCACGCCCCCGTGTACGTCGCCGAGCTGAGCACGGCGATCATGCTCTACACGCTCGTGGTGGAGGTGGGCCGGCGGCAGGCGGCGCTGTACGCGGCGTGCCTGGCGGGCATGTCCGCGGTGCGGCCGCTCATCGCGGACTCACCGCTCGGGGTGCTGCCGTTCTTCCTGCTCCTCTCCGGGCTGATCATCGGCACCGCCTGGTCCCTCGGCGAGTTCGTGGGCGCCCGCCGCAGTTACCACGCGGCCGTGGAGCAGCGCGTGCGCAGCCTCGAGTTCGAACGCGACCAGCGGGCGCGGATCGCGGTGGCCGAGGAGCGCAACCGCATCGCCCGCGAGATCCACGACGTGCTCGCGCACTCGGTCAGCGTCATGATCAGCCAGGCCGACGGTGCCACCTACGCCCTGCGCGGTGACCCGAAGGTGGCCGAGCAGGCGCTGCAGTCGATCGGCGACACCGGGCGGAGCTCGCTGAGCGAGCTGCGCAACCTGCTGCGCGTGCTGCGCAACCCCGAGGACGACGCGCAGGCCCCGCGCCCGGACAGCGGCGGGCTGCGCGACCTCGTCGACGGGGTGCGGCGCCTCGGCCTGCGCGTGCAGCTCGACCTGGAGGGCGACTTCGACGAGCTGCCCGCCGGGGTCGTGCTGAGCGTGTACCGCATCGTGCAGGAGTCCCTGACCAACACGCTCAAGCACGGCGGGCAGGCCACCGCGGCCGTCGTCACCGCCCGCAACGACGGCCGGCACGTGGTGCTGGAGGTCACCGACGACGGCGCGCCCGGTGCCGACCCGATCGCCGGGGTCGAGCGGACCGAGCAGGGCTCGGGGCACGGCGTGCTGGGCATGCGCGAGCGGGCCGCGCTCTACGGCGGCGACCTCGAGGCCGGACCCCGTCCGGAGGGCGGCTGGCGGGTGCGCGCCCGACTGCCCCTGCGCTCGGAGAACGCCTGGGACCCGGAGTCGGGAGCCCTGGGGAACACCTGAGCCCCGGGAAGCCGGGCCGCTCCGCCGGAGTGGGGAACGCCACCCGGGCGCAGTGCGCGGGGACCCGCCGCGGCCGCGGCGAGGTCCTATCCTGGGAGGTGTGCTCCGCGTGCTCCTCGTCGACGACCAGCAGCTCATGCGCATGGGTTGGCGCATGGTGCTCGAGGCGCAGGAGGACATGAGCATCGCCGGTGAAGCAGCCGACGGGACCGAGGCGGTCTCCCTGGCCGCCGAGCACCGGCCCGACGTGGTGCTCATGGACGTGCGCATGCCCGGTGTCGACGGGGTCGAGGCCACCCGCCGGATCCTCCGCGAGGACACCGCGCGGGTGCTGGTCATGACGACCTTCGACTTCGACGAGTACGTCCTGTCCGCCCTGCGCGCCGGAGCCAGCGGGTTCCTGCTCAAGGACGTGCCGCCGGAAGGGCTCGTCTCCGCGGTGCGGTCGGTCGCGCAGGGCGATGCGGCCGTGTCGCCGAGCGTCACCCGGCGGCTGCTGGACCGTTTCCTCGGTGCCGACCACGCCCCGTCCCGCGATCCCGAGGTGCTGCGGGCGCTGACCGAGCGCGAGCGGGAGGTGCTCCGCCTGGTCGCCACCGGCCTGACCAACACCGAGATCGCCGAGGCGCTGGTCGTGTCCGAGGCCACGGTGAAGACCCACGTCGGTCGCGTGCTGTCCAAGCTGGAACTGCGGGACCGCGTGCAAGCCGTGGTCCTCGCGTACGAAACCGGCCTGGTGCGACCAGGGGCGGCGTGAGCGCCGCCGAAGCATCCCGACGACGAAGGTGGCTGATGTGTCCGCTCCGCAACTAGTCGCGCTCGACATCGACGGCACCGTGCTCGACCCGGAGACGCAGCGCGTGTCCGCTCCGGTGCGCGAGGCGGTCCGGCGCGTCGTCGCGGCGGGCAGCCACCTCGTCGTCGCCACGGGCCGCAGCTTCCTCGGCACCGTGCCGATCCTCGACGAGCTGGACCTCGACGGCGGTGTCGCGCTGTGCTCGAACGGTGCGATCACCGTGGACGTGGCCACGCGGGAGGTGCTCTCCGTCGAGACCTTCGACCCCTCCGCCGCGCTGCCGGAGCTCACCCGGCGCCTGCCGGGAGCCCGCTACGCCGCCGAGCAGATCGGTTCGGAGAGCCTCGTCACCGAACCGTTCCGCACCGACGAGCTGCACGGGCACCAGCGTGCGGCCACTGTGGAGGAAATCGGGCAGCGGCCGGTACCGCGGCTGATCGCCTACTGGACGGGGCACAGCCCCGAGCAGGCCCGCGCGGCGCTGAGCGGAGCCCGGCTGCCGTGCACCGTCACCATCGACCACGAGTCGGCGTGGGTGACGCTCGTGCCCGAGGGCATCACCAAGGGCAGTGCGCTGGAGAAGCTGCGGGTCGAGCTGGGCATCGACGGCGAGGCGACGTTCGCCGCGGGGGACGGCGACAACGACATCCAGATGCTGCAGTGGGCCGCGCACGGCGTCGCCATGGGGCAGGCTCCCGCGGAGGTGCGGGTCGCGGCGAACGAGGTCGCCGGGCCGGTCGCCGCCGACGGGCTGGTCGACGTCCTCGCCCGCTGGTTCTGAGGGATTCCGTTCTGGGCGTCCCCGTTCTGGGGCCGGAAGGCGCGGGGCGCGTGCCGGCGCGGTGACGTGCGCCGGGAGCCCGCCCCCGGGGAGGTCTCCGGGGCGTCTACGACCTGGGGAGGACGCGGATTCCCGTCCGCAGGCCGATGTCCGCGGAGCGGTGCGTTCGGCATCGTGGGTCCCGATGGCGGTGGCGCGCCGCGGAGGCGGGACCATCGGCGGAACTCGACTCGGGCAGCGCGAGTGACGACGGCCCAGCGAGAAACGGAGAGCAGACCATGATCGAGGCTAACGGCCTCACGAAGCGCTACGGCGACAAGACCGTGGTGCGCGACCTGAGCTTCACCGTGCGGCCGGGCAGAGTGACCGGATTCCTCGGACCGAACGGTGCGGGCAAGTCCACCACGATGCGCATGATCCTCGGGCTCGACCGGCCCACCGCCGGTGACGTGCGCGTGGACGGTGAGCACTACCGGGACCTGAAGCATCCACTGCGGACGATCGGCGCCCTGCTCGACGCGAAGTGGGTGCACCCCAACCGCTCCGCGCGCACCCACCTGCGCTGGCTGGCGCGCAGCAACAGGATCCCGAACAGCCGCGTGGAGACCGTGCTGGAGCAGGTGGGGCTGTCCGAGGTGGCCGATCGCCGCGCCGGCGGGTTCTCCCTCGGCATGTCGCAGCGGCTCGGCATCGCGGGCGCGCTGCTCGGCGACCCGGGGATCCTCATGTTCGACGAGCCGGTCAACGGCCTCGACCCCGAGGGCATCCACTGGATCCGCCGGTTCATGCAGGGCCTGGCCGCCGAGGGGCGCACCGTGCTGGTGTCCAGCCACCTGCTGTCCGAGATGGCGCAGACGGCCGAGGAGCTCGTCGTCATCGGACGCGGCGAACTGCTCGCCCAGTGCCCCACGGAGGAGTTCGTGAACCAGGCGGGTGCGCAGGGCGTCGTCGTGCGCTCGCCCCAGGTGGACCGGCTCGCCGCGGCGCTGCGGAGCGCGGGGATCGCCGCGCAGTCCACCGGGGACAGCGCCCTGGAAGTGCGCGGGGCCAGCACCGACCAAGTGGGGGAGATCGCCGCGCAGCAGGGCTGCGTCGTGCACGAGCTGGCCACGCGGAGCGGATCGCTCGAGGACGCCTTCATGCGCATGACCAGCGAAGCGGTGGAGTACTCCAGCACCGAGGAACCGACCGGCGCGAGCGCGCTCAGCGGGGTGAAGTGACATGACGTTGTTGGCCGTGGAACGCACGAAGCTGTTCTCCACGCGCTCGCCGTGGTGGTGCGCGGTGGTCGCGCTCGCGCTCACCATCGGGTTCGCCGCGCTGCTGGCGGGCTATGCGCGCGGCCCCGTGCCGCTGCAGATGAGCCTCGCCGGTTACCAGCTCGGGATGATGGTCGTCATGGTGCTGGCGGCGCTGGCGGTGACCACCGAGTACCGCTTCGGCACGATCCGCGCCACGTTCCTCGCCGTTCCCGACCGCGTGTCCCCCCTGGTGGCGAAGACCGGCGTGGTCGCCGCGACCGCGTTCGTGATCGGTGAGCTGGCGGCGTTCGGGTCGCTCGGCGTCACCGCCCTGCTCGCGTCCGAATCGGACCTGGCGCTCAGCGGGGTCGGGGAGTGGCGGCAGGTGGCCGGTGTCGGGCTCGTGTACGCCTTCGCCGCCGTGCTCTCCGTGGGTGTCGGCGTGCTGCTGCGCCAGTCGGCCGGTGCCGTGACGCTGCTGCTGCTGTGGCCGTTGCTCGTCGAGTCGCTGGTGATGATGATCCCGCGCATCGGATCGGACCTGTACTCCTGGATGCCGTTCCACGTCGTCGACACGTTCCTCGGATCGGTGCACAGCGGGGGCATGGGCAGCGACGTGCCGTTCGGGCCGTGGGGAGCACTGGCCTACTTCGCCGGTTTCGCGGTGCTCGTGCTGCTCATCGGGCTCGGAGTGGTCCGCCGTCGCGATGCGTGAGCGACGCGAACCTTCCATGATCAACTGATCGAATGTCCTGGCGGGAGGGGTGATGACGAAACGTTACCCATCCCGGCCGAGAGGCTTGTCACGTTGGCCGATAGGATCAGCGCAGAGATCGCGCCAGTGATCTGCCCGTCCACAGTGGTGGGCCCGGAAGCACCGGGGTGAGCCCGGAGCGCCGGCTGGCGCGAAGAAGAACGACCGACTGCACCAGCGCTCGGGGGCGCCGGCGGTCGGACGGGGGAGGACCCGGGCTGTCATTCGGGGGACGGCCCGGGTCCACATTTTTCCGGGGGTGCCGGGCTTTCGAGGTGCCGGGCTTTTCGAGATGTCGGGCGGCGGCGGTGCTCGGTGGCTCAGGTGCTCCCCGCCGCCGCGGCGGGTGCGGGGAACCGGAGCCGGTTCAGGAGCTGCTGGGTCAAAAGCTGTTGTTTCAAAAGCTGGGGCGGGCGATGAGCACGGGGCAAGCGGCGTGCCGCACGCACTGCTCGGCGACCGAACCGAGCAGCAGGCCGGCGAACCCGCCGCGGCCGCGGTGCCCCACCACCAGCAGGTCCGCGTTGCGCGAGGCAGCCAGCAGTGCCTGCGGTGCCGGGGAGTGCACCACGTGGGTTCGCACCGCTGCCTCGGGCACTCCGATCGTCCCGCTGATGATGCGCTCGGTGTCCGCGCGCACCGTCTGCTCGAACTGCTCCATGCTCGGCATGACCTGGGCGGGCACGTCCGCCGGCCGCGGAGCGGTGCGGATGCTCCACGCGCGCAGCACGTGCAGCGCGGCCCCGCGCAGGCGCGCCTCCTCGGCGCCGAGCTCCAGCGCCCGCGCCGCGGAGGCCGACGTGTCCAGTCCGACGACCACACCGCCGTCGATGTGCACCCGTTCCACGGTTTGTTCCGCCATCCGTCCACTGCACCCGGGGCGAGCGGTGTTGTCGAGCGGAAACCCCCGGAGCCGCGACGTCGTTGCGAATCTGTGATTTTGGACACACGCATTTTCGCCGTGCCATGCTCGACTAACCTGGGGATGGGCGACAGCGCGCTCGCCCCAACAACTCCAGCGGCGGGACAACTTCAGCAACGGATCGAGCGCTGCCGCCGGGCACGCGCTCCGCGCCAACAGCAGACGGGGTGGACCGATGACGCGTTCGCGGGAATGGTCGAGAGCTCACGAGCGGCAGTTCGACGAGCACGAACGCCGCACGAGCACGACGGTCCAACTGGAACCGGTGCCCGAGCTGGAGTGGTCGCTGGCGACCGAGGAGCACCCCACCGCGCCCGCCGACTCCCGGCCGGGACCTGCGGCCGTGCGTCGCGGATGGATCCACACCGCCCCGGAGGCGCGCGTGCTCGCGCTCTACCGCGAACTCCGCGACCGCGAATCCGCCGAATCCCCCCTGCCCGCGCCCTGGTGGCTGCGCGCGCTGGACCGGGGCGCGCTCGGTTCCCGCCACGAGGGGTTCGCCTTCGAGGACGAGGTGCACGCGGTGCTGGGGCGGCGCGACGGCTGGGTGTTCGTTCCCTGGACGACCTCCGGCGACACCGGCTACTGGGAGTACGCCCCGTCCGACAGGGAGCCGCGGAAGGCGCCGACCACCGTGCTGTGCACCGACGAGCACCCCGGGTGGCTGAACGTGCTGCCGGCCCACGGTGATGTGGAGCCGCCGGCCGTCCCGCTGGACGGCATCAGCGGGTTGCTCTCGGCGGTCACCCGGATCGAGTCCTGGTGAGCCCGTCGCGCCGGGGTGGCGCGCCGAGGTGGCGGTCGGGGAGCTCGGCGCGTGCGCGGTCTGCCGGGCCGGCCTCCGGCGCGGCCGCCGCCGCGCCGGGCGCGTTTGTCATACTGGCTCCTTGTGAGTTCCTCCGACCAGCGAATTCGTCCTGCCCGATCGATCGTCAGCTACGTCCACCGCGGTGGGCGGATGACCACGGGCCAGCAACGAGCTTGGGACCAGCACTGGTCCGAGTGGGGGACGGAGATCACCGCCCTGCCCGAGGGGCCGGTGGACTTCGAGACCTGGTTCGGCCGGTCGGCACCCCTCGTGCTGGAGATCGGCTCGGGGATGGGGGAGACCACCGCGCAGCTCGTGGAGAACCGCCCCGACGTCAACTACGTGGCCGTCGAGGTCTACAAACCCGGTCTCGCCCAGCTGCTCTCCCGCGCGGTGAACGCGGGCCTGACCAACCTGCGGCTCCTGCGGGGTGACGCGCTGGAGCTGCTGCGGCACCACGTGCCGGAGGACTCGCTGAGCGAGGTGCTGATCTACTTCCCCGACCCGTGGCCGAAGAAGCGGCACCACAAGCGGCGGCTCGTGCAAGGGCCTGCGATGGCGCTGATCGCCTCGCGCATCGCGCCCGGGGGCGTGGTCCACCTCGCCACCGACTGGGAGAACTACGCCGAGCAGATGCGCGAGGTCTGCGATGCCGAACCGCTGCTGCGCAACCGCTACGCGCACGAGTCGGAGGGGTGGGCGCCCCGGCCGGAGTGGCGCCCGGTGACGAAGTTCGAGACGCGTGCTCAGGAGGAGGGGCGCGTCGTGCACGACCTCATCTACGAGCGCCGCTGAGAGCCGTCCGGCGTCGGCGCTCAGTCCTCGCGGCAGCGCGCGGGAGCGCGCCGGGCGGCCAACCACTCGCCCACGTCTGGGAGCGCGGCGCTGGCCGCCATGGCCACGAGGATGACCAGAGCGACCACGGTGCCGATCGCGGACAGGACCTGTACGAACATCGCGGTCTCCTTCAGCGCGCGTGCCCTGCCGGCCGCCGGGGCCGCCTCGTGCGGCTTCCGCGTGCCCGCTCCTGCGCGCTCCCGCGTCGCCGCTGCTCCCCGGTCTCCGGTGGTGCTCCCAGCGTCGCGCTCGGGGAGCTGTTGACGAATCGGCCGAACGGTCACAGGCGCTTGTCCGAAAGGACGGGACAGCGGGGCCGTTCCCCGGGCGCTGCTCCGGATGTGGGAACGGCCGCCCGGGTACCGGGCCTGCCGGGGACCGGCTGCTCCGCGGGGAGCGGGGGAGCGCACCGCGGGGAGGTGGGAGCGGTCTGCCGGACTCGTCCGAGCGGCCGGTGACGATGGCCGACTGGCCGGTGACGATGGCCGATCGGACGGGGTGGGAACCGCCCGGCTCCACTACCGTCGGTGCCGTGTTCAGGCATCCGCGTTCCGGGGCCCCCGCACCGCGGGGTTCTGCCCCGGGGGAGTCCGCACCGCCGGAGGGGAGCGCACCGAACGAGGCGGCCGCGCCGCGCAGCGGCCGCGGGAGGACCCCCGCGGTTCCCTCCGCCCGGCCGGGCCTCGGCTGGCTGGTGGCGCTGCTGCGCGAGCAGTGGATCTTCGCCGCGCTGCTCGGGCTGACCTGGTGCGGGGACGTGCTCCTGCTGGCGAGCGGCGGCGGTGCGCAACTGGTGATCGTTCCGGAGCTGACCGCCCTGGCGGTGCTGGCCCTGCTCGCCCGGCGCGCACCCGTGACGTGCGGGCTGGCGGGCGCGGTCGTGCTGGGCGGCGCGACGCTGCTCGTGCGCGCCGGCCTCCTCCCCGAGCCGGAGGCGTTCGGCCCGCTGCCGGTGCTGCTGGGGACCCGCCCGACGGAGAACCTCGCCGGGCTGCTGCTCGTGCTCGCGCTCTACCGCGGTGCCCCGCTGTCCCGCGCCCTGCCGGTGACCGCCGCGCTGGTGCTCGCCGCGCTCGGGGCGGTGGGCCTGCGCGGTGCGACCGGCTTCGGCATCGACCCGCTGTGGCTGGGGTTCCTCCAGCTCATCCTCGCCGCAGGCACCGGGTTGTACCTGCGCAGCGCGTTCAGCGGGCAGAGCGCCTTCGCCGTGCTGCTGCGGCAGCAGTGGCCCGTCATCGCCGCGCTGTGCATCCTGCTGTTCTTGCAGGTGGCGAGCGTGGAGGCCGGACCGTACACCGTCCTGACCCAACTGCTGGGCTGCGCGGTCATGGGGCTGTTCGCCGTGCTCGCCCCGACGCGCCCGATCGAGGCCTCCGTGCTCGCCGCGGCCGCGCTCGTGACGATGGTCGTGCTGCTGCGGCTGCTGGGCGAGCCGGCCACCGGTCTGCTCGGCCCGGTTCCGGCCACCGCGGTCGGTGCCGGAATGGTGCTGGTGGCCATCACCGTGCGCACCGTCGAACGGGCCCTGGCGGCACGAGTCGTCGCCGGCCTCGTCCTCGTGGCCCTGCTCGCCCTGTTCGGCCTCCCGGGGCGGTCGAACTACCTCGACCCGCGCGTGGCCGCGACCCCGCTGTTCCTCGGGGGCTTGCTGCTGGTGACCGCCATCGGCACCGGCATGTACTTCCGCTCGCGCGACGCGGACCGCGCCCGCTCGGTGGAGGCGGCGATCTCGCTCGCGCAGCAGAACGAGCGCATGGCGCTGGCGCGCGAACTGCACGACATCGTGGCCCACCACGTCACGGGGATCGTCGTGCAGGCCCAGGCCGCGCGCATGGTCGCCGAGCGCGATGCCGCGGCGGCCGGCCAGGCGCTCGACCGGATCGCCGACAGCGGCACCGAAGCGCTCACGGCGATGCGGCGGATCGTCGCGGGCATGCGCGAGGAGGGTGCCGGGGAGAGCGCGAGCACCGATCTCGACTCCGACGTGCGCGCGCTCGTCGACAGCACGCTGGGGCCGCAGGTGCGGCCACGCGTCTCGCTGGGCACGGAACTGGGGGAAACGGTGCCCCAGGAGGTCGCGCGTTCGGCCCTGCGCGTGGTCCAGGAGGCGTTGACGAACGCGGAGAAGCACGCGGCGGACGTCACGCACATCGATGTGCACCTGCGCACTGACGGCAACGACCTGCGCATCCGCGTGCGCGACGACGGCGCGGGGCAGCGGCGCCAACCGGCGGGTGGTTCGGGCGGCTACGGTCTGGTCGGGATGCGTGAACGCGTCGAGCTGCTCGGGGGCACGTTCGAGGCCGGTCCGGCCGAGGACGCCGGCTGGCGCGTCGACGCGGTGATGCCGTTGGCCGAGAAGGACGGGAACCGGGGTTCATGACCCGAGTGCTGATCGCGGATGACCAGGAGATGGTGCGCGCGGGCTTCCGCATGATCCTCGATTCCCAGGAGGACGTCGAAGTCGTCGGGGACGTGGGCGACGGGGTCGACGCCGTGCGCCTGGCCCGGGAGCTCCGCCCGGACGTGTGCCTGATGGACATCCGGATGCCCGGGATGGACGGGCTGGAGGCCACCAGGCAGCTCGCGGGCTCCGACGTCTCCGACCCGCTCAAGGTCGTGGTGGTCACGACCTTCGACCTCGACGAGTACGTCGAGCAGGCGCTCCGCAACGGAGCCAGCGGCTTCCTGCTCAAGGACGCCGGACCGGCCCTGCTGATCGAGGCGGTGCACGCGGCCGAGCGGGGTGACGCGCTGGTGTCCCCGCAGATCACCGTCCGGCTGCTGAAGCACTTCTCCGGCAAGCCGGAGCGGAGGACGCACGCGCCCCCGCCGTCCGAGGAGCTCACGGAGCGGGAACTGGACGTCGTCCGCGCCACGGCGCGGGGTCTGACCAACAGCGAGATCGGCCAAGAGCTGTACATGTCGCTGTCCACCGTGAAAACGCACCTCGCGGCGGCGCAGGGCAAGGTCGGTGCCCGCAACCGGGTGGAGACCGCGGCCTGGGCGTGGCGCCGCGGCCTCGTCGAGGAGTGAC
Organism: Salinifilum aidingensis; assembly: GCF_054782015.1. Classification (NCBI taxonomy): domain Bacteria; kingdom Bacillati; phylum Actinomycetota; class Actinomycetes; order Pseudonocardiales; family Pseudonocardiaceae; genus Salinifilum; species Salinifilum aidingensis. Next base: position 3,068 of record NZ_BAAGTH010000003.1, on the reverse strand, counting down.
CGGCCGCTCCGGTCGCGCGGTTCTGGCCTTCCGGAGGAGGGGGATCAGCCGGAAAGCCGAGGTGCGAGTCCCGCGCAGACGACGATGCTGGAGGTATGCGACTGGGAACTCGTGATGGTGCGTACCTGGCAGTGATCCTGGGGCTGGCCGTGGCGGCAGGACTGGTGATGATGACGACGTTGTCCACGTTCCTCCCGTAGGCCGTGTTCGTCGCGCCAGCTCTCCGGGACCGGTTCGATCGATGCGGCACAATTGCTCCCATGTCGACCACACCTCTGCGTCTGCACGCTCCGCTGGTTCTGCCGTGCGACCAGGCCTGTTCGGTGATCCGGGATGCGGTTGTGGACGTCGATCAGGACGGGCGCGTCGCGTACTGCGGGCCGCGTACCGCGGCACCGGAGCGTTCGCGGGACGCCGCCGTCCAGGACTGCGACGGCATCCTGCTTCCGGGGTTGATCAACGCGCACGCCCACAGCCCGATGACGCTGCTGCGCGGCATGGGCGGAGACCTCCCGCTGCTGCGGTGGCTGCAGGAGGTCATCTGGCCGGCCGAGGCTCGCCTGCGCCCCGCCGACGTGCGCATCGGCATGGAACTCGGGTGCGTGGAAATGCTGCGCGCAGGAGTGACCACGAGCGCCGAGATGTACTTCGCCGGGGAGTCCGTGGTCGAGGGAGCGCTCGCGATCGGATCGCGCGTCGTGCTCGCCGGAGCGGTCATCGACCTGCCCGACCTCAGCGGTACCGGCGGCTGGAGCGGCATGCTCGAGCGGATCGACCGGTGGATCGACGCGGACGGACTCCGGTTCGGGCCGGGGCAGCGCATCGAGCTCGCCTACGGCCCGCACTCCGCGTACATGCTGCCGATGGAGGCCCTCGAAACGATCGGGGAAGCAGCGCAGCAGCGCAACGCGCTCGTGCACACGCACGTGGCGGAGACGGCGGACGAGGACGCGCAGCAGCGCGCCGAGTTCGGCTCGGTGCCCGCGCTGCTGGACAAGCTCGGCGTGCTCAACGGCCGGGTGCTCGCGGCGCACGGCGTGCACCTCTCAGCGGAGGACCGGGCGCTGCTCGCGCGCCGGGGCACCGGTGTCGCGCACTGCCCCGGGTCGAACGCGAAACTCGCCTCGGGGACTGCTTCGCTGGTGGAGCTGCTCGGCGCCGGTGTGCCCGTGGGCCTGGGCACCGACGGGCCGTCGAGCAACGACGACCTCGACCTGTGGGAGGAGATCCGCCTGGCCGGGCTGCTCTCGCGGACGGTGACGGGCGGTGCCACGGCGCTGAGCGCGAAGCAGGCGCTGCTCGCCGCGACGCGGGGCGGAGCGGAGGCGCTGCAGCGCGAGGACCTCGGGACGCTCGAACCGGGCCGCTGGGCGGATCTGGTGCACCTCGACGTGGACACGCCGGCGTTCGCCACCGGCCTGGACGCGCCGGACGAACAGGTGGTGGCGAACGTCGTGTGGGCAGCGGGCTCGCGGTGCGTCCGGGACGTGTGGGTCGCGGGTGAGCAGGTGCTGCACGACCAGGAACCGACCCGGGCGGACCGCCGCCACGTGCAGGCGGCGGCGCGCACGTCGGCGCAGTACATCCGCGGCTGAGCGGCCGCGCGCCGTCACCACCGGCAGCGCGGCCTGCCGTCGGCACCGGGTGCTCAGGCGGGGCGGAGCACGACCTCGGTCAGGTGCGTGTCCTCGTCCGCGTGCACGGACGAGACGATCGACCGGGCCACGGAGTCGGGCCGCAGGTAGCCCTCCGGCTCGAAGGTCCCGCCTTCCTGGCGGCGCACCTCGCGCTGCATGTCGGTCGCGACGCGCCCGGGGAAGATCGACGTGACCTTCACGCCGTGCTGCGACTCCTCCGCGCGCAGCGAGTCGGCGAAACCGCGGAGCGCGAACTTGCTCGCGGCGTAGGCGCCCCAGCCGGGTTTGGCGGACAGGCCCGCGCCCGAGTTGACGAGCACCACGTGCCCGCGCGCGGCGCGCAGCGCGGGCAGGAGCTGCCGGGTGAGCTCGGTGACGGCGAACAGGTTCACGCGGAAGGTGCGTTGCCACGTCTCCGCGGGGGTTTCCTCGATCGTGCCGAGGTCGGCGACTCCGGCGCTGTGCACGAGCGCGTCGAGGCGGTCGAACCGTTCGGCGGCCGCGGCGACGGCCGAGTGGTCGGTGAGCTCGACGGGCCACGCGGTGGTTCCGGGGATCTCCCGGGCGAGCTGCTCCAGCGTGGCGCTGTCACGACCTCCGAGAAGTACGTCGTGCGTTTCGGAGAGGGCACGCGCGGTCGCCGCGCCGATACCGCGGGATGCGCCCGTGACCAGGGCAAGCGGACGTTCGGTCATGGGGGGACGGTATCGCCGCGGGGGTGTTCCGGTGCGCGGACGGGGGATGCGTGTCGGCCGGGACGGTGCCGATCCCGGCGAGCGGGTGCGAGGCGGCGGCTCCTGCCGGGGCTCGCGGTGATCGCGCTCGCGCGGGCGGGACGCGAGCGGGAACGCGTGCGTCCTCGCTCGGGGCCCCGCGTTGGCGGCATCCGTTGCGGACCTGTTCGGATCGCGGAGGGACGCGGACGCGTCGCCGCGGTGACGCCCGCCTGAACGGCGGTGGGCGTCCACACGACAGGGTGTATTCGGATTGACCTGGGATTTCATTTTTCCGGGGGGTGGGTGTCGGTGGGGGTGCGGCGGTCGTGTAAATTGTTTCGTGCCGGCGACGGAGCGGGCCGATTCCCTGTGCGGCGTTTGGGTTTCCGGGTGGAAGCTCGGGCGTGCTGGGGTGTGGTCGGTGAGTTGTCCGGTGGGTTGTTTGAACAATGCGAGTGGAAATCGGTGGTGCCGTCTGGTGCCGCGGTGGTGGCCTCGTGGTGGGGTGCTGCTGGTGGTGCTGGGTGCGGGCGACCCCCCGGGTGTGGGGGGTGGTTGGCGGGTGCTAGGGTTTTTGCTCGGGAGATGCCGCCGGTTCGGTGGTGTGTTCTTTGAGAACTCGACAGCGGATGCTTGTTGAATGACGCGTGTGCGTGGTTCTTGTTTTTTGTTTGCTGGGATTTGTTGTTGGAGAGTTTGATCCTGGCTCAGGACG